>JADZAN010000046.1 GCA_020852815.1 Gemmatimonadaceae bacterium | reverse complement strand
GGTGGCTCCCACTCACGAGAGTTCGGTCTCACACGAAGGCGCGAAGCCGCGAAGCCGCGAAGCCGCGAAGAAACGAAGAAACAACCCGCCCGTCCCAGCGAAAGCTGGGACCCATTTGTCGCAGCGCTGCGCCCGGCAGGTGGCTCCCGCTCACGAGAGTTCGGTCTCACACGAAGCCACGAAGCCGCGAAGCCACGAAGAAACGAAGCCGCGAAGAAGCGAAGAGACGAGGGAACGCCCCCCTTCCCAGCGAAAGCTGGGACCCATTTGTCGCAGCGCTGCGCCCGGCAGGTGGCTCCCACTCGCGAGAGTTCGGGCTCACACGAAGCCACGAAGCCGAGAAGAAACGAAGCCACGAATCCGCGAAGAAACGCCCCCCCCCTTCCCAGCGAAAGCTGGGACCCATCTGCCGTTGCGCTGCGCCCGGCAGGTGGCTCCCGCTCACGAGAGTTCGGTCTCACGCGAAGACACTAAGCCACGAAAACAGGAAGACACGACGGAGTCCCTCCCGCCCCCCACCCCCTCGCACGCCGCAACCGCCAATCGAATGAACCACTCGCGCGACCGCTCCGTCGCTCGTGCCGCAGAACCCAATGCGCTCGACGCGCCGAGTGCTCACCTCTCACCCCATCCCCACTCCGTGAAACCCCGCGTTCCCTGCGGTAAGACCCCTCCCCACCCTCAACCGCCCAAGCTCACCGACCCGCCCGCCGCACATCGTATGACGCAAACGCCATCGCCCGCTCCTGCAGCGGAATGCGCACCAGCCATCGTTGCAGCTCCATCACCGAAAGCGTGAGCGGCGGCGGCGCGACCGGCGCTCGCGTGGCGACGATCAGCAGCAGCTCCCGACGCTCGTCGACGCCCGGCGGCAGCGTCGCGCGGAGGCGCAGCCCGCGCTCGCGCCAGTCGAGGGCGGGGAGTTCGACGAGGGCGCCGGAGTCGGCGGGAACGTCGGGGAGATACGCATTGGGAAAGAGACGCTGCACGCTGTCGCCGGCGAGCGTGAACAGCGTGAGATGCGCCGCGCGCGTGCTGCGCACGGTGGCGATGATCTCGTCGTTGCGGCTGGCGGCGTCGCCGCGGACGTCGTAGCGCGCGGCGTTGAGCGAGAGGGCGACGGCGAAACCGGCGTCGGTCCTGCCGCGTTCGCGCTCGACGGCGGCGCGGACGGTGATCTGCAAGTAGAGCTGCGCCGCGCCGTCGATCTGCCGAGTGTCCCAGCGCTCGCTCGTGACCTGGTAGTCGACCGCCCGCGCAGCAGCGTCGAGGGCAATGACGCTCGAGTAACGCGAGTCGATGCGCGCGCCACCTGGACCGCGTTCGTCCAGCGTGCTCAACGCACTCGATTGCACGCGCACGCCGGCCACGCGGCGCACGGCCTCGGCGAGCGCGGCGTCGATGGCGCGGCGCCTCGCCTCGGCGGGGGTGAGGTCGGGCGTCATCAGCAGGCGCTGCTCGACGGTGACGGTGTCGATGCCCTGGGCGCGCGCGCTCACTGGCGTCGTGGCGGCGAGGAGGCAAACGACGAAAAGCGTCAAGCGCCCGCGCAATGCGCCGTCGCGGAGGTTCACGGCCGCGTTCCCCCGGGCGAGAGCCTGGCGACGACCGTTGCCGTGTCGCGGGCGATGGTCAGCGGGCGCTGGTCGCGGTTGAGTCTCGCCGCGGTCTCCCGCACGTGTCGTTCGGCGAAACGCCCCAACTCGGCGATGCTGATGGCGTTGTTGCTGTCGGCGTCGGCTTCGCCGCGCAGCCCGCGGGCAATCCAGTAGGTGAGGAGTCCATGGCGGGCGTCGGGAAGGTCGCCGGCGAGTTGCGCGCCGCGCGCGGCGGTGATGACCCCCATCTGCCGCCTGACGAGTGCGGGGTGCTCGACCGAGAGGACGGTGGCGCGCGCCCCGGGGGCGAGCGCCGCCCCGTCGCGCGACACGCCGGTGAAGCAGGCGTCGAGGATGACGACGATCGATCGCGCGGGGAGCCGGGCCAGGCGGTCGAACAGGTCGCCTAACGCGAAGCCGGTCTCGCTCACGAAGGCCGGGTCGGCGTCCCAGGGGAGGAGGAACGGCGAGCGCCGCGCCGCATCGGGGGCGCCGTGCCCTGCCCAGTAGACGACGAGGTCGGTGTTGGCGGTGACGCGCCGTGCCAGCCACCCCGCCTCGCCGAACACCTTCCGCAGCTCGCCGCCGGTCACGTCGGCTCCGGTGCGGGCGTACAGGTGCTCGACGTCGTCGTTCACGCCGAGCGCCTCGACCGCATAACGACGCATCAGCGCCACGTCGCGCTCGGCGAAGCGCGCGTCGGGAAGCTGCTTGTAGCGCTCGACGCCGAGGAGGACGGCGATCGCGTCGGGGCGACGCGTGGCGGCGACGGGGAGGTCGCGGTCGACGGCGGCGCTGTTCAGCGCCCCTCGCTCGACGGTGCCTGACGAGTCGCGCGCCGCCACCACGTCGAGCACGCCGCTGGGTCGCTTGGTGAGAGGAAGATCGATCGGGAGGCGCGCCAGGACGCGCCCTCGCGCGTCGGCCAGCTCGAGGCGGAGCCCGGTGTCGGCGGCGCGCGAGTTGGTGTAGAGCGACAGCGTGACGGTCGACGTCCCGCCAGCGGGGATCGCCCCTAACGAGAAGGTGTCGCGCGCGCCGGCGGCGAGGAACAGGTCGCCGCCGCGCCACAGGCGGGCGCGGAGCGGCGGCGTGGCGGCGTCGCCGTCGTTCCCAACGCGAATGGTCAGGTCGCCCACCTCGCGCGGCGCCAGTCGCCCATCGCGCGAGGCGTCGTCGAGCCGCGTGTCGCGCACCACGAGCCGCGGCGCACCCGCCGCGCGCGCCGCGACGCGCAGGCGTAGCGCCGGGGAGAGGTCGAAGCCGTTCGCCTCGCTCACCCTCGCGACGATGACGATCTCGCTGGCCGACTGCGCCGAGTCGGCCGCGAGGCGGAAGGTGAAGTCGCGCTCGCTGCCGCTGGCGATCGTTGGAGTGGAGGGGGCGACGGAGACGGTGACACCGGTTGCCGGCGATTCGACAGCGAGCGATGCGCGGACATTGCGCGCCTCGCCAGGACCGTCGTTGGCCACCGTGAGCGTCACGCGCCCCCCTTCACCCGGCGCGAGCGCGCCGTCGCGATCGTCGTCCTGCCAGGCGACGCTCGCGCGCAGCGTGGCCGGCGCGGCTGCCTGCCGAGTCGGCGGCGCCTTCCCGCCGCCGCGCATCGCCGCTTCCCCAGCCTCGCGGTCACCCCTGGCCACGACGATCGCCGAGTCGCGGACGATCCACCCGCTGACGCGATCGTCATCGAGCGCGAGCTGCACCACGCTGCGCCCGTAGGCGAGATAGGCGTACCGTCGGGAGGGATCGCGCGTATACGCCCACGGGGTCCCGAACCGTCGCAGCACCGCGTCGCGCGAGCTCCCCAGCGCGAGTGCCCCGCGCGAGGGCGCACCCGTCGAGCCCCGCGGCGCCATCACGACCTTGAGCGCGCCCTCGGCGTCGGTGTATTCCACGACGTGCCCGGTCCGTGGGTCGAAGGTCACGCTGCTGGAGCGATACGACCAGATCTCCTTCCCCAGCGACGTCAGTCGCTCGACCAGATCGGGCGCTCCTTGCACCTGTCGGACGCGCTCGCGGGAATCGCCAAGGGTCCAGCGCTGCGGCACCTGCGCGGCCAGCGCCACGCCACCGAGGAGGAGCGCGATCGCCGAGCGCGCCACCACCCGCCCCGCGCCGCCACCCGGCGCCGGGCGTACGGGAGCGCCGTCGGTGCTGGTCGTGCGAGCACCGCCGGCATGGGAAGAGGGCGCGGCCGAATACTCCATCCTGGGGAGTATCGGCGCCTATCGTCGCGGCTTGAGCGTGGGTGCGCGAGGCGGGCTTAGGGCGCGCCCCATCGGTGCAAGATCCTGTCTCACGCAAGGAAGCGAAGCCGCAAAGGGGCTGTGCACCTTCACGCCTTCGCGGCTTCGCGTGAGACCGCAGTTGCGCCTTCCCCTCCGCGCGAGCCCGGCCGCTGCCCCACCTCGCGCGGGACAACTCACACGAAGCATCGAAGACACAAGGATACAAACCGCCTAACGCCGCGGCGCGAACATCCGTCCGCCCGTCGCGCGCTCCCTTCGCGCCTTCGTGCCTTCGCGTCACACCGCAGTTGCCCCTCCCAAGCCAAGCGCACCACCCCCAGCCGTGCGCCCTACCGCGCCAACCCCGACTTGAGCGCCAGCACCTCCTTCGACGCCCGCGGATACTCCGGCTTGAGCGCCCCTAACGCTTCGTTGATCACCTTCGTGATCAGGTAGTTCCGCGCCGCACGATGGTCCGACGGGATCACGTACCACGGCGCCCACTTGGTGCTGCACTCACGAAGCGCGTCGCGATAGGCGCGCGTGTAGTCGCCCCACAACGCCCGGTCGTCGAGGTCGCCGGCGCGGAACTTCCAGTTCTTCGTGGGATCGGTCAGGCGCTCGAGGAACTGCTCACGCTGTTCATCCCTGGAGATGTGCAGGAAGAACTTGAGGATCACCACGCCGTTCTCCGTCAGCATGCGCTCGAAGTCGTTGATCTGCCGGTACCGGTGCTGCCACACGCGCTTGGGCACGAGGTTCTTCACCCGCACCACGAGCACGTCCTCGTAATGCGACCGGTTGAAGATCCCGATCATTCCCCGCGGCGGGACCACCTGGTGCACGCGCCAGAGGAAGTCGTGCGACAGCTCGAGGTCGGTGGGAGCCTTGAACGAGGCCACCTGGCATCCCTGCGGGTTGCAGGCATCGAAGACGGCGCGGATCGTCCCGTCCTTCCCAGACGCGTCGCGCCCCTGCAGCACGACGAGGAGCGCGTGCCGGCGGTCGGCGTAGAAGGCCGACTGCAGCTCCCCCAGCCGCTCCTGCTCCACGGCCAGGAGGCGCTTGAGGTCGTCGCCGTTGGCGAGCCCCCGCGGCGGCTTGGCCCCCTTGTCGTCGAGCGGGAGGGGGTGCGATGGATCGACCGGTTTGATAATCATATATGCGTTATGCCGCATTTCAGGGATTGTCGCCGCCCGGGTCGGGCGAATCCGCACACGACGGACCGTCGACGCCCCTGATATTGCGCGCCGAGGTGGCACCGCGCGACCTGCAATCGTGCGCGTCCGGTGCCCGTCAAACCCCTCATGAGCGGGCAGTGCCGCGCGGTCCGGGACAGCTCCGGTGCGCGATACCGCCGGCTCGCCCGGAGCGTTGGTGATGGACTGGTTCTCCAAGGCGTTCCTCAAGTCGAGCCTCGCCTGGTTCGGCATTGGCGTCACCCTGGGCGCGGTGATGTCGACGTGGCCGAACGCCGCGGCGTATCGAACGGCGCACTTCCATATGAACCTCCTCGGCTTCGTCTCGATGATGATCTTCGGCGTGGCCTATCACGTGATTCCGCGCTTCACGGGTCACCCGCTGCACGACCGGCGCCTGGCCGAGGTGCATGTGTTCGTGGCCAACATCGGGCTGGTGACGCTGTCGGTCGGCTTTCTCCTCGTCCCCACGCTCGGCGCGCCGCGCGCCCTCCCGGTGCAGGCGGCCGGCGGGATCATCTCGGCGTTAGGCGCGTACCTCTTCATCTATAACATGTGGCGCACGATCGATGGCCCCCGGGTGCTGCAGCGCGCGCAGCAGGCGCAGCGCCGCCCCGGCGCCCTCCCCACCGTGCAGCCCGACTGAGCCGGCGCCGCGAGGCCACCACGTGCGCACGCTGTACTACACCTTCGTCACGCTCCACCTCTTTGCCGCCATGACGTGGATCGGCGGCGTCCTCTTCCTCGCCCTGGTCGGCGCGCCGGCGCTGCGCAAGGTGGAGCCGCCGGCGCTGCGCACCGCGCTGTTCGAGGAAGTGGGGATGCGCTTCCGGTATGTAGGGTGGGCGGCGGTCATCGTCCTCCTGGGGAGCGGGACGTGGCTGGTATGGTATCGCGGATGGCTCTCCTGGTCGCTCTGGACCAATGGGACCTTCTGGACGCAGGGCGTGGGATACGCGCTGGCCTGGAAGCTGGCGATGGTGACGTTCATGCTGGTCCTCTCGCTGGCGCACGACCTGGCGCTCTCACCGTCGCGCGCCCGTGCGCTCGACACGCGCCCCGACGCCGCCAGGGTCCGGCGGCAGATCGTCCTCATGGCGCGCGTGGGTGCGCTGGCTGCGATTGGTGTGGTAATTGCCGCGGCGCGCCTCGTGCGCGGGTAGGGGCGGCGCGCGATGCACACCCTCGTCCGCCGCTACATCAAGACCGGGATCGCCTTCCTGGTCATTGGTCTCCTGATCGGCCTCTGGATCCTGGTGCAGCGCGAAGTTGGGCGCACGTGGCCGTCGCCCTACCAGGTCTCGGCGCACACGCACGCCATCCTCGTCGGCTTCGTGATGATGATGATCCAGGGGGTCGCCCTCTGGCTCTTCCCGCGCCCCGAGAAGGACGACGCGCGCTACGACCCGCGCCTGGCCAGCGCCGCCTACTGGTGCATGACCGTGGGGACCGCATTGCGGCTGGCGGGAGAGCTGGCGCGCATTGCCAGCCAGGCGCCGGCGCTGCGTGTGGCGGTGGTGATCGGTGGCGCGTTGCAGGTGGCGGGGATCGCCATCTTCTTCTACACCATGTGGTCGCGCGTGCGCGCCGTGGGAAGCGCCGCCCGCGAGGCGAAGGGCGAGCGCTTCTAGCGGCGCGCACGACCAGCGCACGTCGGCCGCCCGCCGGACGCTACGACGACCCCAGCCCCGCGCGCCGCAAGCGATCGGCAATCGCCGCCCACCCTTCCCCCTGCGGGATCTCCTCGACATACGCAACGGTGCACCCGGCGCCGTCCAGCGCGTGAAGCGCCGCGTACAGCGCGCGGGCATAGCCAGCCGCATCGCCAGGCATCGCGATCGCCACCGTCGCCTCGGCCCCCTCCACGTCGAAGGCGAGGAGCCCCGTACGCGTCCCCGCATCCTCGAGCGCTATCAGCTCCCTCCATACCTCGTGGCGCTCGGTCGCGGTGAACGGGCGCAGCGATGCACGCGGTGCGTAGTGCCGGTCGATCATCCCCGGCGACGGGCGCGGCGCAGCGCCTCCCGCCGCGTGCCTAACGACTTCCACCGGCCCCACCACGCGCTCCAGCGCCTCGCGCGACACACCCCCCAGTCGCAGCAGCACCGGGCGCTCACCGGTCACGTCGACCACGGTCGACTCGATCCCCACCGCGGTGCTCCCGCCGTCGATCACCAGGTCGACCGCTGCGCCCAGTTGGGCGACCACGTGCGCCGCCGACGTGGGTGACACGCGCGTGAAGGCGTTGGCGCTCGGCGCCGCGACCGGGACCCCGGCGCGACGAATGAGCGCGCGCGCCACCGGGTGCGACGGAACGCGAACTCCCACGGTATCGAGCCCGGCGCTCACGATGTCGGGAATGTGCGCGCGCTTGGGGAGGACGAGCGTGAGCGCTCCGGGCCAGAAGGCGTCGGCCAGCGTCCTTGCGACTGGCGGGACCTCACGCGCCACGGTCTCCAGGTCACCGGCGTCGGCGATGTGGACGATGAGCGGATTGAACGACGGTCTCCCCTTGGCCGCGTAGATGCGGCCTACCGCGTCGGCGCTCAGCGCGTTGGCGCCCAGCCCGTAGACCGTTTCCGTGGGGAACGCCACGAGAGCGCCGCTGCGCAGCAGCATCGCCCCTTCGGCGATGGCCGACTCCAAGGCGGCGGCGTCTGCGGACGAGGCCTGCAGCACGCGAACGGGTGACGACGACATCGGGGCGCGGACAGCGGGACGAGAGGGGGAGAGACGCCGGTGGAATCTAGCGCCGGGGCGGGACTGGCGACGTTTGCCGGTCGGCGCGCGTGGGGCTACGTTCCCGTCACGCGCGTGCGCCGCCTCGCGCGCTGCGCTCCTCTCCGCACCATGCCGAGACATGTCCGTCCCGTTCGATCCCATTCGCCCGAAAGAGCGCCTGTACCAGGAGATCGTGGAGCACGTGCAGGCGCAGATTCTCTCGGGAGAGCTGAAGCCGGGCGATCGCATCCCCGCCGAGCGCGAGTTGGCGACGCACTTTGGCGTGAGCCGCGCCGCGGTGCGCGAGGCGATCAAGTCGCTGGCCGAGAAGGGGCTGGTGGAAGTGCATGTGGGGCGCGGCACCTTCGTGGCCGCGCTCACGACCGACCACGTGGTCGAGTCGATGTCGCTCCTCCTGCGCGACGCGCGCAACACGCCGGAACACTTGCAGGAAGCGCGCGAGATCCTCGAAGTCCCCATTGCGCGCCTGGCGGCCGCGCATCGCACGAGCGAGAACCTCGAGCGACTCAAGGCGTTGATGACGACGATGGAGGCGCAGGCGCACCTCACGCGGGCCTTCATCGACGCCGACGGCGAGTTTCACTACGAGCTGGCCCGCGCCACCGGCAACCCGGTGTTGGAGATCGTGAGCCGCACGCTCCTCACCATGCTGCGCTCGGAGCGCGTCTTCATGGTGGGCTTCCGCGACGAGATTGGCGGGGCGCTCAAGAGCCACGGCGCGATCCTGGCGGCGGTGGAGCGGCAGGACGCGGCGGCAGCCGCCGCGGCCATGGCCGAGCACCTGCGGCACGTGTCGGCGGTGCTGCGATCGTTACGCGGTCCGGCGCCGGTAAACGCCCCCGCCGGCGCCTAGCCGTCGCCGCCTAACGGCGCTCGCTGCCCAACTCCTCCCGCCGCCTAACGGCGCTCGCTGCGCACGGCTACGGCGTGGGCGCCGCCGCGCGTCCCGCCTGCGCCAGCGTGAAGGCGAGAATGTCCGCCGTCTCGGCAATCAGCTTGTCGGTGGGGCGATAGCCGTGGCTCCCCTGCGTTTCCACGCGAATCAGGAGTGGGCGCGTGCAGGTGGGTGGCGCCGCCTCCTGCAGCGCCGCCGTGAACTTGAACGAGTGCGAGGGGACCACGCGGTCATCGTGATCGGCGGTGGTGATGAGCGTGGCGGGATAGCACGTCCCCTTCTTCACGTTGTGCAGCGGCGAGTAGGCGTACAGGTACGGGAACGCCTCGGCGTCGTCGGCCGAGCCGTATTCGGTGGCCCACGCGGCGCCGCCGGTGAACTTGTGGTAGCGCAGCATGTCCAGCACGCCGACCGCTGGGAGTGCGACCGCCACCAGCTCCGGACGCTGCGTCATCACCGCCCCCACCAGCAATCCGCCGTTGGAGCCTCCCTCGATGGCGAGGTGAGCGCTCGAGGTGACCTTGTCGGCGATGAGCTGTTCGGCCACGGCAATGAAGTCGTCAAAGACGCGCTGCTTCTTCTCGCGCATTCCCGCCTGGTGCCACTGCTCACCGTACTCGCCTCCGCCGCGCAGCGACGCCGTCACCCACACGCCCCCCTGTTCCATCCAGGCGATGTTGGCCGGCGAGAACGAGGGGACGAGGGAGACGGCAAAGCCGCCGTAGGCGTAGAGCAGCGTCGGGTTCTTCCCGTCGAGCGCAATCCCCTTGCGATGCGTGATGAAGTAGGGGACGCGCGTCCCGTCCGCCGAGGTGGCAAAGCGCTGCGTCGTTTCGAAACGCGCGGGGTCGAAGGCGCTGGTCGGTGCGTCGAACGCGGTGCTGCTGCGCGCGGCCACGTCGTAGCGAAAGACCGTGGTGGGGTAGAGCGGGGAGGTGAAGGCGTAGTAGAAGCCGCTGAAGTCGCGCGTAGCGCTCACGCCGGCCACCGTCCCGATCCCCGGGAGCTGCACGCGCCCCGCCGCCTTCCCCTCGCGCGTGTACAGCGACAGTTCGCTGCGCACGTCGACCAGGCGCGTGACAATGAAGTGGGTCTTCGCCAGTTGCACCCCCTCGATGGTGTGCGCTCCCTCGGGGATGAGGGTGCGCCAGTGGGCGCGTTGCGGACGCGCGAGGTCGATGGCCACGACGCGACGGCGCGGCGCGCCGAGGTCGGTGACGACAAACAACGTGCTGCCGTCGTTCCCCACCACGCCGAACTCGCCGTCGTCTTCCTCCACCAGCGGCACCGCGCGCGCCGCGACGTTGGGGGCCTTGGGGTCACCCAGGTCGGCGACGTAGAGGCGGTTGCGGCTGTCGGCCCCCTTCGCCATCGAGATCACCAGGTAGCGCCCGTCCTCGCTCACGGCGGCGCTCACGAACCAGGTCGGGAGGTCGGGGCGCTCGTACACGAGGACGTCCTGCGACTGCGGCGTCCCCAGGCGATGGTAATAGACCTTCTGGTGCTCCAGCGCCGAGACGAGCTTCTCCGCCTGCGTGCGCGCCGGATAGCGCGAGTAGAAGAATCCCTTGCCGTCGCGCGTCCACGAGAGCCCGGAGAAGCGCACCCACGACAATGTCTCCTCGAGGTCCTTCCCGGTGCGCACCTGGCGGATCTTCACGTCCTGCCAGTCGGCCCCTCCCTGCGACAGGGCGTACGCCACGTGGCGCCCGTCGGGGGCCGGCTCGTACTGGGAAAGGGCAATCGACCCGTCGGGCGACAGTGCGTTGGGGTCGAGGATGACCTTGGCCGGAGTGCTCGGCGACGAGCGTGCGAGGACAACGAATTGCTTCTGCAGCCCCGAATTGCGACGGTAGAAGAGGACGCCGTTGGCCAGCCGTTGGGGGAGGGTGACACGCGGGTAGTTCCAGAGCGCGGTGAGGCGCTCGCGCAGCACGGCGCGCTGCGGGAGCGACGACAGGTAGCGCTCAGTCGTCGCGTTCTGGGCGGCAACCCAGGCGGCCGTCTCGGGCGAGTTGAGATCCTCCAGCCAGCGATAGGGATCGGCGATCTCCCGGCCGTGCAGCGTGTCGACGGCGTCGCCGCGGCGGGTCGGGGGGTAGCTCAGCGCTTGTCCGGCGAGGGTCATCGGCCAGGCGAGTATGAGGAGGAGGGGGACTGCCCAGCGGGGAAGTCCGTTGTGGGGGCGCGACCGGGGGCTGCAAACGTCCATCTCGTGCGCTCTCCAATGGTCCGTGGAGGGGCGAAGCTAGCCGGGACCCCGACCGAGCGGAAAGGGGATAGCGCACAGTGATGCCGGGCTTTTCCCGCCTACGGGAACCGGTCTTTGGGGACGAGACTACGGTAGGTTACGATCAACTAAATGCCGATTTGGTTATGGAAATGACTGCCGACCGCTTTGCCGCTGCCCCCGACTTCCCCGCTTTCCTGTCGCAGATCCGGGAGAACGTGGAGATGTGGCCAGCCGTCCACCGCACCGCACGCATTCCCGAGGAGCTGGTCGCGCGTGGACGGGAGATTCCGGGACAGTGGAAGCTGGTGGCCCTGGTCGAGGACTGGTGCGGCGACGCGGTGAACGTGATCCCGGTGCTGGCCAGGCTGGTGGAACAGCTCCCCAACTTCGAGCTCAAGCTGCTGGAGCGCGACGAGAACCCCGACCTCATGGATGCGCACCTCACCGACGGGACGGCGCGGGCCATTCCAATCGTGATCGTCTACGACTCGGCGTTCCGGGAGGTGGGATGGTGGGGGCCGCGCCCGGCGGAGTTGCAGCGCTGGTTCAAGACGGAAGGCCAGAGCCTGGAGAAGGGAGAACGCTACAAGCAGGCGCGGACGTGGTATGCCCGTGACCGCGGGCGCTCCACGCTCGAGGAGGTCCTCGAGATTGCCGAGGCGGCGTCGAACGGGGTGCGCATTCCGAGCGTTATGCACTAGGTTACGCCGTCGCTGCGCGGCCGGAGGGCCGCGCCGGTACCCACTCCGTCAACGGGGCGGGCGCCGACGGGCGAGGATCGAGTACCCGCACACGAGCACGAGGACGACATGGCCGAGGGTCGCAAGGAAGCCAACTTCTCGCAGGGATGGGGGATCGCCGCGTTCATCACCGCGCTGGCGGTGGGGGCGTTCTTCGTGGCGGGGACCATCAAGTCGCGCACCTATCTCCACCCGACCGATCCGATGCGCCCCAACGGTGGCGCCGAGCATGTGGCCGGGGGCGAGCACGCCGCCGCGGCCGGCGATCATGCCGCACCCGCGGGTGAGGCAGCGCCGGCGGCCGAAGGCGCGGCGAAGCACTAACGGCCGTCGTCGCAGTCGCGCGACCCCCGTCACCCACGCGGCGTGACGGGGTACAAGGGCAGGTGGCGTGTCGTTGCTGCACGCCTTCGAAGATCGCAGTGGAGTGAGTCCATGCGCCGCCTGATTGCCCGCTCGTTCGTCCTCTCCATCATCGCACTCGCCGCCACCAGCTCCGTGGCTCGCGCCCAGCGCGGGGGTGGCGCTCCGCCGTTTGGCGGTCCGCGCCCCGAGTTTGCCTTCGACCTGAGCGATGGGGAGCCCGTCTCCTTCTATTTGGAGTGGGCGCGCGTCCTCGAACTCACGCCCGCGCAGAAGAGCGGGCTGATCGAGATTCGTCGGCGCCTTCGCCTGCAGAACGCCCCCTTCATGCACCAACTGGATTCGCTGCGCGAACTCTCGGGCGTCGACCTCACGTCGCGGCGTCGCGTGACCGAGGACGATCGCGAGGCGGTGCGGCGCTTCCAGCTCGTCGCCGCGCCGGTGATGGACTCGATCAAGGTGAACAACGACGGCGCGCGCCGCGAGATTGGCGTCCTGCTCGATGCGCGACAGGCGGCCAGGGCCGATTCGGTGTCGAAGGCGATGCGCGAGGCGCGCAACCGGCGCGACGAGCGGGGGGCGGGGCGTCGCCCCGGCGAGCCTAACGAGCAACGCCAAGCGCCCCGGTGACGAGCGCCATCGCGCCGCGCCGTACCGGAAAGCGGCTCACGGCGTCCACGCGCCGCGTGGTGCGACTCCTCGTCACCTCGGCGTGGCTCACCGTCGTCCTCGTGGCGATCGCCGCGATTGGTGCCTTCCTCTTCTTCCATCGCGGCGATCCCGAGGGGAGCGCGCGCCTGGCCAACGCCGAGATCGAGGCGCTGCTGGAGCGCGGCGAGCGCGTGGCGTGGCGCGTCCCCGTGGTGCAGCGCCACTGGTGGGACAGCTTCCGCCTCACGCACGGCGTCCTGGCGGCGACCGACCGTCGCCTCGTTTACGTGGGCGTCCCGCCCGAGCCGTTCATCCCCCATGGAGAGGAGCCGCAGGAGTTCCTCGAGCGATCGTTTCCCTACGAGCGCGCCCTCGTGTCGCAGTTCTCGCGCGTCTTTCTCGGGACGATGCCCGGCGTGCAGCTGACGGCGAACGAGGGCGACGAGGCGTTCGGCTTCGCCTCGCGCGACCGGGCGCGCATGGACAGCGTCCTCTCGCTCGTCGCACGCCGGCAGGCGGCGCTCCGTGCGGCGAGCGAGGCAGAGCGGCGCGCCGCCGAGGCGACCGCCGCCGCCTCGCGCCGCGCCATCTATCACCTGGTGCAGCGCGGCGAGGCGCTCGAGACCATTGCCAGGCGCTACGGCGTTCCCACCGACTCGCTCGTGAAGTGGAACGCGCTCGCCACCACGCGCATCACCGCGGGGCGCCGCCTCCTCGTGAAACCCGGCACGCCATGAGCGACACCGGACACCACGCGGGCGGCCATCAATCGCGTGTCCTCCCGCAGCGCGAGCACCTGCTGCACGTTACCCGCACCGCGCGCATCCGGTCGTTAGGTGACCCGGCCACCGCGCGCGACGTGTGGGTCGTGCTGCACGGCTACGGCCAGCTCGCCGCCGACTTCCTCCAACCGTTCCGCGCCGTCGCTGGCGCCGACTGCGCCGTGCTTGCCCCCGAGGCGCTCAATCGCTTCTACACGGGGAAGGAGACGGGGGGAGGGCACGCCGGACGTCCCGTGGGCGCGACGTGGATGACGCGCGAGGATCGCGACAACGAGATCGCCGACTACGTCGCCTACCTCGACACCGTCGTCGCGCAGCTGGCGGGCACGCGACCGGTGACGGCGCTCGGCTTCTCCCAAGGCGTGCCGACGCTGCTGCGCTGGGTGACGATGGGAACGACGCCGGCGGCGCGGGTGATCGTCTGGGCCGGCGAGATCCCCGCCGATCTCGACCTGGTGGCGGCTCGACAACGGTTCCCCGACCACGGCATCGACGTCGCCTATGGCACGCGCGACGAATACCTCCCGTGGATCAACCTCGACGCGATGCGCGCGCGGCTGGCGGAGGCTCAGCTCCCGATGCGCGAGTTTCCCTTCGACGGCGGTCACCGCCTGGACCGGCGCACCCTCCTGGCGCTCGCCGGGCATTCCGACAACGCGTGACGTCAGGCGCGCAGCGTCAGGCGCGCGCCGTTAGGCGCCGGCGCTCACTCCTCTCGCCCACGCCAACGGTCGATCTCCCGGCGTTCCTTCTTGGAGGGACGGCCCTTGTCGCGGAAGGCGGGCGGCCCCATTGCGCGCAGATGGTCGCTGAGCGCCTGGCGCGACTTCGCCGACTCGTCTGTCTCCCGATAGAGACCGGCGGCGATGGTCGCCGAGCCGCGATGCTCCGAGACATCGGTCACGCGCACCACCTGCTCGAAGGGCGGGCGTCGCACGCGGATCGTATCGCCCCCTTGAACGAGCTTTGAACGCTTCGCGCGTTCACCATTCACCTCGATGTGGCCGGCGTCGATCGACTCCGCGGCCAGCGCGCGCGTCTTGAAGAAGCGCGCGGCCCACAGCCACTTGTCGAGCCGGACCTTTCCCGCACTTGGTGTGTCCTCAGTCACTGAACGTTGTTCCGAAAGCGGGTATCAAGAGAAGATTCCGCGGACCAGTCCGCCGACGGGCGGGCTATTCCGTGGACGCTGTGACCAAATCGTACCGATCCTGTGCCAGTCGACGCGCGTGAACTCACAGCCTCCGTCGCCGCCGCCCGCTGACTCGCCGGACCCGACGCTCTGGGATCCGGCGCGCGTCGCGGCGAAAATCCTCGACGGTGCCGGTGAAGGAATCGTGGCGTACGACCGCGAGTTCCGCTACCGGGTGTGGAACCAGTTCGTCGCCGAGCGCACGGGTACTCCGGCAGCCGCAGTGCTTGGACGCGTCGCCTTCGACTGCTTCCCGGTGATGCGCGAGCAGGGCGTGAAGACGCTGCTCGAGCGTGCGCTGGCCGGTGAGGTGGTGCATGCCCCCGAGCCGCGGCGCTGGCAGTCGCCCGACGGACACTCGGCGTGGCTGCGCGAGCGCTACGAACCGTTCCGCGATGACACGGGTGCCGTGATCGGGGTGCTCGAATACCTGCACGACATCACGACGCGCAAGCACGCCGAGGATGAGTTGCGCCAGTCGGCGGCGCTGTATCGCACCATCATCGAGAGCGCCTACGAGCTGGTCCTCATCCTCGAGCGCGACGGGCGCGTGCGGTACGCCTCGCCGTCGCTGGTGACGCTGGTGGGATTGCAGCCGACGGATGTGCTCGGGCGCAACCCCATCGCGCGCATCCATCCCGACGACCAGGAGTCGGTGCGGGAAGCGTTCCGCCAGGTGGTGCGCGAACCGTGGGCCATGCAGCGCATGCAGTACCGCTCGCGGCACGCCGACGGGAGCTGGCGCGTGCTGACGACGTCGGCGCGCAACCTTCTCGACGACCCGTCGGTGCGTGGCGTGGTGGCGACGTCGCGCGACGTGACGGCGCTGGAGGAGTTGCAGGCACACCTGCACCAGTCGCAGCGCATCGAGGCGGTGGGGCGGCTGGCGGGAGGTGTGGCGCACGACTTCAACAACCTCCTCACGGTGATTCGCGGCAACGCCCAGCTCATGTACGCCAGCGGCGGGTTGTCCAACGACCAGCAGGAGGAGCTGGAGGAGATCTCCCAGGCCGCCGAGCGTGCCTCGAGCCTCACCCGTCAGCTGCTCGCCTTCAGCCAGCAGCAGGTGTTGCAGCCGCGCACGCTGGACCTGAACGAGGTGGTGCGCTCGGTGCACAAGCTCCTGGACCGTCTCGTGGGCGACGCGGTGACGCTGGAGCTGCGCGAAGGCGAAGCACTCGGCGCAGTGACCGCAGACCCGGCGCAGGTGGAGCAGGTCCTGCTCAACCTGGTCGTGAACGCGCGCGACGCGATGCCGTCCGGCGGGCACCTCGTGATCGAGACCGCCAACCTCCTGGCCGACGAGGCGTTCGCGCGCGCGCACCCGCCAATGCCCACCGGCGACTATGTGCAGCTGACGGTGAAGGACACCGGCATCGGGATGGATGCGCTCACGCAGTCACGCGCCTTCGAGCCCTTCTTCACCACGAAGGCGATGGGGCAGGGGCGAGGGATGGGCCTGTCGACGGTCTATGGCGTGGTGAAGCAGAGCGGCGGCTTCATCTGGGTCGACAGCGCCCCCGGCGCGGGGGCGACCTTCAGCATCTACCTGCCGCGCACCGCCATGGCGGGACGTGCGGTGACGACGCGCGCCGCGGCCAAGGAGGCACGTCACGGTTCGGAGACGATCCTCGTGGCCGAGGACGAGCACCTGGTGCGCACCATGACGCGGCGCACGCTGGAGCGGGCGGGTTACAGTGTGTACGAGGCAGCCAACGGCGCGGAGGCTCTCACCATCGCGCGCGAACTGGGGGAGCGCCTCGACCTGGTCATCACCGACATCGTCATGCCGGTCATGGGGGGGCGCGAGCTGGCGGCCGCGCTCGCGCAGGAGAGACCGTCGCTCACGATCCTCTTCATGTCAGGCTACACGCACGAGCGCGACGCGCACCTGAGTGCCGGGGGCGGGATCTCGCACTTCCTGCACAAGCCGTTCACGCTGGAAGAGCTGCGCGGGCGCGTGCGCTTGCTGCTGGACCAGACGCCCCACGCCGCCTGACCGGCATTTCGCGTGTAGGTGAGCGTCGTGCCTGACGCTCGGCGCCAGGCGTCACAGCTCGTGGTTGACGATGCGTCGCAGCGTGGCTTCGTCGATGTTGCCCCCGCTGACGATGATTCCCACGCGCTGGCCGGCGAGCTGCGGTGCCAGGCGGCGAAGGCCGGCCAGGCCGCCGGCACCCGCCCCCTCCACCAGTGAGTGCGTCGTGGAGAGGAGGAGGCGCAACGCGTCGGCCAGTTCAGCGTCGCTCACGGTGACAAAGCCCGCGAGGCCGGCGCGCAAGGCAGGAAAGGTGAGGTCGTAGGTGCTGCGCGTGGCCAGGCCATCGGCAAAGGTGTCGGCGCGCTCGGCGGTGCGTCGTTCGCCCGTGTGCCACGAGTCGTGCGCGGCCGATGCGCCCGTGGCTTGCACCGCGTAGACCCTGGTGTGCGGCGAGAGGGCGCGCGCCACCGTGAGCGCCCCCACCGCCTGCGACCCACCCCCCACCACCGCCACCACGGCGTCGAGCCCGCCGGCTTGCTCGAACATCTCCAGCGAGAGCGTGGCCGCCCCCGCCAGGACGTGGCGGTCGTTGGTGGAGTGGGCCAGCACCATTCCCTCGTCGGCGACGAGGCGGTGGGCCACCTGCACCGACTCGTCGTAGTCGCGCCCCTCCTCGATGACGCGCGCGCCTAACGCGCGCATCCCCGCGTTCTTGTCCGGGTTGTTCCCCAGCGGGACGCAGATCACGGTGCGCACGTCAAAGGTGCGGCCGGCGTAGGCAATCCCGAGCCCGTGATTGCCGCGCGTAGCGGCCACGACGCCGCGCGCGCGCTCAGCCTCGGGGAGCGCCGTCATGAACGACAGTCCGTTGCGAACCTTGAACGAATTGGTGGGGTTGAAGTTCTCGTGCTTGACCAGCACGCGGATCCCATGCCCCACCGCCTCGTCCAGCAGCGGATAGTTGTACAGCGGCGAGCGCGGCACATATGGGGCGATGCGCGCGTGGGCGGCGCGCACGTCGTCGATCGAGATGGGCCAGTCGGGCGTCGTTGCGTGGGTCGTCATCGTGCCAAAGCTAGCGGCCATCTCCTGAATGGTCGACCGCGCCGTGAGGCGTACCAGGGGTGGAGGCGAGCTTTCATCAGGTGGCGCCACGTACGGGTGAAACACTCGCCGGCCGAGTGGCGTACCAGTACCCATCGCGCGGCGCGACTCGATGCCGGCGCGACACACGTTCTTTCCCCCCAAGCGGGTGTTCGAGGTCGACATGCGGTACGCGCGTTCTGTAGAGGTCGTGGCGAAGGTTGCGATGGTGAGGGCGATGATGGTGGCGATGGTGGCGGCCGCTGCCGCGATCGGAATGCAGCCGGCGACGGCGTCGGCGCAGGTATTCTCCGTCGGGCGGGATTCCGTTGGGCGGACCGCCGGACCGCGGCGCTCGCCGGTGCTGGCGGGCGTGGCCTTCACCTACGCGGTCCCGCAGCGCGGCTTTCGGCAGAACGTGAGGCAGGGCTTCGGCGCCGACGGCAACGTGCACTTCAAGCTCGATCGCCAGGGAGTCGTGGGGCTTGGCGCAGAACTCGGCTTCCTGGGTTACGGGCGCGAGACCAATCGTGTCCCGCTCAGCTCCACCATCGGCGGGCGCATCCTCGTTGACGTCACCACGTCGAACAACGTCTTCTGGATGGGGCTTGGCCCCCAGATCACCGCTCCGTCGGGGCCGATTCGTCCGTATGTCAACGGCACCGCGGGCTTCGCCGTCTTCTGGACCGAGTCGAGCGTGAAGGGGGACTACGACAACGAGACGTTCGCCTCCACCAACAACTACAACGACGCGACCTTTGCCTGGACGGCGGGGGGTGGCTTCCTCATCCCCGTGGGAACGTCGAAGGAAGGGGCGATCGACTTCGGTGTGCGGTGGAACGGGAACGGGAACACGCGATACCTCAAGCGCGGCGACATTCTCGACCTTCCGAACGGGAACGTGCAGCTGCGCGTGAACGAGGGGGAGACGCCGATGCTGATGTGGCGCCTGGGGCTGAAGTGGGGGCTGTTCTGAGGGTGTGATTGCCCCGGCCTAACGAAGCGGGGCGACGAATCGGGAGTCACAGGGCGCGCGCCGGTGGTGGACGACCACGGTTGCGCGCCCTAGCATTCCGGCCATGAATTCACGCCGCCTCAGCGGCGGCCCGGGCCGCCGTCTCAGCGGCGGCCCGGCCGCCATCCTTGCCCTCGCCATCGGCTTCGCGATTGGCGCCGGTATCGCGTCGGTGTCGGAGAGTGCCGCCAAGGGCGTGCTGGCGGTGAGCGATCCCGTGGGGACGCTGTGGGTGAACGCCATCCGCATGACGGTCATCCCGCTCGTGGTGTCGCTCCTCATAACGGGGATTGCCGGGATGCGCGACCTGGGCACCGTGGGGCGACTAGGTGGGAGAGCGCTCCTCATGTTCGTGGCGCTGCTGGCGGGCATTGCGCTGTTCACGGCGATCGTCGCGCCGCCGCTGTACGAGCAGCTGACGGTCGACCCGGCGTCGTCGGCGGCGCTGCGCGCGCGTGTGACGGGGGGCGCGACGACCGTGCCGCCGCTCCCCAGCTTCGCCACCTGGCTCACGTCGCTCGTTCCCGTGAATCCGCTCGCGGCCGCCGTGGACGGCGCCATGCTCCCGCTCATCGTCTTCACCGTGGCGTTTGCGCTGGCGGTCTCGCGGCTGGCGGACGAGACGCGCGGCGCGGTACTTGGCGTCTTCCAGGCCACGGGTGACGCGATGCTCGTGCTGGTGCGCGCGGTGCTCTGGCTTTCGCCGCTAGGGATCTTCGCGCTCGCCCTCTCGCTCGGCGCCAAGCTTGGCGTGTCGGGGGCCGGCGCCATCGGCTTCTACCTCGCGACGCACATCGCGATCCTGATCGCGGCAATCCTCCTGCTGTATCCGGTAGCGGTGCTGCTGGGGCGCGTGTCGCCGGCCACCTTTGCGCGAGCCGCACTCCCGGCGCAGGCCGTGGCGATGGGGACGCGCTCGTCGCTCGCCGCGCTCCCCGCGATGCTCGACGCCGCGGAGCAGCAGTTGCAGCTGCCGCGCGAGGTGTCGGGGTTCGTCCTCCCGCTCGCCGTCTCCACCCTTCGCCTCAACCTCGCGGTGTCGTGGATCGTGGGAGGGCTGTTCATCGCCCACCTGTACGGCGTCCCGTTCGGCCTTGCCTCGCTGGCGACGTTCTACGTGGCGGCGGTGCTGATGTCGTTCTCCGTCCCCGGCATTCCGAGCGGGTCGCTCTTCATCATTGCGCCGCTCTTCCCTACCGTCGGATTGCCGGTGGAAGGGGTGGGGATCCTCATCGCCCTCGATGCGGTGCCCGACATCTTCAAGACCACGCTCAACGTCACCGGACACATGACGGTGGCCTCCGTGCTGGGGCGTGCGACGCGCCGGCCGGCGCGAAGCGCCTGACGGTGGCGTCGCTGCGCCGTGTGGTGCGCACCGCGGGGATGGTGGTGGCCGCCACCGCCCTGCTCGCTGTGCTGGCGTGGGTCATTGTCGCGCTCCCGCGCCACCCCTCGTCGATGCGAGACTGGGATGGCGACCATGCCCGGTTGGCGCGCGCCACGTTCGAGGGCGATAGCGCAGTCACCGTTCGCGACGTGCGCGACTTTGCCTACACGTCGAGTACCGCGTACACGCCGGGCTACGTGAAGCAGCGCTTTTCCCTCGACTCCATCGAGTCGGCGTGGTTCGTCCTGACTCCGTTCTCGTCCACGTGGCGCGGGCCGGCGCACGCCTTTGTCTCGTTCGGCTTTCGCGGCGGCCAGTTCGTGTCGATCTCCGTCGAGGCGCGGCGTGAGAAGGGCGAGACCTACGGCCTGGTGCCGGGGTTGCTGCGGCGCTTCGAGCTGGCCTACATCGTGGGAACAGAACGCGACCTCATTGGCCGGCGCGCCCTGTTCGACGGCGACGATGTCTTCCTCTACCCCATTACCTCGCCGCAGGCGCGCATACGCCAGCTATTCGTGGAGATGCTGCAGCGCGCCAACGGCGTGCAGGATCATCCCGAGTTCTACAACACGCTCACCAGCAACTGCACCTCCAACCTCGTCGATCACGTGAACCGGATGATCCCGGGGCGCATCCCGTCGTCGCTGCAGACCATCCTCCCGGGCTATGCCGACGAACTCGCCCTCTCGCTGGGGCTGATCGACGCGCGCGGGACGCTGGACGACGTGCGGGCGCGCTTTCGCATCAACGAGCGGGCGCGCCAGGCCAGGGAGGGCGAGGACTTCTCGCGTGCTATCCGGCGCGAGATGAGCGGCTCTCCGGCAGAGTTTGCGCCTGACGATAGTGCGGCGGGGCGTTAGCGTGCCGTCCCGGAAGTTCTCGTCCGAAGGCATTGCATTTGCCAAGGATACCGTGAATAGTCTCGGTACAGCGGTGGCCGCGGGCAATCATGCTGTGATGCATGACAGCCTGGAGCGTGACCAGAAGACATCAGTCTCGAGTGACCAGGTGGTGCCTTGTGTACCTGACACACTACCTGCGGGTTCGAATCACTTCGGAGGCCGGCTCTATCATGAGATGCTTAACCCCATTCGTGGTCGCAAGTACATTGGGCGCTTGCAGCCTGACAGGTGATGAGGCATGCGCAATTCAGGCGGCTGAACCGCTCATAACGGTAGAACTTGTCGCCGATTCTGCGTCCGGAGCTCCGGTTCCCGTGGTCTTTGTCAGCAACGTGCGTTATGGCGACTTTCCCCCTCTGTTGGCTACGTCCCTTGTTGACCCAGCTCGTGCGCCCGTTCGGCAGGCGACCGTTGAGGGTGATGCAGTGCGCTGTGTCGTGACATGCGGCTTTGCATCGAGCGAGGGGCCATATGAAATGACGATCAGCGCGCCTGGCTTTCACGCACGAACGGTCAACTTCACCGCAGACTACAACCGGCTTGGCGATGGTTGCCCGCGCCTTCAACGCGACGGGTTCACGCTCAGAACCACCCTGACGAAAGTGTAGTGGGCCGCTGAGTGAGCCATCACGTGCACCGGATGATCCCGGGACGCATCCCGTCGACCGCTGCAGACGATTCTCCTTGGATACACCGACGAACTTGCCCTCTCGCTGGGGCCGATCGACGCGCGCGGGACGCCCGGTTCGTCCACCGTGGTTGCGCCTGACGAGCATGGCACGGGGACCTAGCACCGTCGACCACGCCACCACGGCGAAAGGGAGGATCGTCGGCGGCGTGCTGGCGCTCATCTTCGGGCTGGTCGGCGTCCCGCTCGGGTATCTCGTTGGAGTGCGGGGCGGGTGGCTCCTCTTGTCCGGGCTCGTGGTCGGGGCGGTCGCGGGACTCATCGTGCGCTACGTGAGCACCGGGATCGCCGACGGGAGCGCGCGCGCACTCGCCGCCTTCGTCCATCCCAGCGGCAACAGCACGCCGTACGAGCCGTCGTTCTCCGCCCACGACGCGCTCGAGGCGACGGGGGATGTGGCCGGCGCCATCGAGGCATACGAGGCGACGGTCCGCGAGCAGCCGGAGAACGTGCGCGCGCTGCGCCAGGCGGCGGAGTTGCACGTGCGGGCGGGGCACGCGCCGCGCGCCGCCGAACTGTTCGCCGCGGTGCGGCGCGTGGCGACATCGCGCGAAGACGAACTGTACGCCACGCAGCGCCTGGCGGACCTGTACCTCGGCCCGTTAGGTGACGACGGGCGCGCCCTGGTCGAGCTGCGGCGCATCGCCGAGCGCTTTCCGGGGACGCGAGAGGCGGACGGGGCGCGCTCGGCGCTGCGGCGCCTCAAGGACGCACGTGGAGACGCGAAGACGTCGCTGGACTGACGCGCCGGCGGGGCATCCCGTCTAGCGGTGAAGGGGCGTGGCACGTAAGAAATGGAGGCGTCGTTCGCGCACGCACTCGGGTCGACGACGCGTTCATTCCGCATCCGCCTGCCGCGCCTCCCACTCCGCGCCCCAGCAATGTCGTTCTCCTCGCTCGCCACGCGCCCCACGCGCCCCACGCGCCTCACGCGCCTCACGCGTCCGTCGCTCCGACGTCACTCCGCAGCGCCGGTTGTCCGACTCGTCGCCGCGAGTGCTCTCGCCATCTCGCTGGCGCCGGCATCGCCGCCCTCGTCGCTGTTGGCCTCGCGCCTGGGCGCGCAGGCGCCAACGTCGCCCCTGTTCCGGGAACTCGCGTGGCGGCACATCGGTCCGTTCCGCGCCGGGCGCACGAAGGCGGCAACTGGCGTCCGGCAGCAGCCTAACGTCTTCTACATCGCCGCGGTGAACGGCGGGGCCTGGCGCACGACAGACTACGGGCGCACCTGGAACCCGATCTTCGACGGACAGCCGAGCGGCTCGATCGGCGCGCTGGCGGTGGCGCCGAGCGATCCGAACATCATCTACATCGGGAGTGGCGAAGGGCTGCAACGCCCCGACCTCTCCACCGGCGACGGGATCTACAAGAGCACCGACGCGGGGAAGAGCTGGACGCACCTGGGGCTGCGAAACGGTCAGCAGATCCCACAGATCGTGATCGACCCGCGCAATCCGGACCGCCTCTTCGTCGCGGTACTCGGTCACCCGTACGGCCCTAACGAGGAACGCGGCCTCTATCGATCGCTCGATGGCGCTCGCACGTTCAAGAAGGTCCTCGGCCCCGACGAGAACACCGGCGCAATTGACGTGGTGATGTCGCCGGACGATCCCAACACGCTCTATGCCGCGCTGTGGGAGGCGCGACAGGGGCCGTGGGAGAACGGGGTGTGGCAGGGGCCGGGGTCGGGGCTCTTCAAGACGACGGACGGCGGCGACACGTGGACGAAGATCATGAACGGGCTCCCGACGCCGGCCGAGGGGTTGGGGCGCATCGGGATCGCGATCGCGCCGAGCCGCGCGAGCCGTCTCTTCGTCACGGTCGATGCCGGCGACAGGAGCGGGATCTATCGGTCCGACGATGCGGGTGCGTCATGGATGAAGACGTCGACGGACGAACGCGTGCACAACCGCGGCTCCGACTTCGCCGAGGTGAAGGTCGACCCGAAGAATGCGGACATCGTGTACAGCGGCAGCATCGTGGTGTGGAAGTCGACCGACGCCGGCGTGAACTGGAAGATGATTCGCGGTGCACCTGGCGGCGATGACTACCATCGTATCTGGATCAATCCGGACAATCCCGACATCCTCCTCATAGCCGCCGACCAGGGGGCGATCATCACGGTGAACGGCGGCGAGAGCTGGAGTTCGTGGTACAACCAGCCCACGGCGCAGTTCTACCATGTCACCACCGACAACTCCTTCCCGTATCGCGTGTGCGGCGGGCAGCAGGAGTCGGGGTCGGCGTGCGTGCAGAGCCGCGGCAACGACGGGCAGCTCACCTTCCGCGAGTGGCGCCCCGTTGGCGTGGAGGAATACGGCTACGTCGCCCCCGACCCGCTCGACCCCAACATCATGTACGGCGGGAAGGTGACCAGGTTCGACTATCGCACCGGGCAGACGCAGAACGTTGCCCCCAAGCCGTTCCGCGACCCCAACTACCGAATGCTGCGTACGGCGCCCATCCTGTTTGCGCCGACCAACCCGCGCAAGCTCTACTTCGGCGCCAACACCATCTGGCAAACGACCAACGGCGGGAACAGCTGGAGCGAAATCTCGCCCGACCTCACGCGCAAGGACTCGATTGTCCCGGCCAGCGTGGGGAAGTACGCAGGGGAGCGCAGCGCGACGATGCGGCATCCGGGCGTGGTCTACACGATTGCACCGAGCTACCGTCGCGAGAACGTGATCTGGGCCGGGTCGGACGACGGCCTCATTCACGTGACGATGAACGGCGGGCGCACATGGAAGAATGTCACGCCGCCAGAGCTGGTGCCGTGGGCCAAGGTCTCGCTGATGGATGCGGGGCACTTCGACACGCTCACGGCGTACGCGGCCGTGAACACGCTGCGCCTCGACGACCTGCGGCCGCACATCTTCCGCACGCACGACGGCGGGAAGAGCTGGACGCGCATCGTGAACGGGATCGACAGCGGCGCGACAATCAACGCGGTGCGCGAGGACCCGAAGCGAAAAGGACTGCTCTTTGCCGGGAGCGAGACCAGGGTCTGGGTCTCGTTCGACGACGGCGATCACTGGGAGCCGCTGCAGGGGAAGATGCCGGCCACCTCCATCCGCGACCTCGTCATCAAGGACAACGACCTGGTGGTGGCAACGCACGGGCGCGGCTTCTGGATCCTCGACGACATCACGCCGCTGCGCGAGCTGGCCGACAGGCCCACGCAGAAGGCGGCGCATCTCTTTGCGCCTGGCGAGGCGACGCGCGTGCGCTTCTCGATGTACACCGACACTCCGCTCCCGCCTGACGAGCCGCGCGCCGTGAACCCGCCCGATGGCGCCGTGCTGCACTACTGGCTCAAGGGGGCGGCGTCGTCGCTATCGCTCGAAGTCGTCGACGCCGCCGGCACGGTGGTACGGCGCTACGAGAAGGGACTGAACGCCGATCCCGACCCGCGCGCCGAGGGGCACTGGCCGGACTGGTGGATCCGTCCGTCGCCGGTGCTGAGCCCCGAGCCCGGGTTGCACCGCTTCGTGTGGGACCTGCGCCACCCGCGTCCCAGGGTGGAGTCGTTCTCCTTCCCCATCTCGTCGGTGCCGGGCCAGGGAGTGCCGGAGCCGTTGGGCCCCTTCGTGGCGCCGGGGCGCTACACGGTGCGGCTCACGGTCGATGGGACAACACTCACGCAGCCGCTGGTGGTGCGCATGGACCCGCGCGTGAAGACGCCGGCGGCGGGGATCGTGGCGCAGCACGCGCTGGCGATGGAGCTGCACGCGGGGATTGGGCGGGCAGCCGACGCCATGGCCCGTGCTCGACAGCTGCAAGACGCGGCGCGCACCGCGGGGAACACGGCGCGCGTGCAGGAGCTGGGGACGTTGATCGGGAGCGGAGGGGGCTTCTTCGCGCCGCGCGGCGCCCCGTCGCTCGCCCGCGTGAGCGGGAGCCTGGCGCAGCTCCTCGATACGGTTGACGGCGCCGACTACGCCCCCACGTCGCAGGTGCGGCTGGCGTCGGCGGCGGCGCTGCGCGAACTGGCGGGGCTGGTGGCCAGGGTGAAGTAGGGCGATTCGCCCCTGGCGGGGCACCGGCGCCTCCCCGGGCGACCGGTCCCCCCCATCCCACCACCCCCCGCGCCGTGCGTTAACGCCGGCGGCCGAGCGGCCGATACTCAGACGCGATGAGCCGGATCAGCATCGTTCCGCCGAAACCGCCTGCGCGACAGACGCTGCAGCACCGCGGCGCCCTGTTGCTCTCGTCCACGCCCCGCGAGCGCGCCGAGCGCCTCGACGCGACGCGGTGGGCGCACCGCTTGTCGTGGAAGGAAGAGGAAGGGATCGGGCTCTACCTCGAGTACTTCCGGCTCCCGGCCGGGACCGTTCTCTTCAAGGAAGGGGACCACGACGCCTTTGCCGCGATCATCACCGCGGGAGCGCTCGAGATCCGGAAGGGGGACTCGTCGCAGAAGCTGCGCACCGTCGCGCACCTCACCGAAGGGAAGATGGTCGGCGAGATGTCGTTGATCGACGGCGCGGCGCGCTCGGCGACCGCGGTCGCCACCGAGCAGACCGACATCCTCGTGCTCTCGCGCGACGACTTCGACGAGATGTGCGAGGCGCGCCCGGACATCGCGCTCAAGTTCACGCTCATGGTGGCCGAAGCGGTGTCGCAACTCCTGCGTCAGACCACCGGGACGCTCGTCGACCATCTCGAGGTGCACGCGCGTGATGCGCGTGATGCGCGTGATGCGCGGGATGCGCGGGATGCGCGGGAAGCGCACGTCGATCGCGGCGGTCCCGAATCGCACGCCGCACACACGGACGCCGGGCCTAACGACGAGCTGTAGCGCTGGCACTGGTACGCGACCACGGCGGGCGCTTCTTCAGGACCTTGGCGTGGATGGGGCACGTGGGGGCGTGTGCTCCCGGAAGGTAGCCCGTGCTGAGCAGGAACTCGTGCACGATCTCGCCCCCGGTGAAGACGAAGGTCTTCTTGAACAGCTTCTGCCACTCGGCGCGCTCCAGCGGGTGATGCGCATCGAGCCAGGCAACGAACGAGCCGTGTGATTGCTGCAGCGCCTGGATGCGACGCGCATTCTCGATCGCCGCCTTCACCTTGAGCCGGTTGCGGATGATCCCGGCGTCGGCCAGGAGGCGCGTCTCATCTCGCGCGGTGTAGCGCGCAACGCGGTCGATCTCGAAATCGTGGTAGGCGCGCGTGAAGTGCTGGCGCTTCTTGAGGATCGTCAGCCACGACAATCCCGCCTGGTTGACCTCGAGCATCAGGCGTTCGAAGAGGCGGTTGTCGTCGGTGATGGGGAAGCCGTACTCGCGGTCGTGATAGGGACCGTGGAACTCGTGGCCGCGCGCCACGTCGCAGTAGGTCGTCATGCGAGCGAAGCTACAGGGTGGTGCGCTGAGGGGCGATGGATGCTCGCGGCAGACGAATGCCTGGATCAGCGCGACGTCCCTCTCGGAGACGACTGCTCCCATGCATGTCGGCTTGCACCGGCGCGTGACTACGGCGCGAAGAGTTCCTGCAGCAGCGCCAGCATCGCTCCGAGAGCGGGAGCGGCTAGGCGCCCGAGCTTTCGGGTCACACGCTCGCGATCGATCGTCCGCAACTGGTCGAGCGCGATGAAACCGTCCTTCCGCTGAAAGCGGCAGGCGACCCGCCACGGATAGGCCTGTCCGGATGTGGTCATCGGGGCGACGATGAGCGTGCGCAGGTGCCGTTGAGTTCGTCGGGCGACACGACAACACAGGGGCGCGTCTTCTGGATCTCACTCCCTCGGGTCGGATCGAGTGCGACCAGGAGGACGTCGCCCCGGCGCGGCGTTAACGCCATTCCCACTCCTCGCGGTCAAAGCGAGTCGCGTTGGGGGCGTCGAGCAAGACGTCGTCGACGGCCGCGTGCATGGCCTTGGCGGCGTCGGCCCAGCCGGAGCGCGGAGCGCGCGCGGCTTCGATCACAATCCGACCGGGCGCAGCGCGCAGCACGACGTCTTCGCCCAGGCCGGCGGTCTCGAGCAGCGGACGAGGGAGCCGAACGCCCTGGGAATTGCCGATGCGCACGATCCGCGTCTTCATGGGTCACCTCCGTGATTACATGGTAATCACGCCCCGTCGCGGACGCCAGTCGGGGTGGCGGCCTCGCGGACGCCTACTCCCAGTCTTTCGACCGCCGAGCGCTCTTCTTCTCCGACGAGCGCCGCTTCTCGTCCAGCCGGCGCTCCTGCGAGGCACGCGTGGGGCGCGTCGCCTTGCGCTTGCGCGGCACGTGCAACGCCCGCCTGACGAGTTCGGCGAGCCGAGTCTCGGCGAGTTCGCGGTTCTGGCGCTGGCTCCGCGTGTCGCTGGCGACCACGCGTACGCGCCCCTCGGCGTCGAGGCGCGCGCCGAGCTTCTCGACCACCCGCGCGCGTTCGTCATCGGTCAGCGCGCGCGAGGTGGCCGGGTTCCACAGCACCTCCACGCGCGTCGACGAGGTGTTGACGTGCTGCCCCCCAGCACCGCCGGCTCGCGAGGCGCGAGCGCTGAGTTCGCGCCGCGGAATGACGTGCCCGGCGTCGACGACCAGGTCGCGGTCTGGCGCGTCGTCGTCGCTACGCGCTGCGCGTTCGGCTGCGGGACGAGGAGGCATGTGTCGCTCCTAACGCACGGCGGGCGTGCGGTGCACGCGCACAGCAGCTACGCGTCGTTTGTCCATGGCGATGACCTCCAGCTCGCCGCCGGGATACTGGGCCCGGTCGCCTAGCGCCGGAATGCGCCCCAGCCGCGCGAAGACGTAACCCCCCAGCGTGGTCCACTCGCCGTCGGGGATGGGGAGACGATGGTCGGAGCGGATGTCGACCAGCGACAGCGCGCCCGAGAGTTCGAGGACGCCATCCACCTCGACCACGTCGCGCGACGCCATGTCGTACTCGTCGGCGATGTCGCCCACCACTTCCTCGATCAGATCCTCCATCGTCACGATCCCGGCCGTCCCCCCGAACTCGTCGAGGACGACGGCCATCTGGGCGCGCGTGCGGCGCAGATCGTCGAGGACGCGCTCCGCCGATCGCGACGCCGGGACGAGGAGCGGCTCCCGCAGGAGTTCGCGCAGCACGAAGGGGCGCGACTCGTCGCGGAGCCAGAGATCCTTGGAGAGGAATACGCCGACGATGTCGTCGAGCGACTCGTCGTACACGGGATAGCGCGAGTAGCGCTCGCGCTTCACCACGACGCGCACCTCCCCCTCGGTGGCGTCGATGGGGAGGGCGACGATCTCCGTGCGCGGGCGCATGACGTCGTGCACGCGCTTGGCCGCGAAGTCGAAGATCCCGGCGAGCATCGCCGAGTCGGTCTCGTTGAGCGTCCCGGCGCCGCGCGCCTGCATGACGAGGAGGCGCAATTCGTCGGGCGTGTGCGCGTGCAGCGCCTCCGACAGCGGACGGATGCCAATGAGGCGCAGCAGCGCGTTGGCCGTCCCGTTCAGCAACCAGATGAAGGGCGACATCAGGCGCGAGAACGCCATCAGCGGGAGCGCGACGCAGCCGCTGATCTTCTCGGGCATGACGAGGGCGACCGACTTGGGGGCCAGCTCTCCAAGCACGATGTGCAGGAAGGTGATGATGATGAACGCGGTGATGGTCCCCGCGGCCGTGTGCGCCATCCCCGGCGGGACGTCGATCCCGAACCGGGCGAGGAGCCGGTCGACGACGACGGCGAGTGCCGGCTCGCCGATCCACCCCAGGGCGAGCGAGGCGAGCGTGATGCCGAGCTGCGTCCCCGAGATGTAGCGATCGAGGTCGGCGATGGCCTGCTGGGCGCGTCGCGCCCCGCGGTCCCCCGCCTCGGCCATCGCGGCCAGGCGCGATCGCCGTGCCCCCACCAGGGCAAACTCCGCCATGACGAAGAAGCCGTTGAGGAGGACGAGCAGGAAGACGGCGGCCAGGCGCCCACCTAACGACGACAGCGACAGCGTGTCCACGGCGACCGGTGGTAAGGGGTGCCTAACGCTGCTGGCAGGCGCCGCCGCGCACAGCCTCGCGGATGGCCGCGGGAGAGCGGAGCGAGTCGGCGGCCGGGGCGCGGAAGATCGCCAGGTACTCGTCGGCCCCGGTCTCCTGCTGGCGCACCTTGCGGTAGCCAACCACGCCCAGCTCGCAGTCGAGGAGCCAGGGCGGCGTCCCGTGTCGATCGGTCGCGAAGGTCATGTCGAGGACGCCGACCAGCGCCCCGGGCTTGAGCGAATGCGCCAGGTTCCAGAGGAAGGCATACGGATCCGTGACTTCATGATACATGTGGATCATCGTCACCACGTCGACCCGCTCAGCCGTGTCACGCGGGAGCCGGGGATCGTGCGCGTCGCCGCGGATCACCGTCACGTTCCCCAGCCGCTCGTCGGTCACCCGTCGCGCCAGGAGCGTGAGATAGTCGGGGACGATGTCCTCCCCATAGACGTGCCCAGCCGCCCCCACCCGCTGTGCGAGCCGGCTCACGTAGTAGCCGTCGCCGGCCCCCACGTCGGCCACGCGCATCCCGGGGTGAACGCCCAACGCGCTCATCACCGTCTCGGCCTCGTTGGCGGCATCGCGCGTCGTTTCGTCGGTCCAGCGCGGTGCGACGATATCGGAGAAGCGGCGGCTGGGGGGCGGGAACGAGTCGGCCGGGAGCCCGCGGGCAAACGAGGTCCATTGCGAATCGGGGGCGGCCCGTTCGGCCGGGGCCGCCTTGGAGGAGCCGCAGGCGGCGCTCCCGATCACGGCCAGAGCCGGGGCGAGGGTCGCCACCATTCCCACGCCGCAGGCGCGCCGCACCCGCCTCACGAGGGACGCCCTCCGCCGGCCCAGGGCGGGAGCCGAGAGCCGAACGCTCGACGGTTCAGGTGGTTGGGGGACGGGCACTGGGCGGAAAGTCTTCGAGCACGGGGGGAGGTGGACCAGGCTGGGACCGCGACCTCGATCAAGCCTAACCCGGGCACGGCATTTCGCTACAGCCTCAACGCCATGCGGGGAAACGCGTTCCGCCGCCAGTCGTCCTGAGAGTGGCACTTTGCCATCCCCGGCTGCGCATCCCGTTCGTTGCAGGATGCAAGGCGCCACCCGACGCCCCCCGCGTGAAGTCGATCAACCCGGAAGCCCGAGCGCTCTTCGAGCCGCGTCGCCTGCTGCGCTTCATATATGTGGGGCGCCTCATCACGACGACGGCGATCTACCTCGCGGCCATCTTCGCGTGGAGCGACGCCGATCGCGGCGACACGCTGATGGCGTCGCTCCTGATCACGGTGGCGCTGGTCTTCACGGCGGGGTCGGCGCTGTTCAGCGAGGATCGCGACGCGCTTCCCGGGTCGACCTTCCTCTCCATCCAGGCGGTCTTCGACCTCGCCCTGGTGACGGGGATCGTGCACATCACGGGGGGCGGGACGTCGCAGTTTGCGGCGCTCTACATCCTCGTCATCGCCCTGGCCGCCGTGTTGCTGACCACGTCGGGCGCCTTCCTCACGGCGGCGCTGGCCTGCGTCCTCTACTTCGGCGACGTCATCCTCCTCACGCGCTCGCCGATCAACGCCGCGCTCCTGTTGCAGCTCCTGGTGTTCGCGCTGGTCGCGCTCTCCTCGTGGTACATCGCCGCGCGGCTGCGCGAGGCGCGCGCCGGCACGGAACAGTTAGCCGCCGAACTGGTGAAGGTGCGGCTCGAGGCCAGCGACATCCTGCGCAACATCCGCAGCGGCATCGTCACCATCGACGCGCGCGGGACGCTGCTCTACGCCAACCCGACGGCGGAGGCGCTCCTTGGCCTCCCGCTCGAGTCCCAGGTGGGGCGGCCGGCGCTGGCGCTCATCGAGCCGGTGTCGCCCGTGCTGGCGCGCGCCATCGAGCGGGCGGCGCGTGATGGCGTGCGCACGACGCGCGCCGAGGGAACCGTCTCGACGGCGACGCGCTCCTTCCCGATCGGGTTGAACACGACGGTCTCCTCGCCTAACGGGGGCAACGGGGAGCCGGGGGAGGGGGCGACGGCGACGGTGATCTTCCAGGACATCTCCGACCAGAAGCGGCTCGACACGCTGCACATGCGCGCCGAGCGGCTGGAGGCGGTGGCCGAACTGAGCGCATCGCTGGCCCACGAGATCAAGAACCCGCTGGCCTCCATTCGCTCGGCGGTGGAACAGCTCGGGCGTTCGCCGCGCGCCAATGACGACGAGCGCTCGCTGTCGTCGCTCATCGTGCGCGAGTCCGACCGCCTGTCGCGGCTGTTGAGCGAGTTCCTCGACTTTGCCCGCGTGCGCGTGACGCGCATGGGGGCGGTGGACATGGCCGCCGTGGTGCGCGGGGCGAGTTCGCTCGCCGCGGCGCACCCGGACCGCACCGAAGGGGTGCAGGTGCAATGCGTCGTCCCCGACACGCCGCTCGTGGTGGAAGGGGACGAGGACCTGCTGCACCGCGCGGTGTTCAACCTGGCGCTCAACGCCGTGCAGGCGTCGACACATCCGGGGACGGTGCGCATCGAGATCGCGCCGCTCACCTCGGACGATGCGCCGGCTGGCGTCTCGTTCGACCAGGGGGGCGTCGCCGTACGGGTCTCGGATGAGGGGGACGGGATCCCGACCGAGATTCGCGACCGGCTGTTTGATCCGTTCTTCACGACGAAGCCCGGCGGCACCGGGTTGGGGCTGTCGGTGGTGCATCGCGCCATCGAGTCGCACCGCGGTTTCGTCTTCGTCGACAGCGACGTGCGCGGGACGCGCGTCACCGTCCTGCTACCCACGTCCCAGGTTGACCCGGGAGAGTGAACGTGACCGACCGCAACGGCAACGGCAACAGCAACGGCAACGGCAGCGGCAACGCCGGCCATGGCAACAACGGCCCCAACGTGTTGGTGGTGGACGACGAGGCGGGGATCCTCGAGTCGCTGCGCATCCTGCTCAAGAACGAGGGCTTCACGCCGCACGTGGCGTTAGGCGGGCGGCAGGGGCTGGAGCAGATCGAGACGCTGGCACCGGACGTGGTGCTGAGCGACATCCGGATGCCGGCGGTTGGTGGGCTGGAGATTCTCGGTGCCGCCCGGCAGAAGGACCCTGACATGCCGGTGATCCTCATGACCGCGCAGGCCACCTTGCAGTCGGCGATGCAGGCCGTGAACGAGGGGGCGTTCTACTACATCCAGAAGCCATTCCGCAACGACGAGTTGCTGGCCATCCTGCGCCGAGCCACGGAGCACCGCCACCTGCGGGTGGAGAACAAGGTGCTGAAGCAGGAGATCAAGCGCCGCGACAAGACGGGGGCGTCGCGTCCCGTGGGGAAGAGCAAGCCCTGGCAGGACGTGTTGCGCCTGGCGGAGACCGTCGCCCCCACCGACTCGACGGTGCTCATCCAGGGCGAGTCGGGGACGGGGAAGGAGGTCATCGCGCGCTACATCCACGAGCTGTCGCAGCGCACGGAGGGGCCCTTCCTGTCGATCAACTGCGGTGCGCTTCCCGAGAGCCTGCTGGAAAGCGAACTGTTCGGCCACGTGAAGGGGTCGTTCACCGGCGCGGTGAAGGACAAGTCGGGACTCTTCGCCTCGGCGGAGAAGGGGACCTTCTTCCTCGACGAGATCGGCGAGACGACGCCGGCCACGCAGGTCAAGCTGCTGCGCGTGTTGCAGCAGCGGCAGATCATTCCCGTGGGCGCCACCGAGCCTATCCCGATAAACACGCGCCTGCTGGCGGCGACGAATCGTGACCTCGAGGAGGAGATCCGGCGCGGGAGCTTCCGGCGCGACCTGTACTATCGCCTCAACGTGATCGCGATCCACCTGCCGCCGCTGCGCGAGCGCCGCGATGACATCCCGCTCCTCATCGACGCCTTCCTGCAGCGCAGCGCGCAGCAGCGCGGCCAGGCAATCAAGCAGCTCAGCGAGCAGGCGCTGGACATGGTGATGCGCTACCCATGGCCGGGGAACGTGCGCGAGCTGGAGAACGCGCTGGAGCGCGCGTGGATCCTCACCGAGGGGACGACGATCGAGCTGGCGGCGCTCCCCGAGAAGCTCTCGACGCACACCCCGGAGCGGCTGGTGGAGGAGCGCGCGACGCCCAATCCGCCACTCGACGTGATCGAGCGGGCCTACATCCTCTGGGTGCTGCAATCCGAAGGTGGGAACAAGACGCGGGCCGCCGAGGCGTTAGGCATCGACCCGTCCACGCTGCATCGGAAGCTGCAGCGCTTCGGGACCGAGACTTGAGTCCAGGGCACACGGCGGCGTCGCGCGACTACGCGCGACTCATCCCCTGGCTCCTCGCGCTCGCCGCGTTCGGCGCCGTGGTGGCGGCGATCGGGCCGTGGCCGGTCGGCGTCTTCCAGGACGACGGGATCTACGTCGTCCTCGCCAAGTCGCTGGCCACCGGGGAGGGCTATCGCTACCTCAACATCCCGGGAGCGCCTAACGCGACGCACTACCCGCCGCTCTTTCCGGCGTGGCTGGCGCTGTTGTGGAAGGTGAGTCCGTCGTTTCCGCAGAACGTGACCCTGTTCAAGTTCGCCAACGCCGTCTGGTTGGGCGCCTCGGCGGCGCTGTTCTACGCCTTTGCCCGCCGCTGGCTGCGACTCACGCCGGTGGCCGCGGCGCTTGGCGTGGCACTGTTCACCGCATGCGCCCCGGTCGTCCTGTTGTCGGTGATGGTGCTGTCGGAGCCGATGTTCCTCTGCCTGCTGGCGGCGACGCTGCTGGCGTGCGAACGCGCCGCCTCGAGCGGCCGCGTGTCAGATGCGATGGTGGCCGGCGCCGCGGCGGCCGTGCTGGCGCTGGTGCGCACGTTAGGCATCCTCGTCGTTCCGGCCACCGTGCTGGTGCTGGCGGCCAGGCGGCAGTGGCGCGCGGCCTTCGCCCTGGGCGCCACTGCGGTCGTGCTGTCGATCCCCTGGCAGCTGTGGGTCGGGGCGCATGCGCTGGAAGTCCCGGAGATCTACCTGGGGAAGTACGGGTCGTATCTCGGCTGGCTCGTGGGTGCGGTGCGCCGCGACGGCGTCGTCTTCCTCGGCGACGTGGCGTGGGCCAACCTCAAGAGCCTCGTGGCGCAGGGGTGGGCGTCGACGGCGACCGACACGCTCAATGTGTATGTGAGGAACACGACCTCGATCGCGCTCGCCTTCTTTTTCGGGTTGGGGATGGGGGGGCTGGCGCGACGGACGCCGGCCACGGCGATCTTCCTCGTCATGTACCTCGGCATCGTGGTGATCTGGCCGTTCGCGCCCGCTCGCTTCACGTGGGGGGTGTGGCCGCTGGTGGGGTTGGTCTTTACGCTGTCGGTGGTGAGTGTGTGGGAGTGGGGGGCCCCCCCCAAGAACAACATGCCATCCGACACCTCCACCGACCAAACCATTTCCGCGCACACAGGATCATTCGCGCGCGAAGCAAGCCACTCTCCTCCCTCACGCTTCTTGCGACCGCTCGCCCTGGCCTCGCTCGCCGCTCTCGCGGTGGGCTACGGCGGCTACAACGCCCTCGGCGTCTCGCGCGACTGGTGGGGCGTGGTGCAGGGCTCCGTCGCCAACCGCGCGCGACCGCTCGCCGAGTGGGTCGTGGCCAATACTGATAGCAACGCCGTCGTCGCGACCGACGACGACGTCCTGATCCACCTCTACACCGGGCGCCGCGCAATCCCCAACGGGGCATTCACGCCGCAGGAGCACCTGGTGGCGCAGACTCCGGCCTTCGCCATCGCTTCGCTGCGCACGATCCTCTCCACCTATCACGTGGACTACGTGCTCGCGTCGACGCAGTACGGGACGTATGCAGTTCGCGGGCTCGTGCAGGCGGCGCCGAGCGAGCTTCGCATCGTGCGCGCGCTCTCGTCAGGCGCCATCTTCGCGCCGGTGCAGCCGGGTATTGCAACCGGAGCGAGCCGGTGATGAGCGCGCCTACCGATCAAGTGCCGCAAGCCGAGGGGACGACCTCCCCCCCCGACCTCGCGCGCGAACGACTCGCCCTCTTCGCCGTCACCGCCGCCGTCCTCGTCGTCGCCATCCTCACCATTGCCCCGTGGCCGGTGGGGGCCTTCCAGGACGACGCCATCTATACGGTGCTCGCCAAGTCGCTGGCCACCGGCGAGGGCTTCCGCCTCATCAACCTCCCGGGCTCCCCGCACAATACGCACTACCCGCCGGCGTATCCGCTCGTACTCGCCGCCCTGTGGAAGCTGTGGCCGTCGTTCCCCGACAACATCGTCCTCTTCAAGTTCGCCAACGCCTTCTTCCTCGCGGCCGCCGCGGCCGGGACGTGGATCTTCACCCGCCGGCGGCTGGGCTTCCTCCCCTGGCAGGCGTCGCTGACGGCGATCGTCGGGACGCTCTCGGTCACCGTCCTCCTCGTGACCGGCGTCGTCCTCTCCGAACCGCTCTTTCTCGCCCTCCTCTTCCCGACGCTCCTCATCACCGAGCGCGCCGCCGACCGCGGCGACCTGCGCACCGCCTTCATCGCCGGTCTCCTCATCGGACTCCTGGCGATGGTGCGTACGCTGGGGGTGTTCGCCGTACCCGCGGCGGGGCTCATTCTCCTCCTCCGCCGCCGGTGGGGGGCCATCATCGCGTTAGGCGTTGGCGCCGCGATCTTCCTCGTGCCGTGGCAAACCTGGGTTGGCGCCTACCAGGGCGAGATGGCGCACCCCCTGGTGGGGAAGTACGGCTCGTATGGGGCGTGGCTGGTGGAAGGGTACTCGCAGGGCGGGTGGGACTTTGCCCGCGCCTCCATCCTCAAGAACTTCCAGGACATCGACTCCACCGTCAGCTACATGCTCTTCCCGGTGGTTGCGACCTGGCCACGCGCCATCGCCATCACGGCGCTCGTCGTCTTCCTCCTCTCGGGAACGAAACGGTACGCACGCAATGCCCCGGTGACGGTAACCTACCTCGCGTGCTATATGTTGGTCGTCATGCTGTGGCCTTTTGAACCCAACCGCTTCCTCCTGGCCATCTGGCCGCTCTTCTTCCCTTTGGCGGGGTACGGCGTGATGGCCTGCTGGTCGTTACCTCTACCGCGCCTGGCCGTGCCGCCATGGCGCGCGGTGGTCGCGATCGTCGCACTCGGAATGGCCGGCGGCTACCTGTGGTACAACGGAACTGGCTACCGAAAGAAGTGGTGGATCGCGGTGCAGCAGAAAGCGGGTGTTCGCGCACGTCCCACGGTGGAATGGGTCGCGCGCCACACGGCGCCCACCGATGTGCTCTCCACCGAGGATGACCTCATCGTGTACCTGTACACGGGGCGCAAGTCGGTCCCCACGTCGACCTTCACCGCCGCCGAGCGCGTGCGCCCCCTCACGGACGCCGAGGATGTCGCCGTGGTCGACGAGCTGTTCTCCATCTATAGTCCGCGCTGGTTCATCGTCTCCAGCGAGGTGGGCGTGCGCACCGCGCGCACCCTGTCGGCGCGCACCCCGCCCGTCCTTCGCGAAGCGGCGCAGACGCCGCACGTTATGATCTTCGAACGAGTCGCTCGATGACCTTACCGCGCATTCCCACGCCGTCGTTCACCGGCACCATCGAAGGGAGCACCCCCTACATGCGGGGGCGCACGCCGCTCGTGCGCGAGGATGTGGTGCTCTCGGTGCTCATTCCGGTCTACAACGAGCGCCACACCATCCGCCTCATCCTCGACCAGGTGCACGCCGTCCCCGTTCGCAAACAGATCATCTGCGTCAACGACTGCTCGACCGACGGCACGCGCGAGATCCTCGACGGGCTGCATGCGGAAGGGCTCATCGACACGCTGATTCACCAACCGGTGAATCGCGGCAAGGGCGCGGCCATTCGGACCGCGCTCGCCGCCAGCAGCGGCAACATCGTCATCGTGCAGGACGCCGACCTGGAATACGACCCCGCGGACTGGCCGGTGCTGCTCGACCCAATCATCGAGGGGAAGGCCGACGCCGTCTTCGGCTCGCGATTCCTTGGCGGGCCGCATCGCGTCCTCTACTTCTGGCACTCGGTGGGGAACTTCATCCTCACCACGGTGAGCAACATGTTCACGAACCTCAACCTCACCGACATGGAGACGTGCTACAAGGCGGTGCGTGGCGAGGTGGCGCGTTCATTGACGCTCACGACCGATCGCTTCGGCTTCGAGCCGGAGATCACGGCGCGCCTGGCGCAGGTCAAGGCGCGCATCTATGAAGTCCCCATCACCTACGCGGGCCGCACGTACGCCGAAGGGAAGAAGATCAACTGGAAGGACGGCGTCGCCGCCTTCTGGCACATTGTGCGCTTCAATCTTCTCTGAGTGGTGATTCACGACACCGTTTGCCCACGCGCTCGGCAGGGTTTAGGTCGTTTGGGCAGTGCGTGTTACGAAGTCCGGATTCCCCGCGTCTAGCGAGTGACCTGCCGGACGGTCGCACGACGGACTGATCGGAAGGGCATGGACGGACCTGAGGGCGCCACGCGACGATGTTGGACGTGTGGCAGACTGCAAGACAGCGTGCAAAACACTCCAGAACTCGCGGTCTGCTGGCAGTCCAAGAAATCATCCAACTCGTTGTCGAACAAGCACTTCGACAGAGTATCCGCCGCTGGTCCACCGATTGCTTTTCCTGAGTCCCGAGAACGGCCCAGTCCTCTAGCTCACTTCACCATCCCCTGTCGGACAACCCGGAGACCACCAATGCTGAACAAGACTCGCAAGGGCTTCACGCTGATCGAACTCCTCATCGTCGTCGTGATCATCGGCATCCTGGCCGCGATCGCGATCCCGAAGTTTGCCAACACGAAGGAGAAGGCGTACCTCGCGTCGATGAAGTCGGACCTCCGCAACATGGCCACCACGCAGGAGTCCTACTTCGCGGACAACCAGGTGTACGTCGCGGGTTCGGCGGCGAACACGTCGGGCGGCACGAGCTCGCTGTACGGCTTCGTCCCATCGGCTGGCGTGACGGTGACCGCGAGCGCCTCGGGCGGCACGGGCTGGAGCGCCACTGCTGGCCACACCGCCACGACCCGCACCTGCGCCATCTTCGTCGGTGTCGCCGCGGTTTCGCCGGCGACGGTCGAAGCCGAGCCGAAGTGCAACTAAGCACGACCTGATGGGATAGGACGCAGCCACCTCCCTTCCGGCTGCTCCTCTCGAGGGCGACGCTCCCCGGCGTCGCCCTCGATGCTTTCCCCCCCCGTACCGCCAAGTTGCCGCGCTTTTGGTACAAGGCGCACGATTTCGGTAGGGAGATGCGCGCGAGGCATGCCTAACGTTCCGGCATGTCTCGCATCGCTCGTCGTCACCCCACGCCTCCATCGCGGCCGGGATTCACCCTGGTCGAGACGGTCGTGGCGCTGGTCCTCCTCGCCATCGCCGCGCTCGGCGTTGCCTCCGTCTCCACCTTCGTGGCGCGGCTCGCCGCAACGGCGCGCGCCGTGGCGCTCGCGACGCGGGAGACGGCACACGTCGTCGATTCGCTGCGCGCGGCCCCCTGCCATGCGCTTGCCGCCGGCACCGCGAGCACGAGCGCGGGAGTCGTGCGATGGTCGGTGGCAGCGCCGGCCGGGACACGTCGGGTGCACGCCGTCCTCACCCCCACATCGCCGCGCGTCGGCACCCCGGTGGTGGAGGAGGCCATCATCCCGTGCGAGTAACGTCGCGCCCTGGGGCTCACCTCCCCTCGCCACCACTCGGCTTCGCCCTGGTGGAGTTGCTGGCGGCACTCGTCATCACCCTCCTCCTGGGGGCGGCGGTTGTGCGCCTGCTTGACCGCTCGAATCGCTTCGCGCGCGGCGTCGCCACGATGGCCGACCAGCGCGCGCAGCTTGCCGTTGCGGCCTTCGCGGTGGATGGGGCGCTGGCGGCGGTCGCGCCTGGCGACGGCGACCTTGTGGCGGGGAGCGACTCCTCGATTCATCTGCAGGGCACCGTGGGATGTGCCGTCGCCTGCGCCGTCGGCGCCGGATCGATAGACGTTGCCGATCCGCACCTCTCCTCCGGGGCCACGCTCACCTGGTGGAACACCGCGCCGCAACCGGGGGACTCGGTCGCGATCCTCGACGAGGGGGCCTCGCCAGCGGGCCACGACGACGCGTGGTATCACGGGGCCATCACCGCGATTGCGCTGCGCGCCGCACCGTGCCTGCACTCGCCCTATCTCGATTCCATCGCCGACGCCGCGACGCAGGGGTGGCGCCTCACGCTGTCGCCGTCGCTGCCGGCCACCGTGCTACCCGGTTCGGTGGTCCGGGTGCGACGCGCCGAACGCTTCGCGCTCTATCGTTCGGCCGGCGAGTGGATGCTCGGCTGGACGGAGTGGAACCACGGCGCCGCGGCGTGGAACACCATCCAGCCGGTGGCGGGGCCGCTCCTCCCCTATGCCGCTCCCGGCGCAACGAGCGGCTTCTCGGTCCGGTGGGTCGACTCCGCCGGTGCCTCGGTCACCCCCACGCCGGCCAGCACCGCCCGCGGTGCCTACGTGGCGTTAGGCGCCACCACGCGCCAGCAGGTCCGCGTGGACGGCGTTGCGCGCGGAGCGCGCCGCGACTCGCTCACCCTTCGCCTCGTGCTCCGCAACTCGCCATGACACACCGTGCGCAGCGCCCGCGCCGCGGGATCGCGCTCTTCGTCGCGCTGGTGGCGCTCCTCCTGGTCGCGCTCCTCTCGGTGGCCAGCATGCACCTCGCGCACGCCGACTTTCGCCGCGCGCGCGACGAGTCCACCATGCGCCGGGCCTCCAACGCCGCCGATGCCGGCGCCTACGACCTCTTGCGCGCCTGGCAGGCCATGCCGCATGAGGGGCTTCCGGTTGGCGCGACCATCGGCCCCGACACCGTCGCGCTCATCGGCGGCAGCGCCGAGCGATGGTTGACACGTCTCACGCGCACCGCGTGGTGGAGCGTGAGCACGGGAAGCGCGGGGGACTCGGCGCAGCACACCCTGGCGCGCCGCACCGTGCAGGTCGCGTATCGCCTCGCCATTCCCGACGTGCCGGCCAACGCGGCGCTGGTGGCGCGCGACAGCGTCACGCTCGCCGGCAGCGCGCGTGTAGTCGGGACTGACACCGCGCTCGTCGGGTGGGGAGGGCTGTGCGCGCCGCTCTCGCACACGGCGGCCATCGCCATGCCCGACACCACGCACCTGTGCGACGGCGTGTGCGGGGCGGGGAGCGGAGGGCGCGCAACGGGGCTCCCCGCCCTCACGTCCGACTCGTCGGCGGCATTCGCGTCGCGCTATTCCGTCTTTGGCGGTGAGACGTGGGCGAGCCTGACGAGCAGGGCGACCATCGTCGTTCCCCCAGGGGGGATCGTCACGCCGGCGAGCGTGCTCGCGGCCGGTCAATGCGACCGTAGCGTGAGCTCCAACTGGGGCGATCCTGGCGGGGTCGGTCCCTGCGCGTCGTACGCGCCGCTCATCTGGGCGCAGGGCGACGTGGAGGTGCGTGGTGGGGCGGGGCAGGGGGTGCTGCTGGTCGAGGGCGACCTGACGCTGAGTGCGGGGGCGCGCTTTGCCGGCGTGGTGATCGTGCGCGACGACCTGCGCTCGTCGGGCATTGGCGGGACGCTGCTCGGTCTTGCGCTGGCGGGCGACCGCAACGTTGCAGCTGGCGATCATAGCATCCTGGACGGGCAGACGCTGGTGCAGCGTTCGCGCTGCGCCGTCGACCTCGCGCTGGAGCGTGCGGCTCCCCTGGTTCGCGTGGCGAAGCGCTCCTGGAGCCCGTTCCGTTGAGGCACAGCGCCTGACGGGTGCTCGGCGCGACTACCGCTCGATGCGCGCGACGCAGGCGATGCAGGCGACGCAGGCGATGCAGGCGATGCGCGCCATGCACGCACCAGGTGCGCGTGCCGCGGGGGGTCGGGACGGCCAGTCACGCCCCGATGGTGATATGACGCACGCCCACCAGAAAACGCAACAGCACGCGCATTCTGCTGTTACCCCGCGCCATAGGCGGTCGTGTGAATGGCAGTATCGACCGATCCTTCGGTCAAATCGTCTCGCATGTCCCAGTCCGCGCACTCCGCGCGCACCCCTCGCTCCTCCACCGCACCCTCCCTCTCGATATGGCGCTCTTCGGTCGCAAGAAGACGACGATTGGCCTCGACGTCGGCTCGGGGCTCATCAAGGTCGCGGTCATCGACCACGGCCGCGGCGAGCCGGAACTCGCAAAAGTCGTCATCACGCCGTTGCTCGCCGACGCGATCGTCGAGGGCGAGATCATGGATCCCGGTATCGTCACCGATGCCATCCGCAGCGCCATCGAACAGTCTGGCCTAAAGACGAAAGACGTCGTGACGGCCGTCGGCGGGCGCGACGTCATCATCAAGAAGATCCAGATCGAGCGCGTCAAGGAGCAGCAGGCGCGCGAACTGATGCGCTGGGAAGCCGAGCAGCACGTCCCCTTCGACATGGAGTCGGTGGAACTCGACTTCCAGATCCTCGATCCCGAGGGCGATGGCATGGAGATGAGCGTCCTGCTCGTCGCCGCCAAGCGCGACCTCATCGAGACGAAGATGCGCCTCCTCACCGACGCCGGGCTCGGCACCGCGATCGTCGACGTCGACGCCTTCGCGCTGCATAACGCCTTCGAGGTCAACCACCCGGACGCGATGAGCGGTGTGGTGGGGCTGATCAACATCGGCCACGAAGTCACCAACATCAACATCCTCGACGAAGGCGTCCCGATCCTCACCCGTGACCTCACGGTGGGGACGCGCCGCTTCCGCGAGGATCTGCAGCGCGAGCGCGGGCTCGGCGCCGATGAGGCCGAGGCGCTCCTGCAGGGCTACGATCGCTCGCCGCACCTGGATGCGGTGATCGAGAACCGCGGTGAGGAGATCGCCGTCGGTGTCGAGCGCGCCGCCGCCTTCCTGGCGTCGTCGTCGCGCTCCGGCGGGCAGATGCGCGCCGTGTACCTCTGCGGCGGTGGTGCCCGCGTCCCGGGGCTCGCCGATGCATTGGGACGCCGCCTGCGCCTCCCGGTGGAGCAGGCCAACCCGCTCGCCAACATCCGCGTGCGCGAGGGCGCGCTCGACAACCTCGTCACCGACGAAGTCGCCCCGCTCCTCATGCTCCCCATTGGCCTCGCCCTGCGCAAGGCTGCCTGAGCGATCCCGAGAGATTCCAACGATGATCGAAATCAATCTTCTCCCAGGCGCCGACAAGTCGAAGGGGCGCGGAGCGGGGTTCTCGCTCAAGACCGCCGTGGCCGGTGCCTCGGCGCGCGTGCGCGATCCCTATCTCATCTCCGCCGTGGCCTGCGTCGTCATTGCCGCCGCTGCCATCGGCGGGATGCACCTCACCCAGCGATCCAGGCTCTCCGAGCTCGAGGTGCGGGAGCAACAGGCGGTGCGCGACTCGTCGCGCTTTGCCGTCGTGCTCAAGGAACGTCGCAAGGCCGAAGCCAAGCGTGACTCGGTGGTTCGCCAGCTCGAGATCATCCGCTCGATCGACAACGATCGCTTCGTCTGGCCGCACATCCTCGACGAGGTGTCGCGCGCGCTCCCGCCGTACACCTGGCTCAAGTCGATCTCGCAGACGAGCGGGACATCGGCGCCGGCGGCCGGCCCCGCCGCCCCGGCCAAGGACCCCAAACAGACGGCAGCAGCGGGTGAGACTCCCGCCGCCGCCGCCGCGAAGAAGCAGGACCCGCAGCCCAGCACCGAGGCGCTGCGCTTTCGCCTGATCGGCAACACGGTCGACATCCAGGCGCTGACGCGCTTCATGAAGCTCCTCGAAACGTCGCCGTTCGTGCAGAACGTGCAGCTGGCGCGCTCGGAGCTGGTGATGGTCGATGGCAAGGAAGTCACCGAGTTCCAGCTGGACGCCGAATACGAGCGCCCGGAGAAGGCACTCATCACGACCGCCCCCGTTTCCCTCTCGGTGAAGTAGCCATGGCCTTCCCTCCGAAGTCCCAGCGCGAGCAGGCCATGCTCCTCGTGAGCATCGCGGCGCTCGCCCTCATTGGTCTCTACTGGACGTACGTCTTCTCGCCCAAGGGCGCGGAGATCGTGACGCTCACGCAGCGCGTCGACACGCTGGAGTCGCGCAACGGCCGCGCCCGCGCCGAACTCAAGACGGGGAATGTCGAGGCGCTCAAGGCCGAGGCGGCGCAGCATGCGCGCGACCTCGAAGTCATGCGCCAGCTCGTCCCCACGGGGAACGAGGTCCCGGCGCTCCTCGAACAGGTCTCCACCGCGGCACGCCGCGTGGGGCTCGACATCGCGACGGTGCAGCCGGAGCCGGTGATCGAGGGCGACCAGTTCGACACGTATCGCTACAAGATCATGGTGACGGGTGGCTACCACTCGGTCGCCGAGTTCCTCACGAACGTGGGCTCGCTCACCCGCATCATCGCGCCGGTCAACGTGGCGCTCACGCCGTCGGCGATGGGCTCCCGCGACGGCGGCGCGAAGGACAAGCGGTCGGTCGGCGGCTCGCAGCTCGACACGAAGTTCGAGATCCAGACCTACGTCGCCAGGACGTCGGGGAGCCCCAAGGGAGGGAAGTCATGACGCGCGCCGCGTTCGCGATGGGATTGCTGCTGGCGGCCACTCCGGTGGCGGCGCAGTCGATCCCCAACATCATGCAGCCCAAGCGCACGGCCGAGCGTGCGGTGGCAGCGACCAACCGGCAGGTGGCGGCAAACTCCACGCTGCCGGACGAGTCGGCGGCCGACACCGGCGCCAAGGGGGAGAAGAGCGGTCGCCCCTCCGCCAGCGGCCGCGTCACAGCCACCGACAGTGCCGCCGGCTCGGCGGCGGTGTCCAGCGCCCCGGCCAAGTCGGCTGGCGCCGCGTTCGAGCGCGAAACGTTCGCCTACGACCGCAGCGGGCGCCGCGACCCGTTCATCTCGCTCATGACCACCAGTGAATTGCGCCCGCTGGTGTCGGACCTGCGCCTCGTCGGCGTCACCTACGACGAGTCCGGGCGCAACTCGGTCGCCGTCCTGCGCGACGTCGGCACGAAGGACCAATACCGCGTGCGCGTCGGCCAGTCGTTAGGCCGCATGCGCGTGGCGAGCATCACCCCGAAGGCGGTGGTGTTCACGATCGAAGAGTTCGGGTACAGCCGGCAGGAGACGCTGGCCCTCGGGGATTCCAACAAAGAGAGGAAGCAATGAGGCGTTTCTGGACGCTGGCCGCACTGCCGGCCGTCGCGCTGTGCGTCGGCGCGTCGACCGCGCGCGCTGCGCACATCGATCCGTCGGATGTTCGCACGCCAGTCGACGCCGCCAGCGCGGTCACCGGGCTCTCGCTCGTGCCGGGCCAGGGGCAGGCAGAAGTGGTGATCGCGCTCTCCGGACCGGTCGCGGTACAGGACTTCACCGTCCCCACCCCGCACCGCATCGTGCTCGACCTCACCGGCGCCCGCCTCGGGTCGCTGGGAACGGGCTACGATCGCGTCGCCCGCGGCGGGATTACCAACATCCGCACGTCGCAGTACCGCGTCGACGTGGTGCGCGTGGTGCTCGATGTCGATGGCCCGCGCGCCTACACGGTGACGCGTGGCGACGGCGAAGTGCGCATCGCCATCAAGGGTGACGCCTCGTTCGCCGCCTGGCACTCGTCAGGCGCCCTCCTCGCCGAGTCGATCGCGCCCTCCGCGCCGACGCCGGCCGCGCCGCGCGCCGAGGAGAAGGTGACGACGGAAGTCTCCGCCGGCGCCGTCGAGAAGTCCGACGCCGCCCCGGCAACGCAGGACGACACCACGTCCGCGGTTGAGGCGGCGATCGCCCGCGCCGCATCGCAGGCCCGCGCCGAGCCGCGCGCCGAGCCGCGCGCCGAGCGCGCCGCGCCGGCCGATACGGAATCGGCGCGTCCGGCGCAGCCCGCCGCGCGCGCGCAGCAGCGCCCCGCGCAGCAGCCGCGCATCACCGTCACCTGGTCGGACGCCGACATCCGCGACGTCCTCGCCGGCTTTGCCACCTTCTCCGGGCGCACGCTCGTGGTGGGGAAGGAAGTGACGGGAACGGTGACGGCCGAGATCAAGGACCAGCCCTGGGACGTCGCCCTCAAGGCGATTCTCGAGGCGCAGGGACTCGCCGCGAGCGAGGACCCGTCCGGGATCATCACGGTCGACAGCTACAAGAACATCCTCGAGAAGCAGTCGAGCGAGCCGGTCACGACGCAGATGGTCAACATCAACTATGTCGCGGCCACCTCGCTGGTGAGTACGGTACAGGGGCTCCTGTACAAGGAATGCCCGATCGGCGCCTCCACGGGGGGCGGAAACCCCGGGCAGGGGGGTGCGGCGGGGATGAACAGTGGCTGCATCATCCGCGGCACGGTTGCCGCCGACAGCGGCACCAACTCGCTCATCATCACCGAAGTCACGTCGCGCCTCCCCGACCTCCTGCAGTACGTGAAGGGACTCGACGTCCGCACGCCGCAGGTGGCGCTCAAGGCGAAGATCATCTCGGTGTCGCGCACGCAGATCGAGCAACTCGGCCTGTCGTACGACCTGGGCTCGAGCGGGACCTTCTTCAACACGCTCCTCCCGCGCATTCCCGAGGGGCAGACCTCGCCGGGAACGTTCGACTCGCGCGTGGAGCTGGGCGGTGACGCGCTGGCCGGCGTCTCGAACGCCACGCGCAAGTACAAGCAGGGCTCGGCGCTCAACCTGATCTTCTCCACCGCGTTAGGCAAGTACTCGCTCACGTCGTTCCTCGACGCGCTGCGCGAGACGCAGCTGTCGGACATCCAGGCCGAGCCGAGCATCGTCACGCTCGACAACCGCCAGGCCCGCATGTTCGTGGGCCAGGAGACGCCGGTCCGCGTGATCGACGCCGGGTCTATCGCCCAGATCGGGGCGCCGGCCCGCGCCAACGTGCAGTTCCGCGAGACCGGCATCATCCTCACGGTCACGCCGCACATCACCAACAACCGGCAGATCCGCATGACCATGGAGGCCGAGCAGTCGGACCTCAACATCGTCGGCGGCGACCTGGGCTTCATCATCAACAAGCGCAACGCCAAGACGCAGCTCCTCGTGAACAACGGCGAGACGGCGGTCATCGGCGGGCTCACGCAGACGCAGGTCAACAAGAACAAGTCGGGGATCCCGATCCTTTCCGAGCTTCCGCTCATCGGCAGGCTCTTCTCGCAGACCGAGACGCGCGAGGAGAAGAAGGACCTGCTGATCCTCATCACGCCGCACATCATCGACGAAGGCGAAGCCGTTCGCCCGCCCGATGGGAGCAGCAAGTAAACCAATCCGGAGCCTAACCCGATGAAGACCAACATTCGTCGCGTCGCCCCGGCGCTGCTCACGGCCCTGGCAGGAAGCTGGGCCGCGGGCTGCGGCAGCACGGAGATCGCGTCGTCGGCCGCTGACAAGATCATCCCCCAGCTCACCATCGCCCTCACGGGGACGGTGGGGAGCGCCGGGAACGATTCCGTCTCGGTCCGCGCGCCGCTGTCCGTCGCGATCGACGCGAAGGACAACTCCGCCCTGCAGTGGGTGGTGACCCGTGTGTACGCCGACAGCTTTCTCGTGGGGCGCGACTCCAGCGCCGTGAGCGCGGGGCTGTCCGAGTTCACCAAGACCCTCAAGATCACCCTCGCCGGGGTCCGCCCGGGCCAGAAGGTCAGGGTGCTCAGCTCCGTCGTGGACGGCGCGGGCAACGCGGCGAGCGGCGAGGCCTCGGCCATCGCCTTCGACCCCAACGTCCCGCACATCGCCTTCGTGCAGCCGCAGCCGAACGTGATCGTGGGCGGCACCTACTCCTTCGACCTGGCGGTGCTCGACACCACCGGCATCACGAAGGTAGGCTACCGCGCCACCGCCACCGGCTTCGCCAAGGGCGACTCGACGCTCTTCGCGGTCCCGTACCCCAAGGGCGATACCGTCACCTACACGTTCCAGATCCCGAACGGGCTCGCCGCCGGCACCAATATCAGCATCACGCCGTTCGCCGAGAACCGGGATGCGCTGCGTGGAAGCGGGGAAACCTTCCAGGTGCGCATTGCGGCTGCCGGACCCGACCTCCTGCCGCCGGTCGTCTACCAGGACATCCCGGCGCGCCTCGAGACCCCCGATTCGGTCGAACTCTCGGCGCGCGACTCCGATGGACTCGTCCGCATCATCGGCTTCATCGCCAAGAACTCCGCGGGAACGGTCATCTATCGCGCCGCCGACACCCTGGCGACCCCGGTCCAGCAGGTGACCCGGCGGAAGCTGTGGGGCGCGCCCATCGCGCTGCGCGGCCAGGCGCTGTTCATCACCGCGTACGCCACCGACGTGGCGGGGCGGACCGGCTACGCCGTCCCCACGGGGGCCAGCGTCCCGGTGAACAGCGACACGCTCGCCAAGCGCGACGCCACCGTCTACGCCTACGGCCTCACCTACGGGATGCCCGACGGGAGCCTTGGCGCCGACATCACCGTCGACACCACCCGCACGCGAGTGTTTGTCTCCAACCTCACCAAGAACCAGGTCGAGGCGTGGAACTACTCCGCCACCCTGCAGTCGCTCCCGGCCATTGCCGTCGGCGCGCAGCCGTGGGGGATGATCATCGACAACTCGGGCTCGCTCCTCCTCGTCGCCAACTCGGCGGGGACCAACGTGTCCAAGGTGTCGCTCATCGACCGCCAGGAAGTGGGGCGCGTGAAGACGTCCAACGAGTACGTGTACGACGTGACGTACTCCAAGGACGAGACCAGCGGCGGCTTCAAGTTCAAGGTGCCGCCCCCCATCGACTACTCGGACCGCCCGCAGTACATCGCGCAGGCCGCGTCGGGTGCGCTGTACTACTCGACCAGGCCCACCGCGACCGCCACGCCCGGCACGCTGCGCCGCATCGACAACTTCCTCGATGCCCGCGCCGAGCCGCGCCAGATCTGGCAGTACGGGGCCTTCCTCAAGAACCACTACGTCATCATCAACGCCGACTTCGTCGACGTGATCGAGGGACAGAGCGGCGTCCCCGACAAGATCATCATCTGCGAGCACACGCCGGGGCAGTCGCCCGACTCCGCGGTGTGCGTGAACTCGACCACGGTCGAGGCGGCCGTCGCCGCGCTGCGCACGGACCCGATCAACGGGAACGTGGAAGCGATCAAGGACCTCGACGTGGGGTCGCTGGCCCTCCCCGACACGAACTTCGTGGCGGTGGGCGGTGACCGTCGCCGCGTGGCCTTCGGCGAGGGGAACACCCCGAATCGTGCGGGGCGCGTTCTCCTGGTCTACGACCCCAGCGGGACGCCGGCCAACGGGGCGGTGTACTCGCAGCCCATCGAAGTCGCCGACCTCACCGACAACGCGTCGGACAAGGTTTACGGCCTCGACATCAACCGGAACTCGTCGAACATCGGCGTGCACGGCGAGGAAACCTTCTTCGCCGACTCCTCGCTGCGGCTGCAGGGGAAGTACGCCACGTTCAACTCCGGCGCCGGGATCGCCTTCCATCCGCGCAACTTCAACGAGAACACCGCGGACAGCACCGCGCGCGTGGCCTTCGTGGCCTCGGGCGACAAGTCGATCCAGATCGTCGATTCCTACAGCTATCGCCTGCGCGGCCGCATCCCGATTCGCGAGAATCTGTATGGCCCGCTCCGCGCAACCCTCCCGTCGCCGGCCGAACGGTCGGCCGACCCGACCCTGGTGGTGAAGCTCTTCGGCTTGACCAAAGAGGGACTCGTGGTCATAGATGTTCGGACAGGCGATATCGACAACGTGCCACGATGACGAGGTGCGGCTCGACCTGAGCCGCACACGGGCGGCTTCGGCCGCTTCCACCGACTCGCGAGCCCGGCCATCCGCCGGGCTCGCGCGTTTTTTCCCAGGACGCGATCCAATGCTCCGTTTCACCACCGCGGGCGAGTCGCACGGTCCCGCGCTCGTCTCGATCCTCGAGGGGGTCCCGGCCGGACTCCCGGTCACCGCCGAGCAGGTCAACGCCGACCTTTCCCGCCGCCAGCAGGGGTACGGCCGCGGGCGGCGCATGCAGATCGAGAAGGACGAGATCGAGTTCCTGTCGGGGGTGCGCGGCGGCGAGACGTTAGGCGGTCCGGTGGCGATGCTGGTGCGCAACCGCGACTGGAAGAACTGGGCGGAGATCATGGACCCGGCGTTGCGCCCCGAGGATGCCTCAGGGGCGCGCAAGCGCGCGGTGACGCGCCCGCGGCCGGGACACGCCGACCTGGCGGGGCTCCTCAAGTACGATCGCGACGACGCCCGCGACATCCTGGAGCGCGCCTCGGCGCGCGAGACGACGGCGCGCGTGGCCGCCGGCGCCATCTGCCGCCAACTGCTCGCCGCCTTTGGCGTCCGCGTCGAGTCGCATGTCATCTCGCTGGGCGGGATCGATGCCAAGATCCCGGCGCTTCTTCCGCACGACCTCAACCTGGTGGCCGACGCCTCGCCCGTGCGCACGCTCGACCCCGATGCCGAGCAGCGGATGATCGAGCTGATCGACGAGGCCAAGCGCGCCGGCAACACGTTAGGCGGCGTGTGCGAGGTGCTGGTGAGCGGGCTCCCCGTAGGGTTGGGGTCGCACGTGTCGTGGGACCGCAAGCTCGATGGGCGGCTCGCGGCGGCCGTGATGTCGATTCCCGCCGTGAAGGGGGTCGAGATCGGGCTGGGCTTCGAGGCGGCCGAGCGCCCGGGCTCGCAGGTGCACGACGAGATCGACGCCGCCGCCGGCCGCACGCTGGCCGGCAACGTCCAGCGGCGCAGCAATCGCGCCGGCGGGTTGGAGGGAGGGATCACCACGGGGGAGCCGCTCGTTGTGCGCGTGGCCATGAAGCCGATTGCCACGCTCATGCGCCCGTTAGGCACGGTGGAGATTCCCACGGGCGAGGCGGCGGCGGCGGTGGCCGAGCGCTCCGACGTCACGGCCGTGCCGGCAATGGGAGTCATCGCCGAGGCGATGGTTGCGTTCGTGCTCGCGCAGGCGTGGCTGGAGAAGTTCGGCGGCGACTCGCTGCGCGAGACCAGGCGCAACGTCGAGGGCTACCTGGGGCGCGTGGCGCAGCGCGTGGGGAGCGGGCGCCTGGCGGCGGCCGTTGCGGCTGACGGAAGTTCCACCGGCGATGCGGCGCCCGACAGCGCTCCGGCGCCTGCCGCCGCGCGGCCAGACGGCGCGACGGTCGCGGACCCCGCGTGAGCGCGCCGGCAGCGACAGCGGCTCGCAGCGTTCACCTCGTCCTGGTCGGGCTCCCGGGGGCGGGGAAGTCGACGATGGGCGAGCGCCTGGCGTCGCACCTCGGCGTCCCGTTCGTCGACCTGGACCGGGAAATCGAGCGGGAGGCGGGGCAAAGCGTCGCCGAGATCTTCGCGCGCGACGGGGAAGGGGGCTTTCGCGCCCTGGAACGGGAGGCGACGCGGCGACTGGCGCTGGCCCCGTCAGGGGTGGTGTCGCCGGGGGGGGGATGGATCACGCAGCCCGACGTGGTGTCGCTCCTTCGCCCCCCCGCGCGCATCGTCCACCTGCGCGTCTCGCCGGCCACCGCGCTGGCCCGGATGGGGAACGAAGTGGGCCTCCGTCCTCTACTTAGGGGGAGCGATCCGCTGGCCCAACTGGCCCGCCTGGAGCGGGAACGAGCGGCGGCGTACGCCACGGCAGACGCCGTACTGGATACCGAAACTCTTGCGTTGCAAGAACTTGTCTCAAGGGCGGCCGAGCTTGCCACGTCTTGGGGCGTGGGGATAGGTTAGGCCATGGACGATCGCCTGTCGCACCTCCTGACCCGGCTCCGCGAACGCTTTCCCGGCGGCGCGGAGGTCTCGGAGGTCGAGGCATTCCTGTCGTCGGAAGGGTACGATCGGCGCGAAATCGGTGAGATCATGTTGGCTTGGCTCACCGATAATTCACTGCACGCCGAACCCCGGCCGGCTTCGGTCAAGTCGTCGTCCATCCCGTTCCGGGTACTCGGCCCGCACGAGCGCGGGCGCTTCACGACCGAGGCGTGGGGGCACCTGCTCTCGCTCTCCCACGCCGGCCTGGTGACCGCCACCGAGCTGGAAGGGGTCATCGATCGCGCGCTCTCGCAGCTCGAGGGACGCATCGCCCTGGATGATCTTCGCGCACTGATGGAGTCGGGAGGGCCCGACGAGTTGGGCCCCCCTCCCGACCATGTGACCATACACTGAGCCATGCCAGTCAAGAAGAAAGCTGTCGACGAGACCGAAGCGCCAACCACGCGCCGCATTGCGGGGCGTGGCGCTTCTGCACGACCGTCGGCCAAGAAGAGCACCAAGCGCACGGCGGCGGCCAAGCGGAGCAAGTCGACCAAGGCTCCCGCCGCGTCGACGCGCACTCGGCGAAGCGCCGCTGTCGCCGAGGTCGAGGAGCCAGTTGTCGCCGGAACGTCGGCGCTGGTGATCGTCGAGTCGCCGGCCAAGGCCAAGACCATCGGGAAGTACCTGGGGCGCGGCTATCGCGTGAAGGCGACCATCGGGCACGTGCGTGACCTCCCGGAGAAGAAGCTGGGGATCGATGTCGACAAGGGATTCGAGCCCGAGTACGTCACGATTGCCGGGAAGGAGAAGACGATGGCCGAGTTGAAGGCTGCGGCGAAGGAATCGACCGCCGTCTTCATCGCCACCGACCCTGATCGCGAGGGCGAGGCAATCGGCTGGCACGTGGCGGAGCAGATCCGCCGGAAGGGGGGGGCGCCGATCCGGCGCATCCTCTTCCATGAGATCACCAAGGATGCGGTGCGCTCGGCGATGGATCGCCCGCGCGACATCGACATGAAGCTCGTCGACGCGCAACAGGCGCGGCGCGTGCTGGACCGCCTCGTCGGCTACAAGGCGTCGCCACTGCTGTGGAAGACGGTGAAGAAGGGGCTCTCGGCGGGGCGCGTGCAGACCGTGGCGTTGCGGCTGATTGTCGAGCGCGAGCGCGAGATTCGCGCATTCCGGGCGCAGGAGTACTGGTCGGTTGCCGCGGAGCTGGAGAAGGGCGGGCAGAAGTTCACCGCCAAGCTGCACGCGATCGACGAGAAGAAGGTGGAGATCCCCAACGCGGGAATGGCGACGGGGATCGTGGACGACGTGACGCGCGCCGCGGCGCAGCTGGCGGCGTCGCTGAAGAAGTCGGCGCAGGGGGCGTTAGGCGTCTTTCCTGTCGCCGACGTCAAGCGCCGCGAGCGCCGCAAGAACCCGGCGGCGCCGTTCACCACCTCGACGCTGCAGCAGGAGGCGGCCAAGAAGCTCGGCTTCGGCTCCAAGCGCACCATGCGCCTGGCGCAGGATCTCTACGAGGGGATCGAGCTGGGGAAGGATGAAGGGGCGGTCGGCCTCATCTCGTACATGCGTACCGACTCCACGCGCGTGGCGGAGAGCGCGGCGCTGCAGGCGCGCGAGGTGCTGGAGCAGCAGTTCGGCAAGGGATACCTGGCCACGGCGCCGCAGCTCTACGGCTCGACGTCGGCGCGCGGACAGGCGGCACAGGCGGCCAACGCGCAGGACGCGCACGAAAGCGTGCGCCCCACCGACCCGTCGCGCACCCCCGATTCGGTGCGGAAGTACCTCAAGGACGACCAGTTCAAGTTGTACCAGCTCATCTGGCAGCGCTTCATGGCGTCGCAGATGGCGCCGGCGATCTTCGACACGACCACCATCGACTTCAAGGTCGAGGGCGACGCGCGGCGCTACCAGTTCCGTGCAACCGGCTCCGTGGTGAAGTTCCGCGGCTTCCTGGCGCTCTATCGCGAGGCGCGCGAGGACGGCGAGGGGAAGGCGCTCGAGGACGAGCAGGCGCTCCCGGTGGCCGAGGTGGGGGAGAAGATCCCGCTCAACGCGCTCACCCCCAACCAGCACTTCACGGAGCCGCCGCCGCGCTACTCCGAGGCGTCGCTGGTGAAGGAGCTGGAGCGGCTGGGGATCGGGCGCCCGTCGACGTACGCGTCGATCATCTCCACGCTGGCTGACCGGCGCTACGTCCTGCTGGAGCAGCGCCGCTTCACCCCCACGTCGTTAGGCGAGAGCGTGGAGAAGGTGATGGTCAAGCAGTTCCCCAACGTCTTCAACGTGGGCTTCACGTCGGAGATGGAGGAGGAACTCGACAAGATCGAGGACGGCTCGCTCGAGTGGCGCCGCGTGCTGAAGGACTTCTGGCGCCCGTTCGAGGAATCGCTCGAGGACGTCGACCTTCCGGCGCTCATCGGCGAGGCGCACGACCTCTCGGCGCTGGACAAGGAGCGCTGCCCCAAGTGCGGTGGCAAGCTGGTGCCCAAGGGGGGCTTCTTCGGCCCGTTCGTCGCCTGCGAGAACCATCCCAAGAACTGCGACTACACGCGCCCCGTCTCCGGTGAGCGCAAGCCGGCGCAGCTGACGGAGTACAAGTGCCACGAATGCGGCGCGCCAATGGTCGTGCGCCATGGCCGCACCGGCGACTTCCTCGGTTGCTCGAAGTTTCCCAAGTGTCGCGGCACGCGCTCCATGCCCACCGGGGTGCGCTGCCCCAAGGACAACGGAGAAATCGCCCAGCGCCGCAGCAAGGCGCGCGGGAAGATCTTCTTCGGCTGCGAGAACTACCCCAACTGCGACTTCGTGGTGTGGGACCGCCCCGTTGCCGAGACCTGCCCGGAGTGCGGCTACGTCGGCGCCGAGGGCAAGTCGAACAAGACGCGCGGCGAGTACCGCCGCTGCCTCAAGTGCCAGAACGAGTGGGACGTGACGCGCCCCGAGGAGGAAGTGGCGGCAGCAGTCTGAGGTGAGAAGACGAGAAGACGAGAGGACGAGAAGACGAGGTTTGGACCCTCGAGCGCCAGACTCGGCGCGGGGTACGCCCTTCTCGTCCTCTCGTCTTCTCGTCTTCTCGTCCTCTCGTCCTCTAGATTGTCGCGGTATGTCGAAGTCCGGGAGCGCGGTTCACATCGTCGGCGGAGGGCTCGCCGGGAGCGAGGCGGCGTGGCAGCTCGCCGAGCGTGGGCACGCGGTGGTGCTGCATGAAATGCGGCCGGTGCGCGGCACGGAGGCGCACAAGACCGACCGGCTGGCCGAACTCGTCTGCTCCAACACCTTCAAGAGCACCGAACTTTCCAACGCGCACGGACTGCTCAAAGCCGAGATGCGCGCACTCGGCTCGCTCATCCTCACGGCGGCCGACGAGGCACGTGTCGCGGCCGGTTCGGCGCTGGCGGTGGACCGCGACCTCTTCTCGGCGGGAGTGCACGATCGCCTGCTGGCGCATCCGCGCCTGACGGTGGTGCGCGAGGAGGTGACCGCGCTTCCCTCGCCGGGAATCATCGCTACGGGGCCGCTGACATCCAGCGCGCTGGCCGAGGCGATCCGCGCGCGCCTGGGCGGCGAGGCGCTTGCCTTCTACGACGCCATCGCGCCCATCATCGCCGTCGACTCGATCGACCACACGGTCGCCTTTCGCGCCTCGCGCTACGACAAGGAGACAATGGATGGGGCGAGTGACGAAGGGGCGTACCTCAACTGCCCGTTCACGCGCGCCGAGTACGAGGCCTTCATCGACGCGTTAGGCTCGGCGGACCAGTTTCATGCGCATGAGTTCGACGCGGTCCCGTACTTCGAGGGGTGCATGCCCGCCGAGGAGATGGTGAAGCGCGGGCGCGACACGCTGCGGTTCGGGCCCATGAAGCCGGTGGGGCTCACCGACCCGCGCACCGGGCGCCGTCCGTGGGCGGCGTTGCAGCTGCGGCGCGAGGACAAGGGTGGCCAGATGTGGAACATGGTGGGTTTCCAGACGCGGCTTCGGATCCCCGAGCAGCAGCGCGTCTTCCGCATGGTCCCGGGGCTCGCCGAGGCCGAGTTCCTGCGCTACGGCTCCATCCACCGCAACAGCTACCTCAACACGCCGGCCTCGCTCACGCCGCATCTCTCGCTGCGCGACGATGCGCAGCTGCTCTTTGCCGGGCAGCTCACCGGGGTGGAGGGATACACGGAAAGCTCGGCGACCGGGCTGCTGGCGGGGATCAACCTGTCGCGACTCCTGCGCGGCGAGGCGCCGGTGCTCCCGCCGCCACGCACCATGCTGGGTGCGCTCTATCGCTACCTGCGCGAGGCCGATCCGCGCCACTTCCAGCCAATGAACGCCAACTTCGGATTGCTGGACGAGCTCCCCGACCCGCCGCGCGACAAGCGGCTCAAGAAGGAGCGGCTGTCGGAGCGCGCGTTAGGCGAGCTGGCGGAGTGGATGGCCGCCACCGGCGAGGCGCCGGTGAGCGTCGGCGCGCGATGAGCGACGAGCGGCCGCCCCGCCCCGGCGAGCTCGCCGAGTTTCTCCTCCACCTGGAGAAGGAGCGCGACGTGTCGCCGCACACGCTCAAGGCGTATGCGCGCGACCTGGACGGCTTCGTGAGCTATCTCTCGCAGCAGCGCGGCAGCGAGTCGTTGGCGTGGGATGGCGTGGACCGCCTGGTGATGCGCGGCTACCTGGGCTACCTCACCCGCAAGGGACTGGGCAAGCGGTCGATTGCGCGCGCCCTGTCGGCGCTGCGCACCTTCTATCGCTTCCTGCAGCGCGAGGAGGTCGTCGACGCCAACCCGGCACGCGCCGTCGGCTCGCCGAAGCTGGAGAAGTACCTCCCCGGTTACCTCGATCGCGCCCAGGTGGACATCCTTTTCCAGGCAGCCGAGGCGCGCGCGTGGGAGGGGGCGTTTCCCGACGTGCGCAACTTCGCCATCCTCGAGCTGTTCTACTCCACCGGATTGCGCCTGTCGGAGCTGCGCGGGATCAGCACGGGCGACCTGGACCTGGTCTCGCAGCAGGTCAAGGTGCGCGGCAAGGGGCGCAAGGAACGCATTGTACCCGTTGGCGACCACGCGCAGCGCGCGCTGCGGAACTACGAAGCGCGGCGTGACGAGCTGCTGCGCCAGGTGGGGAATGCCGGCGACCGGCGCGCCTTCTTCCTCTCGCGCACCGGCAAGCGGATGAGTGCCCGTGCCATCCAGCTCGTGGTCACGCGCTTCCTGGACCAGGTGGACGAGGACGCGGGGCTCTCGACGCACTCGCTGCGCCATACCTTTGCCACGCACCTCCTCGACGCCGGCGCCGACCTGCGCGCCGTGCAGGAGCTCCTGGGCCACGCCAGCATCTCCACCACGCAGATCTACACGCACACCAGCGTCGAGCGCCTCAAGCAGGTGCACCAGAAGGCACACCCCCGAGCCTAACGCCATGTCTTCGCACTCCGCCTCGTTCCCCGGCTTTCACGCCACGACCATCATCGCCGTGCGCCGCGACGGCAAGATCGCCATTGGTGGCGACGGACAAGTGACACAGGGCGACACGGTCATGAAGGCGCGCGCCCAGAAGGTGCGGACGCTGGCCGGCGGTCGCATCGTCGCCGGCTTTGCCGGGGCCACCGCCGACGCCTTCACCCTCTTTGACAAGTTCGAGGAAAAGCTCGAGCGCTACAGCGGCAACCTGCCGCGTGCCGCCGTCGAGCTCGCGCGCGACTGGCGTTCCGACCGCGTCCTGCGACGCCTCGAGGCGCTCCTCATCGTGGCCGATGCCAACAACGGCTTCCTCCTCTCCGGCACCGGCGACGTCATCGAACCCGACGACGGGATCCTCGCCATTGGCTCCGGCGGGAGCTACGCGCTCGCCGCTGCGCGCGCCCTGGCAGGCAACACGACCCTCACCCCGGCCGAGATCGTCCGCAAGTCGCTGGAGATTGCCGGCGACATCTGCGTCTACACCAACCAGAACATCACCGTCCTGGAGCCGACCGCCTGACGAGGACGCGAGCGCGCGGCCCGCGGCCGCCGCACTTCCGTCCCCCCCCAGCCTTCGCTGGGGCAAGCGTTCCCCCGTCTCCCGTCCAGAGAACGTCATGAACTCGAGAATCGACCAGGCGCTCGAGCGCCTTGCAGACCTGACCCCGCGGCAGATCGTCGCCGAGCTCGATCGCTACATCGTCGGGCAGCACGACGCCAAGAAGGCCGTCGCCATCGCGCTCCGCAATCGCTGGCGGCGGCAGCGCGCCGCGGAGCCGATCCGCACCGAGATCTCGCCGAACAACATCATCCTCATCGGCCCCACTGGCGTGGGGAAGACGGAGATTGCGCGGCGGCTGGCGCGCCTCTCCGGTGCGCCGTTCGTGAAGGTCGAGGCCTCCAAGTTCACCGAGGTGGGGTACGTGGGGCGCGACGTGGAGGCGATGGTGCGCGACCTGGTCGAGAGCGCGATCGACATGGTGCGCACCGAGCGTGAGGGCGAGGTCGAGGACGTCGCGCAGGAGCGCGTCGACGAGCGCCTGCTCGACCTCCTCCTCCCGGTCCCCGCCGAAGCCAAACCAGCGGCAGCGACTGAGCCAGGGGGCGATGGCTCGTCAGGCAGCAACGTCTTCCTCGTGTCCTCCAGCGGCGCCGTGCAGCAGGAGAAGGACACCGACGCGGCGCGCGAACGCTACCAGCGCACGCGCGACAAGCTCCGTCAGCTGCTCAAGGACGGGCAGCTCGAGCAGCGCGAGGTGGAGGTCGAGGTCATGCCGCCGCCAGCGCCCATGTTCGACGTGTCGACGATGCCGGGGTCGCGGGAGGGGATGGAGTCGATCTCCGACATGCTCCAGGACATGCTCCACCGGCGCCCCAGGAAGCGCATGCTCAAGGTCGCCGACGCTCGGCGCATCCTCCTGGAGCAGGAATCGCAAAAGCTCATCGACACGGAAGACGTGGTGACCGATGCGCTCGACCGTGTGGAGAAGATGGGGATCATCTTCCTCGACGAGATCGACAAGATCGCCGGCACGCGCGGCGAGACGCACGGCCCCGACGTGTCGCGCGAGGGGGTGCAACGCGACCTCCTTCCCATTGTCGAGGGTTCCAACGTGCAGACGAAGCACGGGATGGTGAAGACGGACCATGTCCTCTTCATCGCCGCCGGCGCCTTCCATGTGTCGAAGCCGAGCGACCTCATTCCCGAGTTGCAGGGTCGCTTCCCGATCCGCGTCGAGCTCAAGCCGCTCACCGAGGGCGACTTCGTCCGCATCATGACGGAGCCGGAGAATGCGCTGACAAAACAGTACGCGGCGCTGGTCGAGGCCGATGGGGCGTCGCTGACCTTCACCGACGACGGCGTGGCGGAGCTGGCGCGCCTGGCGGCGCTGGCCAACGTGCGCATGGAGAACATCGGGGCACGGCGGCTGCACACGGTGATGACCACGCTGCTCGAGGAGATCCTCTACACGCTCCCTGACCCGGACACCACTTTGGTGACCGTGGACCGGGCCATGGTGCAGGCTCGCCTCAAGGGCGTGCTGGAAGACGAGGACCTGCGGAAGTACATCCTCTGACCGGCGGTGCCGTGCACCTGGCGGGTGCGCGGCTTCGCGCAGTGCGCGCTACCGGGCGGTGACGGGGTTGTCGGCGCCTAACAGTTCGAAGAGGCGCGCAATCGAGCGCTGGTCCAGCGGCTTGGCGATGTAGTTGTCCATCCCCGCCGCGAGGCAGTGCTCGCGATCCTGCTGGAAGGCGTTGGCCGTCATCGCCACGATCGGCGTATGCATGCCGCGCGGGCGCTCGAGCGCCCGGATGCGCGAGGTGGCCTCGAAGCCGTCCATCTCGGGCATCATGCAGTCCATCAGCACCAGGTCGAAGGCGTGCATCGCAAGCGTCGCCCGCTCGAATGCCTCGATGGCCTCGCGCCCGTTGCCGGCGTGCGTGACCCGGTGCCCCGCGCGTTGCAGGAGCTGCGAGGCGACGAGCGCGTTGATGTCGTTGTCCTCCACGAGGAGGACATGCCGCGGAGCCTGCAGCGAGGCGATGGTCGACGGGGTGCGCGCGCGCGCCCGCACGCCGAGCCGCTCATCGCTGAGCGTCGATTCCGAGGGGAGCCAGTCCAGCACCTCCACCGGGATCGTCACCGCGAAGGAACTCCCCACGTTCACGGTGCTCTCGACGGTGAGCGTCCCCCCCAGGAGCACGACGAGGTGCTGGACAATGGCCAGCCCGAGCCCGGTCCCGCCGTAGCGCCGCGTGGTCGACGTGTCGGCCTGCGTGAACTTCTCGAAGATGTACTTCCGCTGTTCGGGGGCGATGCCGATCCCCGTGTCCTTCACCGTCAGCTGCAGCGCCGGATGCGCGCGGTCGCCCGCGGTCTCGAGCGCGACGTGCACGCCGCCGCTGGCGGTGAACTTGACGGCGTTCCCCACGAGGTTGGTCACGATCTGCCGCAGGCGCGTGGCGTCGACCAGCACGCGCCCGGGAAGGTCCGGCGCGCACGTCATGGTAAGCGCCAGCCCCTTGGCCTGCGCCCCCGCGCGCAGCAACTCCACCGTGTCGCGCAGCGCAGGCCCCGGCGCGAACGGCACCGGCTCCAACGCCAGCTTGCCGGCCTCGATCTTCGAGAGGTCGAGGATGTCGTTCAGGATCGACAGCAGCGATTGCGCCGACGCCAGCGACGTCTCCGCAAACTCGCGCTGGTCGTGCGAGAGCGGCGTGTCGAGGAGCAGGCTGAGCATCCCCATCACCCCGTTCATCGGCGTGCGGATCTCGTGGCTCATCGTCGCCAGGAAGTCGGACTTGGCGCGGTTGGCCGCCTCCGCCGCGTCGCGCGCGCGACGCAGCTCCTCCTCCATGCGCCGCCGCCGGATCATCCCCGCCAGGATGCTCGCCGCCGCGAAGAGGAACTCGTCGTCCTGCGCGTTGTTCGCTCTCGCCTCCAGCGCCTGCGACAGGAAGAGGCCGATGGTTGCCCCGTCCGACATGATCGGAACCGCGCACGTCGACTCGGCGGTCACGCCGTCGCCTGCGGCAGCACTCAGCGTGGCCGAGCGATGGATGGGCGTCGAGGTGAAGATGCGCGCGGCGAGTGGCTGTTCCTCCGCGACGCGATGGGCGAGTTGCTCCATGGCCGCATCGCATGCCCCCGCCCCCCACTTCGCCGCGCACTTGAGCGATCCGAACGATTCGTCGGCGAGGACGATCGCCAGGCGCGCCCGCGGGCCGAACATCGGCGCCGACGCCATCGTCTCCAGCGCCCGGCGCAACAGCTCGGGGAGCTCGGCGTCGTCCAGGCCGGCGCGCAACAGCGACGTCAGCACGCGCTGGTTGGAGTAGGCGCGCTCCATCGCCCCCTGCGCGGGGCGCCGCTCCACGCGCTCCAGCGAGCGCATGTGATCCGTGATGTCGCGGTGCCAGCCGGTCATGCGCACCGGCTCCCCCTGCTCGTCGCGCAGCACCACGGCGCGCGCCACGACCCAGCGGTACGAGCCATCCTTGTGCCGCATGCGGAACTCGGCCTCGTACACGGCCGACTCCCCGGCAATGGCCGATTGCAGCTGTGCGAGGGCGCCCGGCAACTCGTCCGGGTGCACCAGCCGCGGCCACGTCACCAGCTCGTTAGGGAGCTCGTCGTCCGCGTAGCCGCAAATGCGCTTCCACTCGGGCGAGAGAAAGATCGCATTGGTGCGCATGTCCCAGTCCCAGAGGCCATCGCGCGCGCTCTGCGCGACCAGGTGGGACCGGTCGCGCGTGTGCTCCGCGGCGCACGAGGCGTCAGGAGCAACGGAAACGGTTGACGGATGGACGGGATCCGGCATTCGGAGTTGGTGACGGGAACGAGGTGACGCCGTGCGTCCGCCGCCACCCGCCTCGAAGTCTCGACCCGCGCGCAGGGAAAGTGGAGCGCGGCGCTGCGGTTTTTTGGAGGCGATCCGGGATGAAGTCGTTTGAAGGATTGCGAGGGTATTCCGGCTCCCGCCGAGCCCTGCGTGGGGTGCCGCCCCCCGCGAGGCGCCCTTAGCTTATTCCCCCCTCTGGATCGATGCCCGGCTGGGCGCACGCCTCCAGGCGCGCACGCCTCGGCCGCTCGACGAATTCCCGCCATATCCCGCACATGTCGCACCGCGATTTCCTCGCCATTCCCGACTTCACCAGCGACGAGCTGCTGGCGCTCTTCGACCTCGCCGAGTCCATGCGAAGCGGGCGGTACGACAAGAAGCCGCTCATAGGGAAGTCGCTGGCGATGATCTTCATGAAGTCGTCCACCCGCACCCGCGTCTCGTTCGAGGTGGGGACGTGGCAGCTGGGCGGCGCCGCCTGGTTCCTCTCGCCGCGCGACGTGCAGATCGGGCGTGGCGAGCCGATTGGCGATACGGCGCGCGTCCTGAGCCGGTACGTGAACGGGATCATGATCCGCACCTTCTCGCATCAGGATGCGGTGGAGATCGCGACGCACGCGTCGATTCCGGTGATCAACGGGCTCACCGACTTCCTGCATCCGTGCCAGGTGCTCGCCGACGTGCTCACCATGCGGCAGCACCTGGGAACGCACGAGGGGCAGGTGGTGGCCTGGGTTGGCGACGGGAACAACATGGCCAACTCCTGGATCAACGCCGCGTACCGCCTGGGCTTCGAGCTGCGCCTCGCCTGTCCCGAGGGATTCGATCCCGACGCCGGGCTCCTCGCGCGGGCCCGCGAGCGAACGCGCGTCGAGCTCGTCCGCGACCCGCGCGAGGCGGCGCGGGGGGCCACCGTCGTCACCACCGATGTCTGGGCATCGATGGGGCAGGAAGAGGAGCAGGCGGCGCGCGAGCGGGCCTTTGCCGGCTTCACCGTCGATCGCGCCCTCATGGCCAACGCCGAGCCTAACGCGATCTTCCTGCATTGTCTTCCCGCGCATCGCGGTGAGGAGGTGAGCGCCGAGGTGATCGACGGCGATCAGAGCCGCGTCTGGGACGAAGCCGAGAACCGGCTGCACATCCAGAAGGCGATCATGGCCGTGCTGATGGGTGGCGAGGCGCTGTAGGCCGGTCGCCTTCGCCACCCCCCGCGGGCATATTTCCTCCGCAGCTTTCCTCCTTCCTGAGCCATCATGTCCGACGCGACGACCGCCCCCCTCAAGCGCACCCCCTTCCACGACCTCCACGTAGCCCTGGGCGCCAAGCTCGTCCCCTTCGCTGGGTACGAGATGCCGGTGCAGTATCCCACTGGGATCACCGTGGAGCACAAGGCGGTGCGCGAGCAGTGCGGTCTCTTCGACGTGTCGCACATGGGCGAGTTCCTCGTGCGCGGCCCGCAGGCGGTGGACTTCGTGAACTACGTGACCACCAACAACGCCGCCTCGCTCGCCAGTGGCCAGGTGCAATACTCGGGGATCCTGAACGACCGCGGGACCTTCGAGGACGACTGTCTCGTGTATCGCGAAGGTGACGGCATCCTCATGGTCGTGAACGCGTCCAACAAGGACAAGGACTTTGCCCACATCTCCACCCAGCTCGCGAAGTTCGACTGCACCCTCACCGACGTCAGCGACGACGTTGCCCTGCTCGCCCTGCAGGGGCCGGTGGCCAAGGACGTCCTGCAGCCGCTGACCGACGTCGACCTTTCGGCCATCCAGTACTATCACTTCGTGATGGGGAGCGTGGCCGGCGTGCCGAACGTGTGCGTCTCGCGCACGGGGTACACCGGCGAGGACGGCTTCGAGCTGTACTTCCCGCCGGCGCATGCCGTGACGGTGTGGAACGCCCTCACCGCCGATGCGCGCGTGACCCCCACGGGACTCGGCTGCCGCGATTCGTTGCGCCTGGAGATGGGGATGGCGCTGTACGGGAACGACATCGACGACACTGTGACTCCGCTCGAGGCCAACCTCGGGTGGATCACGAAGATTTCGAAGGGCGACTTCGTGGGGCGCGAGGCACTCGTCAGGCAGAAGGCGGCCGGTGTCCCGCGCAAGCTCGTCGGCTTCACCTTCACCGAGCGCGCCATCCCGCGCCATGGCTATCCGGTCTTCTGCAACGGCGAGCCCTCGGGGACGGTTTGCTCGGGGACGATGAGCCCATCGCTCGGCATTCCGATCGGGACATGCTACCTGCCCACGGCACCGTCGGGCGAAGGGAGCGCGTTCGAGGTCGAGATTCGCGGCAAGCGCGTCGCCGCCACCGTGGTGAAGATGCCGTTCTACAAGAACGCCTCCCACCTCTAAGCGTTGGCAGCGCCCACGCACGGGGCCGTGACGGCATGCGCCTCGCCATCCTGACCGTCTCCGACGCCGGTGCGCGCGGGCTGCGCGCCGATGCGTCGGGCGATGCCATCGCCGCGTGGGCCGCGGCGCATGGCCATACGCTGGCCGCGCGCCGACTCGTCGCCGACGAGTCCGTGGCCATCGTGCAGGCGTTGGTCGCGTGGTGCGACGGCGACGAGGCCGACGTCGTCTTCACCACCGGTGGCACCGGGCTCTCCCCGCGCGACGTCACCCCCGAGGCCACACGCGCGGTGCTCGAGCGCGAGGCGCCGGGGCTCGCCGAGCGCATGCGCGGCGTCGAGATCGAACGCTTCCCGCGCGCGGCGCTCTCACGCGCCATCGCCGGCACGCGCGCTCGCACGCTGATCGTCAACCTTCCCGGCTCCACCAGCGGTGTGCGCGACGGCCTCGCCGCGCTGGAACCGGTCCTCGAGCACGCCGTCGCCGTCATACGCGACCACTCCACCGATCACTCCCCCGGCGCTGCGGGGCGCGCGGCTCCATGAGCGTCCTCATCACCCTCACCGATGTCGAGCCGGCGGTGCGGCTCAACGCCGCCCTGGAGCAGTCGGGGATCGACACCGAAGTCGTCTCCCCGCTCGACGACGTGCGGGCCACGATTCGCCGCACCAAGCCGACCGTCGTCGTCCTCACCGGCGGGCTCCTCGATCCGGCCAACGTGGCCGTCGTGCGCGAGCTGCTGTGGCAGGACGTGGCCGTCATCGGCTTCGCCGACGTGCGCGATCCCGCCATCGACGAGCGGTTGCGCCTCGTTGGGTATGTCGAGGTGTTCGGAAAGCCGGTGGTGATCGACGAGGCCTCTGCCGGCGTGCGTCGCATCCTCGAGCGGCAACGCCTCGCGCGCGAGACTGGGCTCATCGGCGAGTCGGAGGCAATTCGCGAAGTGCTGGTGAAGGTCGAGCAGATCGCCCCCGTCAGCAGCACCGTCCTCATCGAGGGAGAGAGCGGGACCGGGAAGGAACTCATCGCCCGCGCCATTCACCAGCTCAGTCCGCGGCGCAACAAGCCGTTCATCGCCGTGAATGTGGGGGCGCTCCCCGAGACGCTCCTCGAGTCCGAGCTGTTCGGGCACGAGAAGGGGGCGTTCACTGGAGCCGCCGAGCGACGCCTGGGGCGCTTCGAACTCGCGCACGGCGGGACCATCTTCCTCGACGAGATCGGCGAGATCCCGCCCAACGTGCAGGTCAAGCTCCTGCGCGTCCTGGAACAGCGCGAGGTGACGCGCGTGGGCGGCACGGCGACCATACCGGTCGATGTGCGCGTGGTGGCGGCGACCAACTCCCCGCTCCGCGAAGCGGTGGAGCAGGGGGCATTCCGCGCCGACTTGTACTACCGGCTCAACGTGCTGCAGATCTACCTCCCCCCGCTTCGCGAGCGCCGCGGCGACATCCCGATCCTGGTGCGCCGCTTCGTGCGCGAGCTGTCGCAGCTGCACGACCGGCAGTTCCATGGCATCAGCGCCGAGGCCATGCAGCGCCTGATCGACTATCCGTGGCCGGGCAACGTGCGCGAGCTGCGGAACCTGGTGGAGAGCATGGTCGTGCTGGCGCCCGGTCGCGAGATAGGGCCGGCCGACATCCCGCCGCAGATTCGAGATGGCGGCTCGCGCCTCCTCCCGGTCCCCATCGGCCCGGTGGTGCGCGCGCACGCGGGGGCCGAGGGGCGAGAACTCGAGTTCATCGTGCGCTCACTCCTCGAGCTCAAGCTGCAAGTCGAGGAACTCCGCCGCCGGATGGACGAGGCGTCGCAGCCGATTGGGGGGCCTGGCGCGCATTTCCCGCACTTGTCGGGGCCCCACGGCTCGGCGGCCACGCTCGCCGGCCAGGTGGCGGGGCAATGGATCGGTGACGTGCGCGCTCCGGATGGATACGCCGGGCTGGTGGGTGGGCTCGAGCCCATCGGCGTGGCGCCTGCGGATGTCGGCGTCACGCTGCGGCCGGGGATGACCATGGCCGAGATCGAGCGCGCCGCGATCGAATCCGCGTTGCGAAACACCAGGGGCAACCGTCGAAAGGCCGCCGAAGTGTTGCAGATTGGCGAACGGACCCTGTATCGCAAGTTGCGAGAGTACCACCTGGTGCCTGACGAGGAAGGCGAGGCGGGCGTGGCGGACGGTGCGTCGCGCGATGCAGGGGCGCGGAGCGATGCAGGGGCGACGAGCGATGCAGGCGACGGTACGGACGCCAGCGGCACATAGAGGTTTGGCTTCTCTAATCGGCGTCGTCGGTGGCGATGGTGTCGATCGTGGCTAGCGGCGAAATGCGAGGGCACATCGTGTGCATTGAGGCGTGGGAATCGGGCGCCGCCGTGCGGTGGGGCGCGAGAGTCGTGGCCCACTGACCGCGAGTTGCGACAAGGCATTAGGACGCGCCGCCGCGCGTTTGGCCGCGCGTTTGGCCGGGCGTTTGGCCGAGCGTTGCGTGGCGCGTCGCCGCTCAGCGCGTCGCGAAATCGGATCTCGAATCCGGAGCGAGCGCGACGACACCGAGTTGCTGGGGCGCGTGTCGGCGCGTGTCGGCGCGTGTCGGCGCGAGTGGCGGCGGGACGGCGAGTTAGGCAGTCTGCCGACGCGGCGTGTGAGAGAATCCGCGACGCAGCGGCAGGAACTGTCCTTGATTACGGACTTGCACAGCTACACTATACGTCGCGTTTCTCGGGTCGTGAGCGAGGAGCGCTGGGTTGCACGACCACCGCTCGACGGTTTGTCGCCGTCGGGAGAGCCTGCGGGGTGATCGCCGTCGCGATCACATCCTGCGTTGGAGGATGATGAGTCCACAGCCCCAGTCTTCGCCCCTCATTGCGGGAAGCGTCCTTCCCATCAAGCGGGCGGAGGAACTCCTGGCGACCCTTCCCGGGGTCATCGCGGCGCGGATCATCGCCAGCGACAGCGGCGCCGTGGACGAGATTCATGTCCTCACCACGGCCGAGATCACCCCGAAGCAGACCGTCCGCAACATCGAGAGCGCGCTGATTGCGCATCTGGGCATGCGGGTGGATCACCGGAAGATCTCGGTTGCCACCAGCCTCGATCAGCGGCGTCCCAAGGACGCTCGTGTCGAGGGGGCGGCGGGGGGCGCGCCGGCAGCCGGTGCCGCGCCTGCCGTTGCGGCGCCAGGCGCTGGAGGACAGTTGCCCGGGGCGATGTCGGCGGTTGGTGTCGCGAGTCCTGCGGCGGGAGCTGTGGCGACGCCGGCGGCGGGGCAGTTGGCGGTGGGGGGGGAGAAGTCGCTGCGACGCCCGTTCTATTTCGAGGATGTCGAAGTACGCCGATCGCGTGCGACGGGGATCACATGTCGCGTTACCCTGAGCAAGGGTGAAAAGTCCTTCATCGGCGAGGCCGAAGGCATGGAGAACGAGCGATCGCGAGTCGAGTTGGCGGCGAGAGCCGCGCTGCGCGCGATCGTGGAAGGGGAACCAGGGGTCCGCCCACTGGACCTTGGCGGGGCGAAGTTGATCGAGGCGTTCGACCGTGAGTTCGTCTTCGTGGGGGTGACGGTTCAGCAATCGCGGACCAGTGTGTTGCTGACCGGGAGCTGTGAAGTGAAGGACAGCCCCGAGACGGCCAGCGTGCTGGCTGTACTGGACGCCACCAACCGCTGGTTGTCGCGAGCGACAGCAGGCGCCTGAGCGTCGTCCGCGCGGAGCGTGGGTGGCGCGGCGGGATGCTGGGCGCGGCGGCGCCTAACGAGCCATTCGGGTCAACGTCGTCGTCGGATCCTCGAACCTTACCCGCAGCCAGAACGCCAGCACCAGACAACTGAGGCCCCCGTTCCCGTGCGAGCGAAGTAGAGCGGGAACACCAGCAGTACGAGCGGAGCCAACCTTAGAAGAACCGCATGTCCAGTGGATCGGGCATGACGCTCGAAGGGAGGTGACGCGAGTATGGGTATCGTCGAGTGGATTGTCGGAGTACTTTCTGGCCTTCTGACTTGGAACTGACCTCGGGGCGGGGGCCCTCTCACCTAAAGATCGCTGTATCCGCAACCGCGCCAACTCGTCGAATCAACGATTCCTCGGCACTGGCGAGTGCTTCCGTCCCGAGTGGAAAAAACTACTCAGAGATTAGAACCAAGGCCCTGGAGCCGCTTGATCGAACACGTCGAGCCGACCCAGACAAGCCGTGGTGGTGCGCGCAAGGCCTCGCCAGTCGTCGCGGTTACCGCGTCGCTGGCGGTCGCGGCGTTCGTGCTAGTTCTCCTGAGAGTTCCGGCAAGCGAGAATCCGAGCGTACTCCTTGGGGTCGCTCTAGCCGGATTGGCGGTTCTAGCCGATTTCATGTCGTTCTACGCTCAAGGTAAGAACGTCGTCGGCTCTATCGCCTTGATTCCGCTGTCGAGCGCCGCACTTATTCTCCCGGATTACCGCGGCCTGGCGTTGGTTGTCCTGGCTCAGACGGTGACGGAGGTGCACAAGAAGAGGCCCGCGTTGAAGTTCTGCTTCAACGTGGCGCAAGTCTCGCTCGGATTCGGTGTTGGGATCTACCTCTTCCACCAGTTTGGTGGCCTGCCATTCGGAGACGTCGCTGACACCAGCTTTCTATCGACAGCAACTAGGACTCTAGCACCGACGACGGTACTCGTTGCCAGCGTAATGTTGGTCAATACGCTCAGCGTCAGCGCTGTCGTCAGCGCGGTGTCGGGACAGAGCTTTCTTCGCCTCTGGGTCGATGGCAACAAGTCAACGGCCATCTTCTCGGTCTTTCACGTATTCCTGACGTTCTACACGAGTTGGTTAACTGAGAATCTCGGCCTCGTCGGAACGTTGGGAATGGCGATTCCAATGATCGCCGTGCGCCAATTGTTGAGAACAACAGCCGAACTTACAGGAGTCACCGAGGAGCTACTCGATCTGATGGTCGCGGCAATCGAAGCGCGAGACCCGTATACGTCAGGCCATTCTAAGAGGGTCTCGCAGGCGTCGCGTATCATAGCCAAGGCGATTGGCCTCAAGCCCGACAAGGTCGAGCGCGTTGAGGTGGCGGCACTTCTGCATGATGTCGGTAAGATCGATGAGAAGTTCGCTCGCATCTTGGCGAAAGAAGGGCGCCTCACTCCCGATGAGTGGGCCATAATGAAGCTCCATCCTGTCCGTGGTGCCGAGTTGGTTGGATTGCTGACGAGTCTGAAAGACATAGTGCCTGCAGTTCGACACCACCACGAGAACTGGGATGGAACCGGCTACCCCGATTCGATCAAGGGAGAGAGTATTCCTCTCGCGTCGCGGATAATCATGTTTGCAGATACCCTCGATGCGATAACGACTGATCGCCCATACCGAAAAGCGCTCGACGCTGAGGAAGCTCGGCGAGAGTTCATCAAGTTCCGGGGAAAGCAGTTCGACCCGAGCATTTGCGATGTTGTTGTATCGCAAGCCGTCTGGGCCGAGTTGTTCGCGTCGGTGGAGGAATCTCGCGCTGCGAATCCCACGAAGCAGGTCGGTGAGGCAAAGCCAGCCGTGGCCTAGCGCGGCGCTACATCGGATCGATCATTTGTAGCGTTTCTTGATCGACTTGGCTTCCGTCTGCGCAAACGTGAACGGCCCCACCGTTATCTCGCGTCGAACTGATGCGTACTCCGCTTCCAGCTTCTGAGCCGCCTTATCCGCTCCGATAGAGCGGAATGCCGCGCTGAGAACCCTTGTGTTGATGTCTTGGCGCCCGAACGAACGCCCGCGCATATGCTGCGCGTGAAGACGAATCGTTTCGCGTCGCGTTGTGGGGTGCTGACTGATAAGCAGCCGAAGCGCGAGGTCACCTATGTCAACGCAGTACTGTGTGGCCATCAGCGGAAAGCGTCTCGTGGGAGGCATTTGCCTGTATAGTGTTCGAGCCAAAGCCACGTCGTTCGTGAGCCATGCGAACACGCTTTCCGAGTAGCGAAGCAATACGTGAAGAGTTTCCGTGGGATTCCGGGAGCAGATTTCTCGCTGTCGTGTCAATTCCACCACTCCAAGGTCTACTTCGCCGCAGAGTAGGTATGAGGTAAGCAGAACATCGGAAGTTGCGAACTGTTGTGCCTGCAGCTTGTACTTGGTTGCCAGGGCAAGAGTCTCTTCAAGCAGAGGACGCGCAACGTCGTGCAAGCCAACGCGAACAAGGGCGTTAGCCGAGCGACGAAGGCCGTGTATCTGCTGACGGATCTCCTCTGATGCTCGCGACAGGTTCGCGTACTTGAGTGCATGATCGCGTACTCGATGTGCATCACCGACAGTTGTGTCGTACACAAGTCGAAACAGCGTGCTCTCCAGTTCCGTCACATCTGAGGAATCGATCGCTTCTAAGGCGCTCGACGCCGCTGAGCGAATCGCATCTTCGTCGTAGTCGTTGTCTCCAAGCATCGCTTGGAGAGTGGCTGCTCGGAGCCGGAAACCGGAAGTAGATTCTCGCGACTCCAGTATCGATGACAGTCTTCCTGGCCATTCCCTCTGGTCGAACAGAAGCATGCAGGCTTCTGCGTGGAAGAGATCGTATTCGTCGTGGCTTGAAACCGAGAGAGACAGGCGTGCACGAACTTCGCTTCGCTCGCTGCAGAAGTCCTTAACGTCGCTCCAGTTCGCGCACAGCCGTGCTGCGGCGATCGAACCTTCCAGCGCGGGAAGAAGGTCGTCGTCGGTTTCTGAGCAGCGGCGGGCCGCAGCAAACGCCTTACACGCCTCATCCCCCATCCCCAACGCCACCAACCGATACCCCAACTTCATCGCCGCCTCGTACGCCTTCCTTACCTCGCCCGCCTCCTCCCAGTGCGTCACACAGTCGCCTAACAACTCCACCGATTGCGAAGCGTCCGCCTCGCCCTCCAGCATCGCCGCCGCCCGCGCATGCGCAAAGGCCACGATGCTCGGCACCTCCAGCTCCGAGGCCAGCGCCGCCACCATCCGGTGCCGACACCACACCACCGGCCCCTTCGTCGCCACCAGCCCCGCCCCCTGCAACTCGTCCATCGCCGCCATGAAGTCGTTGGCGGGCATCTCCAGCAGCCGCACGGCACGGGTCGTCGTCGCGCGCGTCTCCAGAATGGCCACGACCAGCAGCACCCGCCGAGCCTCGCGCGACAACACATCGTGCTGCGCCCCGATCAGGTCGCGAATGCTCGGCGGCGTCTGCTGCGGGTCGCCTCCACGCCCCAGGTGCGCCACGAGCTCCGATAAATAGAAGGGGTTCCCGCTCGACAACGTCGCCACCCGCAGCGCTGCCTCCTCGTCCACCACCACGCGGTTGCGCTCCCCCCAACGCTGCACGAACAGGAGCGAGTCGTCGTTGGCAAACGGCGCCAGGCGCACGTGCTGCGTCAACCGCTCGCAGCTGGGCGCGCCTAACGAACCGTACGCGGGCGGCAACCGGCGCGCCGCAAAGAGGAAGCACACGGGACGCGTCTCCACGCGGTCCCACACATCCATCAGCACGCGCCACGTGGTGGGGTGCAGCCGCTCGGCGTCGTCGACGAACAGCACCAGCGGCGCCTCGTCGGCGATGGCCATTACCAGCTCGGCCAGCGCCTGCACCAGCTGCGCGTAGAGAATGTCGGCCGCCATCCCGGTCACGCTCCACACGGTCACCGTCTCCGGCGTCCCCAGGTGCCGCACGTAGTGCAAGTGCTCCTGCGCGCACCCCAGCGCCCCGGGCAGCGTCAGGAGGAGCTGTCCCACGGTGACCAGCGTGCTCACCGGCGTGAACGTGTCGCCGGCCGACGGCGTGTAGGTGGCGATCGTGACGCCGTCCAGTGCCGCCAGCCGCAACAACTCCCCCGCCAGCCGGCTCTTCCCCACCCCCGCCTCGCCCGTGATGATGGCGGCGTGCCGGTCGCCCCCCCGCACCTCGCGCAGGAGCTGGCGCAACACCTGGAACTCGCGCTCGCGCCCGATGAACGGGAGCTCGAAGCGGCGCAGCACCAGCGAGTCGTCCAGGACCTCGGCCACGCGCCGGCGCAGGATGCGCGCCGGGAGCTGCAAGTCGGCGCTGATGGCCCCCACCTCCTCCTCGTAGTCCTCGAGCAGGCGCAGCGCCTCGACCTTGCTCCCCTCGAGCGCCAGCGCCTCGGCGAGCCCCAGCGTCCCCACCTCGTTCAGTGGATCGAGCGCCAGCAGGGCGCGCGCAACCTGCCCCATCTCATGAAAGCGGGCCCGCCCGCGGGTCGACGTCACCTCGTCGGAGAGGGCGCGCCGCAGGCGCGTCGCCACGCGCGCGCGTAGCGCCTCCAGCCAGTGCGCCAGCGGCTCGCCAAGGTTGGGCGCGTACGCCGGCAGGAAGGGGACGGCCCCCAGCCGGACCAGGAGCTCGCGCGGCGGCGTCCCGTGCAGGAGGAGGTGAACGTCCAGCGCGCAGCGCTCCCAGTCGAGCACCACCGATCCGCCGCGCAGGTGCACGGGGACGTCGAGCTGGCGCAGTCGATACATCGCCTGCCGCAGGCGGTGCCGTCGCTCCTCGTCGTCGGCGCGTGGCCAGATGCACGCCACGAGTTCATCGCGGAGGATCCCTTCGGGGGGTGCCGCGGCGATGACCAGCAGAATGGCGAAGTGGATCTCCGAGTCCGGAGCGATTCGCACCTGCGACGTCTCGAACGCGCACTGGCCAAACGTGACGGCACGCAACACGGGCACACTCCGCGGGGGCAGAACCACCGGTGGGGGGCGAGTGACGTCCAGAAGATCGCGCGCGCCGTCACGCGGGCGTCACGTGAGGCGAGGGCTTCCTCCGGGGCGCACGAGCGGGCGGACACGGCGACAACCGGCGATAGTGTGCAGCAGAACGCCGCCACCCGCGAGAGCTGCGGCTGGCGGCGTGCGGCGTCGATTGGCTTACGCGCGGGAGGTGGGGTGGGGAGCCTGGCGGGGCGGGAGCGCGCCTGCCCCCCGCGCGCCGGCCCGCGGCCGCGCCCCGACCCGGCTACCGCTTGAGCACCTGCGTCACGATGCGGTCGGCGCCCACACCCTCGGCCTCGGACTGGAAGTTCATCACCATGCGATGCCGAAGCACGGTCATCGCCACGCTGCGCACGTCATCGAGGTCGGGTACCGGACGCCCGTCCATCGCCGCGCGCGCCTTGGCGCCGAGGACGAGGTACTGCGATGCGCGCGGCCCGGTGCCGTAGGAGACGTACTTGCGGATGTCGGGGAGGGCATCGGGTTCGCTGGGGCGCGTCGACCGCGCCATCCCCACGGCGAACTTGACGACCGAGGGCGGCGCCGGCATGCGACGGACGAGTTGCTGCAGCTCCAGGACCTCGTCGCCCCGAAGCACCGGTTCGATCGTGACCGCGCCCGCCCCGGTCGTCGACGTGACGATGCGCTCCTCCTCCTCAAACGACGGATAGCCGACGTTGAGCTCGAACATGAAGCGGTCGAGCTGCGCTTCGGGGAGGGGATAGGTCGCTTCCTGCTCGATCGGGTTCTGCGTGGCGAGCACGAAGAACGGCGACGGGAGCGTGTGCGTCTGGCCGGCGACGGTGACGGTGCGCTCCTGCATGGCCTGCAGGAGTGCCGACTGCGTCTTTGGTGGGGCGCGGTTGATTTCGTCGGCCAGGACGACGTTCGCGAAGACCGGCCCCTTCACGAACTTGAAGACGCGGCGTCCGGTGGCGTGGTCTTCCTCCAGCAGCTCGGTGCCGGTGATGTCGCCCGGCATGAGGTCGGGGGTGAACTGCACGCGCGAGAAGGAGAGATCCAGCGCCTCGGCGACGGTCTGGACGAGGAGGGTCTTGGCGAGCCCCGGGACGCCGACGATGACGACGTGGCCACCGGCGAGGATCGCCGCCACGAGGTTCTCCACGACGTCCTGTTGGCCAATGATCTTGCGCCCGATCTGCGCCAGGAGGTCCCGGCGTGCGACGCTGAGCTTCTTGAGGAGTTCGAGATCGCGCTGTTCCTGCGCGCCCTGCGATGCTGGCCCGGTGTTGCCCACGCCAAGTCCTTGGGAGAAAGTCGGAGAAAAAGTCGCCGGAAGGTAATGTGCGCCCTGCCTGACGATAAGAGCAGTCGGACGAGCGGCGCGCCGTGCGGGGCGATGCGTTGCCAGCGTGATGCACCGCGCCGGCGGAGAGAAACGCAAACGGCGAGCCTCGCGTTGGGCTCGCCGTGAGATCGGGATGGCGATGTGGCGTACGCCGCGCGCCGTGTGCGCGCTGTGCACGCGCCACCGCTCGCTAGGGGAGCGTGAAGCGGACGCGCTGTTCGACGGGGTGGTTGTCGCTGTTGAGGCGCGCGACGGCGGTGAAAGCGCCGTGATGCTCGGCGGGGCTCCACACGGCGGCGTATGAGACCGTTTCGTTGGTCTCCAGCACGTGCGTCTGCAGCGTCTGCGTGAACATCCGGCCATCACTCCATCGCCACACTTCGCGCCCCGCGTCGTCGAGGACGAGGAGGTCGTGCGTGAGGCCATTGGGGAAGGTGAGTTCGAGCCGCTTGGTCGCGTTGTTGGTGACGTGAAACGCGAAGCTCACCGCATCGCGCAGTTGCACGTCGAGCGACGAGGCGATGGGCGGCCCGCCGGCGACGCGATTATGCGTGGCCGAGTCGGCGGCGCGTGAGCGCGGGCCGCACGCCGTGGCAGACGTGGCGAGGAGCGAGAGGAGGGCGACGACGAGCGAGCGCGACTGCATGCACCAGGGCCGGTGGAGCGCGGTGATGAGACGAGGGGCGGTGACGGGACGGACCGTGTTCTTGGCGCTGCGAACTTATAGAGTTTTTCGGCGCCAGTCAAGCGGTGTCGAATCCATAACTCAAAGGGAGTCAGCAGCTTCGGTCCCTCCGTCTCAAGTTGGACTTCGCAGGCTCGTCCCCCGGCCGGTTCGCTTGCGAAAAATTTCACAAACTCCTAGATTCCCGCCCCGAATGTCCGGGGATCCACGGAAGCCAAGCGGTCGCCCCTCCGACGAGTCGGATGATGCCCGCCTGGCACGGTCGGCCGCGCGGTACGGCGGCCTTGGGCTGCAGTTTGCCGCATCCATCCTGGTGTTCCTGTACGCCGGTCAGTGGGTCGATCGGCGGCTGGGAACCAAACCGTGGGGCCTGCTCGTGGGAGTGTTCGTCGGTGCCGGCGCGGCGTTCTACAGCATGTATCGCCGACTGATGGCCGACCTGCGTCGCGAGGAGGAACGGGAGCGCCAGTGAAGTCGTTCGGGATGTTCTTGGTCGTTGGGGCGACGCTCATCGCGGTCCTCGCGTGGGTGCTCACCCTGGTGTACGGCGGCGCCGAGGCGCGGCACGCAATCGTGACCAGCGCCATCGTCGCCTTTGTCGTACAGTGTCTCGCCTTCGCGATCCTGCACCTCACCGCAGGGAAGAACGTGATGGCCGGGTGGGGCGTGGGCGCGTTGCTGCGCTTTCTCGTGTTTGGTGTGTACGTGCTGGTGATCGTGAAGTCCTTCGCGCTGGCCATGCCGGTGGCGATGATCAGCATCGCCGTGTTCCTCTTTGCGTCGTCGTTGGTTGAACCCCTGTTCCTGAAGACATGAGCGCGCTCCGTTCGCTCCTGCTGGCCTCTGCGTTGTTCGCCGCACCGGTCGTTGCCCCGCTGGCCGCGCAGGAGCATGCGCCGGCCGCCGCCGCCGCGGTCGAGAAGGTCGATATCATCACGCCGCACATCACGGACTCCTACCACATGGAGCTTCCGTCGATCTTCCCGCCGTTCTACAAGGAGATCTGCCTCGGCCGCCACGTCGGCGAGCACGGGTGCGAGCCGCTGTGGGAGCCAGTGCACATCGCGGGGTATTCGATCAACCTGTCGCCCACGAAGCACGTGATGATGATGCTCATCGCCGCGCTGCTCGTGACGGTGATCCTCGTCGGGACGGCGCGCGCGCACGCGAAGCACCACCACGAGGCCGGGCGTCCCAAGGGATTCGCCGCCGGCCTGGAGGCGATGGTGCTCTACATGCGGAATGAAGTCATCCTTCCGAACGTGGGACATCACGGCAACGCCTTTGTCCCGTACCTCCTCACGATCTTCTTCTTCATCCTCACCGCCAACCTGCTCGGCCTCGTCCCCTACGGATCGACAGCGACCGGCAACATCGCGGTGACGGCGACACTCGCCATCATGACGTTCATCGTCGTGGAGGTGGCGGGGATGCGCGCCCAGGGGATTCACTACCTCTCCACGATCTTCTACTGGAACACGGACCTGCCGCTGTACATGCGGATCCCGATGTTCCTGATCATGTCCCCGGTCGAAATGATCGGGAAGCTGACCAAGCCGTTCGCACTCGCCATCCGTCTCTTCGCCAACATGACCGCGGGACACATCGTCGTCCTTGCGCTCATCGGGCTGATCTTCACCTTCGCGGGCCCGGTCTCGGCGGCGCCGTTCCTGATGGCGGTGGCCATCATGATGCTGGAGCTGTTCGTGGCCTTCCTGCAGGCATTCATCTTCACACTCCTGGCGTCGGTCTTCATTGGCCAGATCCGGGAGGCGCACCACTAGGAGGGAGAAGACGAGAGGACGAGAAGACGGGAAGACGAGAATGGGTCGCTTCCGCTTCGAGTCACGGCGCCTCAGGGTCGCCATCACGTCCTCTCGTCTTCTCGTCTTCTCGTCTTCTGCACCTGTTCGACTGACGCGACGTCGCTCACCGCGCCAGCACGTAGCCAGCCGAGTGGTTGGTGAAGCCCGTTGGGCCCCGGGGTCCAGTGACGGGCAGCGAGGGACACGACGTACTCGGCGAGCGCTGATGTTCAACGTTAGGCACGAGATTCTCCCATGATCGAAGTGTTCCCGCTCCTCCAGGCGGCCGCCGAGGCCACCAGCAACAACCAGGGTCTCTCCCTCATCGGCGCCGGTCTCGGCGCTGGCCTCGCCGTCATCGGCGCCGGCATCGGCATCGGCAACATCGGTGCGCATGCCGTGGAAGGGATGGCGCGCCAGCCCGAAGCGGCCGGCCGCATCCAGACCGCCGCGCTGATCCTTGCGGCGCTCATCGAAGGCGCCGCGCTGTTCGGCGTCGTCGTCGCGTTCCAGATCCAGGGCAAGTTCTAGGTACCGCGAGAGGGGGCGCCCCGGGGCGCCTTCCTCCCGTTGCTCCCTCCCGTTCGACCGTCGTTGCGTCTTCGCCGAAGTCCCGCGCTCTCCCGGTGCCACGGCACCGTTCCTCGATACGTCGTCATGCGCCCTTCGCTCCTCTCCGCCCTCATCGTCCTGACCACGCCGGCCACGGCGTTCGCCGCTGAAGAAGGCGGCAAGGTTGACCTCCTCTCGCCCAACGGCGGGTTGATGTTCTGGACCCTGCTCATCTTCATCGTCCTCCTCGTCGTCCTTTCCAGGTTTGCCTTCAAGCCGCTGATCGCGGCGGTCGAGGCGCGCGAGGCGTCGCTGGAAGCCGCCATTGCCAAGGCGCAGCAGGATCGCGACGCGGCGGCCAAGCTCCTGGGCGAGCAGCAGGCGCAACTCGACGCGGCGCGCGCCGACGCGCAGAAGCTCATTGCCGACGGCCGCGCCACCGCGGAGAAGCTCAAGGTCTCGATGCTCGAGGAGACGCGTGCGCAGCAGCAGGAGTTGCTGGAGCGCGCCAAGCGCGACATCGAGAACGAGAAGGTGCGCGCCATCGGCGACCTGCGCCGCGAGGCAGTCGACCTGGCGCTGGCCGGCGCCAGCAAGCTGATTGCCCGGAACCTCGACGACGCGGGGAACCGCAAGCTCGTCGAGGACTTCCTCGCCAGCATCCCGCCTGCCGGGAGCCGCTAAATGCGCGATACCACCATCGCGCGCAACTACGCCGAGGCGCTCCTCGCACTCGCCCGCAAGGCGAATGCACTCGAGAGTTGGGGGACGATGATGTCCGCCGTCTCCGACGCGGTGACATCGGATGCGCGCCTGGCCAATTTCCTCGCGGCGCCGCAGGTCGCGGCCGACGCCAAGAACGCGGTGATCGAGAAGGCGTTCGCGCCGTCGCTCCCGCGACCGCTCGTCCGCTTCCTGCAGAAGCTGGTGCAGAACCGCCGGCAGATGCTCATCCCCGAAATCGCTGTCGAGTACGCGAACCTGGTCGACGAGGCCGAGGGACGTGTACACGCGCAGGTGACGCTGGCGCGCGAGGCCACCGCCGCCGATCGCGAGGCGATCGCCAAGCAGCTCACGGTGCGCCTGGGCAAGACGGTCGTCCCGCACGTGCACGTGAACCCGGCCATCCTCGGCGGCGTGATCGTCAAGGTGGGCGACACCGTCATGGACGGCTCGGTGAGGAAGCGCCTCGGGATGCTTCGCTCGCGCCTGGCGACGGGCGTGCGCTGACCTTCGGCGTCGCGCCCATTCCGCGGGGTTGGCGACGAGTGTCGATGGAAATGGTCGGGGCCTCGGTCAGCGATGATCGGGGCCCCTTTCATCGGTATGGCGCCCGCCCCGCGCGAGTTCGCCTCCCGATCGCAAGGCACGCCGGTTGCACCGGCACTTGGGCGCGGCCGATATTGCCGCCGGGCGTGACCTTGGGAGCTGTCCCCGGGGGCGCGCGCCGCATCCTCCCGCTCTCTCCGATACGTTCGTCATGGTCCTACTCGTCCTCCGTTCCGGTCTATCTCGTGGCGTCGCCGCAGCGCGATGCGGTGCGCCGTGGTCCCGCGCGATGCGGGTGTCGCTGGGGAGTGAGCGATGAGCGGGCGCGCGGAGGTGCGCCGAGTGCCGAAGCCGTGGGGGCACGAGATCATCTGGGCGCACACCGACCGGTACGTGGGGAAGATCCTCCACATCACGGCGGGGCAGGCGCTCTCGGTCCAGTATCACGAGGTGAAGGACGAGACCGTGTACCTCCTCACCGGCGAGATGAAGTATTGGGTCAAGCTCCCTGGCGAGTCGGAGCTGCGCGACCAGGCGCTCAAGCCGGGCGATGCGTTTCGCATCACGCCGGGGACGGTGCACTACATGGAGGCGGTGACCGACTGCGACGTGCTCGAGGCATCGACCCCCGAGCTCGACGATGTGGTGCGCATCAAGGATCGCTACGGGCGCGAGGGGACCAACGCGCCGTGACGGCGAGGCGGCAAATCGACGTGGCGATGCCTAACCAGTCACTACCTTTCGCGTGGCAGAGCGCGGCGGCATGCGGCGCCTCTCACGTCCGAGCCATCATTCCGTACACCTTGCACTGCCCGAGGCACGCATGAAGGTCATCATCCCGTTGGCGGGGAAGGGAACACGCCTGCGCCCCCACACGCACCTGACCCCGAAGCCGATGTTGAAGGTCGCGGGGAAGCCGGTGATGGACTACGTCATGGATGACGTGGCCAGGCTGGGGAACGTGGACCAGGTCATCTACATCACCGGTCACCTCAAGGAGAAGGTCGAGGCGCACGCGCGCACGGCGTACGGCATTCCCGGGGTGTTCATCGAGCAGCAGGTGCAAGACGGGACGGCCGGGGCGGTGGCGCTGGCCCGAGCGCACGTCGATGCGCCGGTCCTCATCATCTTCGTGGACACGATCTTCGACGCCGATCTCTCGGTGATCAACTCGACCGATGCCGACGGGATCATCTGGACCAAGGAGGTCGAGGACTACCAGCGCTTCGGCGTGGTGGTGACCGATGCCGACGGCTACATGACGAAGATCGTGGAGAAGCCCAGGACGCCGGTCTCGAAGCGCGCGAACATCGGGCTCTACTACATCCGCAACTGGAAGCTGCTGTACGAGGGGGTCGCGCACGTGCTGGCGCAGCCGGCCAACCAGGGGGAGTTCTACCTCACCGACGCCTTCCAGTACATGATCGAGCATGGGGCGAAGATCAAGGTGATCGACGTCGAGGGGTGGTACGACGCGGGGAAGATCGACACGCTGCTGGACACCAACCGCGCGATGCTGGAGAAGGGGCGTGCGCGCGTGCCGGCGGGGATCGACGCGTCGCAGCTCGTGCACCCGGTGTACATCGAGGACGGCGTCACCATCTCGGGATCGGTTGTCGGGCCCAACGTCTCGATCGGGAAGGGGAGCGTGATCGAGGGGTCGCACCTGCGCGACACGGTGATCGGGGACAAGACGCGCATTGCGCGCAGCACCATCAGCAACTCGCTCATCGGGAGCGAGGTGGTGCTGGCCGGCGTCACGGGCGAGGTGACGATCGGCGACCACTCCGAGGTGAGGGTCGAGCGGTAGCCGTTGCGGCTTGCAGGCGCCTCGGTGGTTCCGCGCGGCGCTGGCGGGGGTACATTGGGGGGCCCTGAATGGGTCCCCCTCGTTCGTTCCCTCCCTGTGCGCTGCCAATGAACAGGCCGACCCTCGACCACCCGGTACTGGTGATTGGCGCGGGCCCCGCCGGGCTGGCGACGGCGGCGTGCCTCGCGCGCCGGCGGATCGACCACCGGGTGCTGGAGCGCGGCCAATCGTTAGGCGCCGCGTGGCGGGCGACCTACGACTCGCTGGTGCTGCACACGGGGCGGCACATGTCGACGCTCCCGGGGGGCGACTATCCGAAGGGGACGCCGCTCTTTCCCACGCGCGACCAGTTCGTGGCCTACCTCGAAGGCTACGCGCGCGACAACGCCCTGTCGGTCGAGACGGGCGTGGACGTGGTGGAGCTGCGCCGCTCGGCGCACGGGTGGGCGGCGACGACGCGTGATGGCGCGCGTATCGACGGCAGCTCGGCGGTGATCTGCACCGGGATCATGTCCAACCCGCGAATGCCGGCGCTGGCCGGGCGTGAGCGATTTCGCGGGACGGTGATGCACTCGGTCGAGTATCGCCGGCCACAGCCATTCGTGGGGGAGCGAGTGTTGGTGGTCGGCGTCGGCAACTCGGGGGGCGAGATCGGGAGCGAGCTGGCGCGCGCCGGCGCGCGGGTGACGATGCTCGTCCGCTCCGGGGCGCACGTGGTCCCGCTGGCAATTGCCGGGGTTCCCATCCAGTACCTCTCCTCGGTGGTGCGCCGCTTTCCGCGTCCCGTGCAGGAGTGGGTGGTGCGCCGGGTGCAAGGCATCACGGAGGCGCGCCGCGGCGCGCCGGTGATCCCGCGTCCGCCGTACTCCGCGCTCGACGCCATCCCCATCGTGGGCTTTCAACTGGTGGATGCAATCAAGGCCGGGCAGGCGCAGCTGCAACTGGGGACCATCGACCACCTCACCGAGGACGGCGCGGTCTTCTCCGACGGTCGCTCGGCCCCCTTCGACGCGATCATCCTGGCCACCGGTTTCGCGCCGGCGTTAGGCCTCCTGCGCGACCTCGTGCACTGCGACGACCGCGGCTTCGCGCGGCGGCGCGACCGCGTCACGAGCGCCGACCAGCCCGGGCTCTACTTCGTGGGACACAACTACGACGCGAGCGGCGGGATCACGAACATCCGCCGCGACGCGCCGCTGGTGGCCGCGCACATTGCCGGGTGCCGCTCCATTGCCTGCCGCATGGCGCGCGAGCGTGACCGCGCCCGGGCGTCGCTGCTGGCTAACGCGCACGTGCATGACGAAGCGGCGCAGGGCGGGCACCCGGCGGCGCGACGTGACGTGCCGGCCGCGCACGAACCACCGCGCCCCGCCACGTAGCGTTCCTCAGGTGGCGCGGCACCCGGGCGAGCCGCGGGCGACATCGCCAGGCGCAACGCGGCGCCTCCCCGCTCACGCCAGCTCGGCGACGGCGGCGAGGATGGTGAGGGCACGCACGAGGCCGAGTGCTCCCTCGCGGTTCTCGAACCACTCGTGCGGGGTGTGGACGTCGCCGCCGCGTCCGCCGGCGCCGAGGGCAATGGCCGGAAGCCCCAGGTGCAACGGGATGTTGGCGTCGGTGGAGGCGATGGCGCTGTCGGGTGTGCGCCCGATAAGGCGCGTGGCAGCGAAGGCGGCCTCGCCAATGAAGGCGTCGCCGGCCAGTGCACCGCCGGGGCGGTCGCCGGTGATCTCCAGCGACATCGAGAGCGGGGGCGTTCCCGGGCGCCGCTGGCGATTCTGCGCCTCGAGGACGCGGACCGCGGCGGCGTGGATCTCCCGGTTCAGTCGCTCGAGTTCGCCCGCCGCGGTGGAGCGCACGTCGATCTCGATGGCCGACACGGCGGGGATGGCGTTTACCGCCGTACCGCCGTGAATGCGTGAGACGGTGAGCGCCGTCCGCGGTGACGATGGGAGCGGCCAGGCGGCGAGCGTGGCGGCGAGGGTGGCGGCGGCGTGGATCGCATTGACGACGCCGTATGAGGCCCACGAGTGCCCGCCGGGGCCGGCGAAGGCGATGCGATAGCGGCGCGTGCCTAACGCGTGCGTCACCACGCGCTCGTCGCCGGCGCCGTCCAGCGCGATGGCGGCGTGCGCGCCGGCGCCGGCCGTCGCGAAGAGGTGGCGCGCCCCACGCAGGTTGCCGCCCCCTTCCTCCCCTGTGGTGGCGACGAAGAGGATCGGGCGGCGCGTCGCCGTCCCGGTCGCCTGCATCGCGTGGGCGATGGCCAGCATCCCGGCAATGCCACGTGCATTGTCGCCAATGCCCGGCCCCGTGATGCGTTCGCGGTCGCGCCGCATGTGATGCGGGACGTCGGCGCCGAAAACGGTGTCCAGGTGCGCGCAGACCACCACCGGAGAGTCGTCCGTTATGCCCTGTCGCCTGGCGATGACGTTCCCCGCCGCGTCGATCGAGGGCGCGAGGCCGATCGCGCGCCAGTGGCGGCACACCTCGCGCGCGCGCTGCGACTCGCCCCCGCTTGGCGCTGCCACCTCGGCGAGCGCGACCTGGCGCTCGATCGTCGCCGAGTCGGTGGCGAGGAGGTGCCGACGCGCCGGGAGGAGGGCGTCGAAGGCGCGGCGGACGGCGCCGGAGGTGGGGAGCATAGGCTCTAAATGCGGCCACGTCGCGACCTGACGCAAGAGCGGCGCACGCCGGCACCGCCGGCGCTGCAGCCTGTACATTGAGCGCATGTCGACCGCTTCCGGACGGTTGCCGCGCACGGTGATCGCGCTCTCGCTGGTCTCGCTCCTCACCGATGTGTCGAGCGAGATGATCTATCCACTCATCCCGACGTTCCTGGCCACCACGCTCGGTGCGAGCGCGCTGGGTGTGGGCGCGATCGAGGGGACGGCGGAGTCGGTGGCGTCGCTGCTCAAGTTTGGCAGCGGGTGGTGGAGCGATCGATTGCGGCGTCGCAAGCCGCTGGTGGTTGTGGGGTACCTGCTGGCGTCGGTCGTGCGCCCGCTGATTGGAGTCGCGCAGGTGGCGGGTCACGTCTTTGCCATTCGCATCATCGACCGGATCGGGAAAGGGATTCGCACGGCGCCGCGCGACGCCTTGCTCGCCGACGCTGTGGAGCCCGCCCGGCGCGGCGCGGCATTCGGCTTTCATCGTGCCGCCGACCACCTGGGGGCGGTGACGGGGCCGCTGCTGGCCTTCGCGCTGATGGCCTGGGGCGGGGTGTCGCTCCGCGTCGTCTTCCTGCTGGCGGCGATTCCGGCGGCGCTGGCGATGGTGGTGCTCATCGGCATGGTGCGCGAGGACGATCGCGCCGTACCAGCGGCGGGCGCGCCGCCGGGCGATGATGGTGGTGCAGCTGGCGGATCGGTAGCCGGATCGGCCGGCGGTACGTTTGATGGTGCGGCCGGAGTTGCGGCTGGCGGCGAGGCGCGACTGGGAGGGCGGTTCACGGCGTATCTCGCCGTCCTCCTCCTCTTCACGCTGGGGAACTCGACCGATGCCTTTCTCCTTCTCCGCGCGCGGTCGCTCGGCGTGGCGACGGCGATGCTCCCGGTGCTGTGGTCCGCGCTGCATGTGGTCAAGGCGCTGTCCTCGACGCCGGCGGGTGCGTTGTCGGATCGGGTGGGGCGCCGAGGGTTGATTGTCGCGGGATGGCTCGTGTATGCCGCGACCTACGTCGGCTTTGCAGTGGCGGAGGGGGCGTGGTCGGCGTGGCTTCTTTTCCTCGCCTATGGCATCTACTTCGGCCTCACGGAGGGGGTGGAGAAGGCGCTGGTGGCCGACCTGGTCCCCGCGGCGGCGCGTGGGCGTGCCTTCGGGTTGTACAACCTGGCCATCGGGGTGGGGGCGCTCCCCGCCTCGCTCCTGTTCGGCGCGGTCTGGGATGCGCGGGGGGCGCCGACGGCGTTCCTGCTGGGGGCGACGCTGGCGGCGGTCGCCGCGGTGTTGCTCCCGCTGGTGATTCCCCGCGCCCTGCCGGTGCGCGCCTAACGAACGCCGCGTGGCCGTTGCGGCATTGCACCTCGTTCGGCGATGCGCCCCCAGGGTGGCGCGGCGGCGCGGCTGGCGGGGGGTGCGTCGCCACCCGATATTCCCGCGCCACCCCCGTTACCATCATCCGGAGTACGCCCGATGTCGATCGCGCAGTCGATCCTCCCCGAGTTCGATCATGAAATGGCCACCACGCGCAAGCTCCTCGAGCGTGCGCCCGAGGCGCAGTTCGGCTGGAAGCCGCATGAGAAGTCGATGTCGTTAGGCCAGCTGGCCAACCACCTCGCCGCGCTCCCCTTCTGGGGCGTGGTGACGATGAAGGAAGTGGAGCTGGACATGAATCCGCCGGGGGGCGAAGGATACAAGACGCCCAGGCTGGCGACGGTGGCGGAGATCCTTGCCGCGTTCGACGACAACGTGGGCAAGGCACGCGCGGCGATCGCGTCGTCCGGCGACGCCGACTTCATGGTGGCGTGGTCGCTGAAGAATGCCGGGCACACGATCTTCACGATGCCGCGCATTGCCGTGCTGCGCACCTTCGTGATCAACCACGAGATCCACCACCGGGGGCAGTTCTCGGTGTATCTGCGCCTGCACAACGTCCCCGTTCCGTCCATCTACGGCCCGACGGCCGACGAATCCTGATCGGGCCCGGGTGCCTGACGTGACGCGAGCCGCGGGAGATCCCCGCGGCTCGCGCCGTTCGCGCCGTTGGTGCCGCGAACGCGCCGCCTAACGCTGCACGAGGATCAGGAAGCGCGAGGCGCCCCAGAAGCGCTCGGGATCGGTGATGTGCACCGCGCCACGCACGCGCATCTTCGCGGCGGCCGGTGCGTCGGTGAAGGCGAGGTTGTGGCGCGACACCACGAGGTAGTCCTTGTCGGCCACCGGGAGCGTGATGGTGCGGTCCTTCTCCTTCGAGAGCACGCGGAAGGCGCCACGATCCAGGTCGCGTCCCGGGACGAGCGTCTTCCCGCGTCCGAGGAGAATCCAGGTTCCGCCCTCGCGGCGCACGATCCCGTCGCGCTTGAGTTGCTCCTCGGTGCCAACGGCCACGAAGACCGAGTCCTCGTGCGCGGCCATGGCCCGGTTGAGCGCAACGACCGAATCGTTGCGCGACGAGAGCGCCACGTTGGCCTGCGAGAGCGAGTCGACGCGACCGGTGAGCGCGGTGATCTGCGACTGCTGTGCCTCAACGCTCGCGCGCAGGTCGGCTATCGAGCGCTCATAGGTGCGCAGTTGCGTCACCTGCGTGCTGTCCCAGTCGGCGTGCGCGCTCCGCTCGCGGCGCAGCGAGCGCACGCGCGCCTCGGCGGCATCGAGGCGTGCCATGACCGCGGCGACCTTGTCCTGCATGCCGGCGAGCTCGGTCGAGGCGCTGGCGACCCCCGACTCAGGGCGCGTGGTGTCGCCCTTGACCTTGAGGTCGCGCACCTTGGCGAGCGAGGCGTTGATCTCGGTGATGAGGCGCGCCGACGTTGCGGCATCACCGATGAGCGCGCTCTGCTCGGAGAGCTGGCGCTGGCGATCGGCAAGGAGCGAGTCCTTGAGGACGATGAGCGAGTCCTTTTGTCGCGCCGACGTGGCGAGCGCGAGCCCGGTGTCGGCGCCGGCGGTGCGGGCCACCTCGCGCTGGCACGATGCGGAGAGCAACGCTGTGCCCAGCAGGAGGGTGTGTCGCGCGAATCGATGAGTGCGAGTCATGTGGTCTGGAGGCGCTCGCGTCACGGGCTGGAACGCCGGCGAGAGCGTGAGAGGAGGTGCGTCGGTGGACGCGAAGTGCTGCGGGGAGGACGTACCACGGGAAGGTGACGGGCGGTCGTGCGCCGCTTCGGCACGAGCCGTTCGCCGTCTCTAACTATAGTGAACAGGCGAGCGGGAATCCATGTCCGGATCTCGCGCCGGGCCTCGTCAGGTGCGGCGTCGCCCGCCTTGTTCTACTGGCCGGCGCGTCCGTGGTTCCGTGTGCGGCGAACGGTCGAGACAGGCACCGCCGCGACAGGCGACGACGGTGTGACGGTGCTCACCAAACCTGCCAGCGCACCGAAGTACACCACTTTGTCCTTGCTGAACGCTTCCATGTGCCCGCCGCGCACGGCGACCAACGACTTGGGTGCCCCGGCGGCGGCGAACAGGCGCTGGGAGTGCGCATATGGGATCACGTCGTCTTCCGGGGAGTGCAGGAAGAGCTTGGGCTCCCGCACGTCGGCGATGCGCGCGAGCGACGGAAAACGCTGCGTGGACAGGAGACGCACCGGGAGGAGCGGGTAGATCTCCGCGCCGACATCGGTCACCGAGGTGAAAGCGCCTTCCAGCACCAGCGCGGCGGCATCGACCCGTGTGGCCAACTCCGTTGCCACGCCGCTCCCTAACGAGTGGCCGAAGACGATGATGCGCGACGGGGGGACATGCAGCGAGTCGGTGAGGTAGCGCCACGACGCCATCGCATCCCGGTAGAACCCCGCCTCGTCCGGGGCGCCGCCGCTGTCACCAAAGCCGCGATAGTCGAAGGCCAGCAGGTTGAGTCCGATGTCGCGGGCGAAGGCGTAGAACTCGGGGCGCTCGCCGTAGCCGATGTTGCCGTAGTTCCCGTGGCAGATGAGGAGCCACATTCCGCTCGAGTCGCGTGCCGCGGCCGGGACGATCCACGCCGACAGCTCGGTGCCGTCGCCGCTGGCGAAGCGCACCTCACGCTGTTGCAGCTTGAAGGCCGGCGCCGGCGCGTGCACGGCGCGTTCCGCTGGCTGGTAGACCATCCCCTTCTCGCCGAGCCTGAGCGCCACGACGATGCCGCCGTAGGCGATCACCACGGTGACGAGTAAGAGCTTGGCGAGGCGTTTCACGGGATGGTAAGGGTGCGGGGTTTGGTCTACGGAAATCTGCGGCGAACACCGTTCATACGTCATGGGGTGCGGCGCTAGATTGGCCGCCATGTCGCCCCTGGCGCTGGCCTTCATCCTCGGCGTGATCGCCATCGCGGCGCTGCTGACGTGGCAGCGAGTCGGCGACGAGCGTCGGTGGACGGAGCGCTATCTCGATGGATTCGGTGCCCCGATCGCGCGCGAGCGCGACGTGGAGCGCGCCGCCGCCTGGTTCCGGGGGCGCGAGGGGGCGAATGAGGCACACGGCACCCTCGACGATCGCACCTGGCGCGACCTGGACATGGATGCCGTCTGGGCAACGCTCGATCGCACCGCGAGCCAGGTGGGGGGGCAGCTTCTCTACGACCGGTTGCGCCGCCCGACTGCGATGGTCGAGGAGCCAGCGCGCTTCGAGGCGGCGGTGGAACGGGTCGGCGAGAACGCGGCGCTTCGCACGCGCCTGACGCGCGACCTGCTGCGGCTCAAGGACTGGCACGTGAGCTTCCTCCCCGACCTGTTGTGGGGAGCGTTGCCGTCACCCTCGCCGATGCGTGCGCTCTTCGTTGTCGACTCGATCGCGAGTGTGGTGTTGCTCCTCGCGATCCCGGTGTGGCCGAGGGCGCTCCTGGTGCTCATCGCGCTCTTTGTGGCCAACTACCTGGTGAAGCTCGCGATGCGTCCGCGCATCGATCCGTTCGTCCCGTCACTGCGGGCGTTGCCGATCCTGGCGGTGGTGGCGGAGCGACTGCGGCACGTGGACGATCCCGCGCTGGCGCCGTACCTCGAGGTGCTGCGGCGGCATGCGGGATCGTTGCGCCTGCTCAGGCGTGCCTCGCGCTGGGTCGCCTTCGAGACGGGGAGCGACAACCCGGCGGTGGGGGCAATGGCGGAGCTTGCGCGATCGTTCCAGGAGTACCTCAACATCGCATTCCTTCTCGACCTCAACGCCTTCAACTTCGCGATCGAGCGCATTCGCTCGCGGCAGAGTGAATTGCGCGCCGTGTACGAGGCAGTGGGGACGATCGATGCGGCGATCGCCGTCGCGTCCGTGCGACGCGAGTGGGGGAGTGCGTGGTGCCGGCCGCAGGCGACGGGCGACACCCGTCAGCTGCACGCGAAGTCGCTGCGGCACCCGTTGCTCCCCAACGCGGTGGCCAACGATTTCCAGGTGCGCGGGGCGAGCTGGCTCGTCACCGGTTCCAATATGTCCGGGAAGTCGACGTTCCTGCGCACGGTGGGTGTGAACGCGGTGCTGGCGCGCACGATCCACACGGTGCGCGCCACGCGCTGGGAGGGGAGCGCCTTCGCGGTGCGGAGCTGCATCGGGCGCAGCGACTCGCTCCTCGAGGGGAAGAGCTACTACCTGGCGGAGGTCGAGGGGGTGCGCGACCTGATCGTCGAGTCGCAGGGCGGGGCGCCGACGCTCTTCATCGTCGATGAGCTCTTTCGCGGGACCAACACCATCGAGCGGATCGCGGCGGCGCGTGCGGTGCTCGAGGCGCTGGACGTGGCGCCGCACGTGGTGCTGGTCGCGACGCACGACATCGAGCTGCTGCGCTGGCTGGCCCCGCGCTACGAGGCGTGGCACTTCCGCGAGCAGGAGGCGGATGGCGAACTGCTCTTCGACTACACGCTGCGCCCGGGCCCCTCCTCGACGCGGAACGCCGTCGCGCTCCTTCGCCTCAAGGGATACCCGGAGTCAGTGGTGCGCCAAGCGGAGGCGACGGTGGATGAAGAGGAGGGTGGCCGTCAGCAGCAACGCGCCCCGGGACGCGAGTAGCGATCCTCCAGCCGCTGCGTCACGAATTCGTCCCTGGTGAGCGGGCGGCAGTCGGGATGGCAGCGGCGGTGGTGGCGCAGGTAGCCGTCGTAGTCCGGCGCGCCGATGATGCGGTTGAGCGTGGACGTGGCGCGCGACAGGCGCACGGCGAAGCGCACGGTGAGGTCGGCGGCCCACTTCATCGTGACCCTCCCCCGTTGCCGGCCCGCCTGGCGGGGAGCGTTGCCTCGAACAGCTCGAAGATGCGCCGATACTCGTCGCTCCACGAATCCGGGCGCACGAAGCCATGGTCCTCCACCGGGTAGACGGCGAGTTCCCACCCGGTCTTCCCCAACTCGATGAAGCGCTGCGTGAGGCGGACGATGTCCTGGAAGTGCACGTTCACGTCGACCATCCCGTGCGCCATCAGCAACGGGTCCTCCAATCCCTGCGCAAAGAAGATCGGCGACGAGCGCCGATAGGCGAGCGTGTCCTGCTGCGGCTGGTTGAGGATGCGCGCGGTGTAGCCGTGGTTGTAGTGCGCCCAGTCGGTGACAGAGCGCAATGCGGCGCCGGCGCCGAACTCCCTGGGCGCGTTGAACAGCGCCATCAGCGTCATGAAGCCGCCGTAGCTCCCGCCGTACAGTCCGATGCGCTCCGGGTCGATGCCAAAGGTCTTCTGCAGGTAGCGCGATCCATCCACCTGGTCCTGCAGGTCGCGCCCGCCCATCCAGCGGTAGATGGCGGTGCGCCAGTCGCGTCCGTATCCGGCGCTGGCACGGTAGTCGATGTCCAGCACCACGTAGCCCTTGCTGGCCAGGTAGTGGTTGAACATGTACTCGCGCGAATAGCTCGACCAATAGTTGTGCACATTGTGCATGTAGCCTGCACCGTGCACGAAGATCACCGCCGCGCCGTTAGGCTCGGCCTTCACATCCTGTGGGCGATAGATCCGCGCCGGCACCTGCACGCCGTCCGACGCCGGGATCCGCACGATCTCGGGCTGCAGCCAGGGGAAGGCGAGCCACTCCGCAGTCGGCGACGTCGTCAGGCGCGCCGCCGTGGCCCCGGGGCGATTGGCGCGCACGAACAGCTCCGGCGGGCGGTTGGCGGTCGAGAAGACGTCGGCCAGCAACCGGCCATCGGGCGAGACCGTCACCGTGTGGCCGCCCGTTTCACTCGTCAGGCGCGCCGCTGTCCCGCCGGCGATCGGCAGCCGGTAGAAGTGCCGCTCGAACGGCGAGACTTCACTCGTGTGCAGCTGGAAGGCGGTGCGATCGTCGCTCAACTCCGCGTCGAGCACCTCGAATGATCCCCTGGTGAGCTGGCGGCGGTCGCTCCCGTCGGCATTGATCGTGTAGAGGTGTGCGTAGCCGTCGGCTTCGCTCACGAACCAGGCGCGCGCACCGCCGGGGAGCCAGCCGCCGCACGGGTAGCACGGCCCGCCGACCCACGCCGTGTCGCGCAGGACGTCGAGCGTGGCGAGCCGCGACGAGTCGGCGTCGAAGCGCTGGAGGTAGCGCGCCTTGAAGTCGCGCTGCTCGGCAAAGACCAGCGCCTGCGTCCCGGCGTCGTTCCAGCCGAGCAGGGCGAGGATCGACGGAAGCGCCGTCGAGTCGCCGGGAATGGGGCGCAGCCACGACACCGTGCCCGCCGGCAGCTGCATCACGCCGAGTCGCCCGCCGCCAAGGACGTCGCCGACCTTGGTGCGCACCACCAGGTCCTCGGTGTAGCCGTTCAGCGTGACGTAGTTGGGAACATTCGCCTGCCGCGCCGCCTGCGTCCCCACCGTAGTCGCGAAGAGGAGCGCGCGTCCGCTGGGCGAGACGGAGAGCTGCGTCACGCGTTCATTGGCCTGCAGGTAGAGGGTCTTCGGGCGCTCGGCCAGCTGTGCGTCGCGCTCCGCCTTGTCGATCGAGTCGCGCGACACGCGGTCGCGGATCACCTCGAACAGCGCCTTCTGCTGCGCCTCGAGCTGGGCGCGCTGCGCCTCGGCCTTGGGAGGGGTCGGCGGGGCAGGGGCTGGTCGGATGTCCGTCAGCTGCTCGATGCGCGGCGAGTCGAGGTCGAGCGCCATGATGTTCGCCCCGTCGCGGATGAAGAAGACGCGGCGCCCATCGGCCGAGAAGGTGGGATTGCTCTCGATGATCGTCGTCTGCGTGAGGCGCCGGGCCTGCGACGTCTTGAGGTCGACGAGATAGAGGTCGCCTTCGTAGGACACGACGCGGCGCAGGCGGTCGCGCGACAGGGAGCCGGGTTCGAGGAGCGGGCCGACCGAGTCCATGTGTGTGCGCGAGACCGCTTCGGGGATCGCTCCCGCAACGGCGCGCACGCGATACGGCTCCGCTGCCTTGCGCCAGTCCGTTCCGGCGGGGAGCCACTGGAAGTAGATCCACGCCCCGTCCGGTGTGAAGCGCACGCGCTGCGGCTCGCGCCCGTACACCTCGGGGCCGCGCATCATCCACGGGATCGTGAGGTCGGTGAAGGTGCGTTGTGCCTGCGCTGTCGCCGGCGCTGCGCCGTGCAACGCGGCGGCACCGGCCACGAGCGCGGCGGCGCGCGTTAGGCGCTCTTTGCGCGTGACGCGCATGAGGCGCGTTTGCGTCCGTGCTGCGGTGCGCGGGATGAGTGACGCGCCTGACGAGTAGACCATGCTCAGTCTCCCACCGCGATGGCGCGCGGCTCGAAGGGGATCTCGGTGCTGCGCGCTTCCTTGCGGCCCGAGGCGACGGCGATCCACTCCCACGCCGAGGCGCCGATGATCACCACGACCGACATCATGAAGAAGGCGGCGACGAAGGCGTCGACGCGGTCGTTGGTGATGAGGCGGGCCGCGTCGGCGGCCGACTTCACGTTTCCGGGGAGCTTTCCCTCCGAGAGGAGGTCCTGCACCATGCGCGCATGCGAGAGGAAGCCGAGCTTGGGATCGCTGGAGAAGATCTTGAGCGAGCCGGCGGTCATGGTCACGACGAAGAGCCAGGTGAGGGGGAGGAGGGTGATCCAGGCATAGGCCTTCTTCCCCATCTTCACGATCACGGTTGTCCCCACGCACAGCGCGACGACGGCGAGGAGCTGGTTGGCGATCCCGAACAGCGGCCAGAGCGAGTTGATCCCGCCTAACGGGTCGACGACCCCCTGGTAGAGGAAGTAGCCCCACGCCGCCACGAAGAGGGCGCTGGAGAAGACCACCGCGGGGTACCACGCGACGCGCCCGAGGGGTTCATACACGTGTCGCAACAGGTCTTGCAGCATGAACCGTCCCACGCGCGTCCCGGCGTCGAGCGTGGTGAGGATGAAGAGCGCCTCGAACATGATGGCGAAGTGGTACCAGAGCGCCATCGCCGTCGACCCGCCGAGGACGTTGGAGAAGAGGTGCGCCATGCCGACGGCGAGTGATGGCGCGCCGCCGGTGCGCGACAGGAGCTTGGTTTCGCCGACGTTGGCCGTCAGCTGCTTGAACTCGACCGGGTCGAGCGTGAAGCCCCAGTTGGCCACGGCCACGGCGGCGCTCTCGGCGGTGACGCCGATTGCGGCTGGCGGGGCGTTGATCGCGAAGTAGGTCCCCGGGGTCAGGACGCAGGCGGCGATGAGCGCCAGCGTGGCGACCAGCGACTCCGTGAGCATCGCCCCGTAGCCAATGAAGCGCGCATCGGGCTCGCGCTCGAGGAGCTTGGGGGTCGTCCCCGATGCGATGAGCGAGTGGAACCCCGAGATCGCGCCGCAGGCAATCGTGATGAAGCAGAAGGGGAAGACCTTCCCCGCGAAGACCGGCCCCGTCCCGTCAATGAATCGCGTGACGGCCGGCATCTCCAGCGGCGGAAGGACGAACAGCACGCCTAACGCCAGCGCCACCACGACGCCGATCTTCACGAAGGCGCTGAGGTAGTCGCGCGGCGCCAGCAGCAACCACACCGGGAGCACCGAGGCGCAGAAGCCGTAGATCATGATCGCCCAGGCCAGCGCCGTGCGGCTGAGCGTGAAGGTCGGCGCCAGCGCCGGGTTCTCCGCCACCCCGCGCCCGACGTACAGCGCCACCACGAGGAGGACGAGCCCCATCACCGTCGCCTCGAGAACCTTGTGGGGGCGGATCCAGCGCATGTAGCCCCCCATGACGAGCGCGATCGGGATCGTCAGCCCCACCGTCACCACGCCCCACGGGCTCTCACCCAGCGCGTTGACGACGATGAGGGCGAGGACCGCGATGAGGACGATCATGATCCCGAGCACCGCGACGAGCGCCGTCATCCCGGCCACCGTCCCGATCTCCTCCTTCGCCATCTGCCCCAGCGACTTCCCGTTGCGGCGGACGGAGGCGGCGAGGATCACGAAGTCCTGCACCGCGCCACCCAGCGCCACCCCGATCACGATCCAGAGCGCCCCCGGGAGGAAGCCGAACTGCGCGGCGAGCGTCGGGCCCACAAGCGGGCCAGGGCCGGCGATCGCGGCGAAGTGATGCCCGAAGACGACCCAGCGATTGGTGGGGACGAAGTCGCGCCCGTCGTTGAGTCGCTCCGCCGGTGTCCGCCGGTTGGCGTCGAGGGCGAAGATGTTGGCGGCGATGATGCGCGAGTAGAAGCGGTACGCCACGACGTAGAAGCAGACGGCCGCGGTCACCAACCACGCGGCACTCACGCGCTCGCCCTGGTTGAGGGCGAGGAACGCGAAGGCGCCAGCGCCGCCGGCGGCGACGAGGACCCAGGCGACTACCGTGGAAAGTCGGCGCATAACGAGGGGGACGGGGCGGGAGACGGAGGCTCGGGGGGGGGGAAACGCGCGACGAAATTGGAGTGAGGGCGGGGTGGGGTCAACGCGGCGCATCATCGTCGTGACTCACCCCGCCGCGCCGCCACGCGCTGCCTCGCGCTGCCACGCGCTGCCACGCGCTGCCATGCGCCGCCATGCGCCGCGACGCGCCGCCGCGACGCGATGCGACCCGGACTCGGGGCGATTAGCTTGTCCAGACCCATGGTCGCCGTGTCAACGCTCCTCTCGCTTGGTTCGCTGGTCGCCGCCACCGCGTGTGGCGCTGGACATCGCGCACCCGCGACCAATGCGCTGCCGTCAGCAACGCCCGCCGCCACACGCCCGGCAGACGCGGCGCCGCAGGGCGCTGCGCAACAGGGCGGCGCGCAACAGGGTGCTCCGCAACAGGGCGGCGCACAGCAAGGAGCGGCCGGCGTCCTGTCACGATTCGCGGCGCAGAAGCTCATCGTCTTCCCGGCGCAGGGCGTCGCGGCTGCCGACCCGCTCGGCTGGCGGACGAACGCTGGCGGGGAGAAGGTCCTGCTGGCATCGCTCGACGCTGGACTCGAGGCCGCACTCGGCGAGCGCGGGCTGGCGAACCAGTGGGTCTTTCCCCCCGCCATGCAGCGCGCGGCCAGGCGCAACCCGACGTATGTGACCGACCCGGCCACGATTCGGGCGCTTGCCCCGGTGCGCGCGGTGCTGCGCAAGCCGGAGGACATGCTGAGCGAGCCGTTCGCCTCGCAGTTGCGGTCGCTGGCCGGCGTGAGCGACGCGCGCTACGCCTTCATTCCGCTCGAGCTGCGCATCGAGCAGACGCCGAATGCGACGACTGGGCGCGCGGTGCTGCAGGTTGCCGTGGTCGATGCACGCGGCTCGCGCGTGGTGTGGGCCGGTGAAGTGGCCGGTGAAGCGCTACCGTCGTACGCCCCCGGTGTCCTGGGGTCGCTGGTGCGTCGCGTGGCCGATCTCGTGGTTCCACGCACGTGACCGGCGACTGAGCGCCGCGCCGATGTTCGCCACACCGCTGTCACGCTTTTGTCGGCACGCGCATTCCCTCACGCACTCTCTCCAGCCATGACGATTCCCTGCACGCTGATCCCGGGCGACGGCATCGGACCCGACATCACCGACGCGACGGTTCGCATCCTCGAGGCCGCGGGGGCGCCCTTCGCGTTCGATCGCCAGCTGGCCGGGATGGCGGCCGTGCAGGCGCTCAACAACCCGATGCCTGACGCGACGCTCGAGTCGATCAAGCGCACGCGCCTGGCGCTCAAGGGGCCGCTCGAGACGCCGGTGGGCGACGGCTATCGGTCGGTGAACGTCGCGATGCGGAAGACGTTCGACCTCTACGCCAACGTGCGGCCGGCGCGCGTGATCCTGCGCGGCGGGCGATTCGACAAGGTCGATATCGTGCTGGTGCGCGAGAACACCGAGGGGTTGTACGCTGGGCTCGAGCACTACATCAAGATCGGCGAGGACGAGAAGGCGGCCGCCGAGTCGATCGCGCTCATCACGCGCCTGGGCTCGGAGCGGGTGATTCGCTATGCCTTCGAGTACGCGCTGGCGCACGGGCGACGGAAGCTGACGCTCGTGCACAAGGCGAACATCCTCAAGTTTTCGCAGGGGCTGTTCCGGTCGGTGGGGCAGCAGATCGCCAAGGAGTACGAGGGGCGCGTGCAATACGACGAGCGCATCATCGACGCCTGCGCCATGCAGTTGGTGATCAGGCCGGAGCAGTTCGACGTGATCGTGACGACGAACCTGTTTGGCGACATCCTCTCGGACCTGGTGTCGGGCTTGGTGGGGGGGCTGGGACTCGCGCCCGGCGCCAACATCGGTGCCGGGGCGGCGATCTTCGAGGCGGTGCACGGGACGGCGCCCGACATTGCCGGGCAGGGGATTGCCAACCCCAGCGCGCTCACCTTTGCCGCCTGCCTGATGCTGGAGCACGTGGGGCATGCGTCGCTGGGTCGCCGCATCCAGGAGGCGGTGGAGATGACGCTGCGCGAGGGGAAGACCGTCACGCGCGACCTGGGGGGGAGTGCGGGGACGCGGCAGTTTGCCGACGCGGTCATCGCCCGGTTGACTGCCTAACGCGTGTCGCTCCCCTCGGCATCCCGTGGCGCCATGTCCAACGTGCGGCTGCTCCACGTCTCCGACCTGCACTTCGGGCGCCCCGCCGTCCCGGCGCAGATCGACGCCATCGAGGCGCAGATCCAGGCGGAGCGCTACGACGTGGTGGCGATCTCGGGCGACGTGTCGCAGCGCTCGCGCTCGGGCGAGTTCCAGCGCGCGGCCGCCTTCATCCGCGACGCGCGCCGCGTGAGCAAGGTGCTGTGCGTTCCCGGCAACCACGACGTGGCCTGGTGGGAGTCGCCGTTGCACCTGCGGGGTGCCGAGCGGATGTACACGCGCTACCGGCAGTACATCGACCGCGACCTGGAGCCCGTGCTGCGCGTCGCGGGGGCTACGGTGGTGGGGCTCAACACCTCGCAGGGCGTGCACGCGCGCACCCTCACCTGGAACGTGCGCGACATCTCGATCATCGGCGACCTGCGCAAGCCGCAGATCGAGAGAGCGCGTCGCGAGTTCGACGCCTCACCCAGCGGTGACGCCCGCGTGATCGTGATGCACCACAACCCGGTAAAGGGGGAGCTTTCCCAGCGGCACGGCCTCAAGCACACGAAGCAGATCCTCGGCGCCTTTGCGCAGATCGGCGTCGACCTCGTGCTGTGCGGGCACGATCACCAGGAGGCGATCCACTACATCGAGCACACGCGGAAGGGGACCGTGATCTCGACCGCGGGGACGGTGTCGAACCGGTCGCGCGGCGGCCGCCCGTCGAGCCTAAACGTCATCACCATAACGGCTGCGGAGATCTGCATCGTGACGCACATCTGGTCCTCGGCCGACCGGACCTTCTCACCAGGCCCCTCGAAGTGCTTCGCGCGCTCCTCACACGACTCGGCCTGAGCGCTTTGGCCGAGCAGTTGGAGCTTGCTCTGGGGCCGACTGCTGGCGACGGGGGGCGTCGCGGCGGTGGGGCGGGCGGTGGTACGCGTGGAGGGCGCGGAGGTGGACGAGATGGTGAGCGTCGTGGTGAGGGTAGCGCGCCAGTTGATGATCGGCGCGCGGGAAAGGGCGGAGAGGCGCTCGGGCGGGGAGCGCGGAGGCGTCGGGGCGTTTCTGGTACAACGCGGAATGGAATGGTGAGGGAGGGTGAGGGGGCGGGAGCGATGTTGTGGTCGGGGGGGGGCCCCAGCGCCACCCCCACCCCCGCGCCCTCAAGCCCCACCCCCACCCCCCCCACCCGCCCCTCCCCCCACGCCGCCGACCTCCTCCTCCATCGCCTGCGTGCCTTCGGCATGACCGGCATCCAGACGCTCCGCCTCACCCGAAACCGCACGACGCTCGTCTCCTTCCGCGCCGGCACCCTGCGCGTGCAGCAAGGCTTCGCCACCGCTCCCGACGACGTCGTGCGCGCCATTGCCGTCTTCGTCACGGCGCGCGGCGCGGCCCGCCTCGCCGCCAAGCGGATCATCCTCACCCATCCCATCCACCGCGACGCCGCGCCGCGTCCGCCACGGCGCACCCCGCTGCATCCGGACGACGACGCCATGGCCGTGCGACTGCGTCGCGAACACGCGCGCCTGAACGCCCTGCACTTTGGCGGAGCGCTGCGCACCATCACGGTCACCGTCTCGCGCCGCATGAAGTCGCGGCTCGGGCATTACGCGCCGGCACGGTCGCACCCAGCCGGCGCCGAGATCGCCATCTCCAGACGCCACATCCGTCGCGATGGTTGGGCGCAAGCGACCGACACGCTCCTGCATGAGATGGTGCACCAGTGGCAGGAAGAGAGCGGCTACCCCATCGACCACGGCGCAGCGTTTCGTCGCAAGGCGGCCGAGGTGGGGACGACGCCTCGTGCCAAGCGCGCGTTGCAGCCGTAGTTGCTGCCATAGTTGCCGCCGTAGCCGCAGCAGCAGGCGACGCCGTGCATGCGACGGTCGGCGTGCGCCTACCGGCCCCGGCAGGGAGCGCTAGCTTCCCGGCATGCGACTTCGCCCCCTTGCCAGCGTCTTCGCGGCGCTCCTCCTGGCCGGCACCGTCTACATCGGGAAGTTCGGCGCCGGACCGCTCCCCCCGCTCGGCCCCTTCCTCGACCCGGTCCGCGGCGCATGGGGGGCGGCGGCGTACACGACGCTCCCCGATAGTGCCACGGCGGCGCTCCCCGGTCTCACCGGCAAGGTCGACGTGCGCTACGACCAGCGTGGCGTCCCGCACATCTTTGCCGCCACCGAGGAAGACGCAATCCGCGCTTTGGGCTACGTGGTGGCGCGCGACCGCCTGTTCCAGCTCGAGTTGCAGGCGCGCGCCGGCGCCGGAACGCTCACGGAACTGGTGGGCAAGGCCGCCATACGCGCCGACAGCGAACCGCGCGCCCTCGGCATGGCGCGCGGGGCCGAGCAGAAGCTGGCCGCGCTCGCCAACGGGTCGCTCGGGCGGCGGCTGCTCGAGGCGTATGCGGAGGGGGTCAACGCCTACATCGATCATGCATCGCCCGCCGAGTGGCCGGTGGAGTACAAGCTGCTCGGCCGGCAGCCGGCGCGCTGGGCGCCCATCAACTCGCTGCACCTGTATGCGCGCATGGGGTGGACGCTCGCCCACCTCGACGGCGAGCGGCAGCGGCTGGCCGCACGCGCGCTGGTGGGCGATGCGGCGGCGCGTGCGCTCTTTCCCGCGCACACGCCCATCCAGGAGCCGATCCAGCCTAACGGGAGCGGGCAACCGCGCATCGACGCGGTGCACGTTCCCCCTGCCGGCGCCGTCGACAGCGGCGCGCTGGCTCTCCTCGACCTCCTCCCCTCCTCGGGCACCGCGCAGCAGGACGCCGAGGTGTCGTCCATCTTCGCGTCGAACAACTGGGTCGTGAGCGGCTCGCGCAGCAAGAGCGGGCATCCCATCCTTGCCGGCGATCCGCACCTGGGACTAACCCTTCCCAGCATCTGGTACGAGGCGCACCTCGTCGTGCCGGGCAAGCTGGACGTGTACGGGGTCACGATTCCGGGGTCGCCGGGGATCGTCATCGGCTTCACGCGCGACCTGGCCTGGTCGCTCACCAATACCGGCGCCGACGTTCTCGACTTCTATCGCGAAACGGTCGACGACCAGGTGCGCCCTACGAAGTACCTCGTCGACGACGTGTGGAAGGAGGTCGAGCAGCGCGAGGAGGTGTATCGCGGGAAGCGCGGCGAGGTGTTGCGCGTCGACACCGTGCGCTACACGCATCGCGGGCCCATGCACCGGCTGGAGAAGGACTGGGTCTCGATGCGCTGGACCGTGAACGAACCCACCGATCTCGCGTCGGCGTTCTTCAACGCGCAGCACACCACGACGGTCGCCGACTTCCTCGAGGCCTTTGCCCGCGACTACTTCTCGCCGGCGCAGAACGTCGTCGTCGCCGATCGCAGCGGGAACATTGCCATCCGCTCCACGGGGCACTATCCGTTGCGCCCGGCGGGGAGCGACGGGCTCACCATCTTCGACGGCTCCACCGCGGCCAGCGACTGGACCGGCTACTGGCCCGTGTCGCAGTACCCGCAGGCGATGAACCCGGCGCAGGGGTTCCTGGCCTCGGCCAATCAGGAGCCTATGGATCCGCAGCAGGCGCCGGCGTATCTCGGCTTCGACTGGGCCTTCGAGCCATGGCGCGCGCTGCAGATCAACCGGCTGCTGCGCGCCACGCCACAGGTTTCCATGGACGACATGCGCCGCTTCCAGACCGACCCGGGGAGCGTGCGCGCCGACTGGTTCGTGACCTACCTGCGGAATGCGGCTGCCGTCGCCACGGCCCGCGCCGGTGCGCCCCCATCGCTCGCCGCGGCCGACTCGATCCTTGGCGCCTGGGACCGTCGCTATCGCGTTGGCAACACCGGGGCGATCCTGTTCGAGCAGGCGCTCTCGCAGGTCGTGCGGCGGACCTTCGACGAACTCGTTCCCGCGGGCGACACAGTGCGCGTGGCGACGCCGAGTTCGGCGGTGCTCCTGGCGATGATGAGCGATTCCACGAACGCCTGGTGGGACAACCGCACGACGCGCGGCGTGGTCGAGGACCGCGACGCGATCCTGGCCGGCGCGCTCGCCGCGGCATACGACACGCTCGTCGCGCGCAACGGCCTGCCCGCGGCGGGGAAGTGGGCGTGGGGGACGGCGGCACAGACGACGGCGCAGGTGAATCATCTGCTGGGGTTGGAAGGTTTCTCGGCGCGCGACCTCGCGGTGCAGGGAGGGCGCGGGACGCTCAACCCGTCGGTGGGGAATGGCGGCTTCGGGGCGAGCTGGCGCATGGTCGTCGAGCTGGGCCCCACGGTGCGGGCGATGGTGACGTATCCTGGCGGGCAGAGCGGGAATCCGGCCTCGCCGCGTTACGCCGACCGTTTGCGTTTCTGGCGCGACGGCGACCTGGAGCTCGCGACCGTCCCGGCGGCGCCGGACTCGCTCTCGCCATCGCAGCTGACGGCTCGCCTCACCCTCACGCCGGGAGGGCGCTGACCATGGTCGTGCTGCGTGCGCTCATTCTCGCGATCGTGATCACGTTAGGCACCGTCCTCGTGGGATGGTGGATCGTTCCCCTCCTGGCGGCGGCCTTCGGGGTGCTCATGCGAGACGTCCGTACCCCGGGGTTGCTCGCCGCGCTTGGCGGGGCGCTCGGGTGGGGCGGGTACCTCGCGGTGGTGGCGGTGGGGGGCGGACCGGTGGCAGGATTCGCCGGTGCCCTCGCGACCTCGATGAAACTGCCGGGGTGGGCACCGCTCGTCGCCACCCTCGTCTTTCCCGCCCTGCTCGCCGGCCCAGCCGCCTACCTCGGCGCGCGCGTGGGCAACCGCTATCTTTCCCCCGCATGACGACCGACTTCTTCAATATCGATAGCGCGCTCTCCGAGGATGAGCGCGCAGTCCGTGATAGCGTCCGTCGCTTCGTCGACGAGCGCGTCCTCCCGATCATCGGATCGTGCTACGTGGAGGGGCGTTTCCCCCGCGAGCTGATTCCCGAGATGGCCGAGCTGGGCGTCCTGGGGGCCAACCTTCCCGAGGAGTACGGCTGCGCTGGGCTCAACAACGTGGCCTACGGGCTCATCATGCAGGAGCTGGAGCGCGGCGACTCCGGCATCCGATCGTTTGCCTCGGTGCAGGGCGCGCTGGTGATGTATCCCATCTACGCCTTTGGCAGCGAGGAGCACAAGCGGAGCTGGCTCCCCAGGCTGGCCAGCGGCGAGGCGATTGGCTGCTTCGGGCTCACGGAGCCCGACTACGGCTCCAATCCGTCGGGGATGATCACGATGGCCATGCAGCAGCCCGATGGCTCGTGGCTTCTCAATGGCGGCAAGATGTGGATCACCAATGGCTCGCAGGCGCACGTCTCCGTGGTGTGGGCCAAGACCAACGGGGACAAGGACCAGTCGTCGATTCGCGGCTTCGTGGTCCCCACCAACACCCCCGGCTTCAAGGCGAAGGACCAGAAGGGGAAGCTCTCGCTGCGCGCCTCGGACACGAGCGAGCTCACCTTCGACAACGTGCACCTGCCGGCCGATGCGCTCCTCCCCAGGTCCGGCGGCCTCAAGTCGCCGCTCATGTGCCTCACGCAGGCGCGCTACGGGATCTCGTGGGGGGCCATCGGGGCGGCGATGGCGTGCTATGAGGAAGCGGTGTCGTACGCCGGGAACCGCGTGATGTTCGACAAGCCGATCGGCGGCTTCCAGCTGCAACAGGCGCGCCTGGCCGACATGCTCACGGAGATCGTCAAGGCGCAGCTCGTGTCGTTGCACCTGGGGCGCCTCAAGGACGCCGGCACGTTCACGCCGCAGCAGGTCTCGCTCGCCAAGCGCAACAACGTCGACATCGCCACCAACATCGCCCGCGAGGCGCGCCGCCTCCTTGGCGCCAACGGGATCCTCGCCGAGTACTCGGCCATGCGCCACATGGCCAACCTCGAGAGTGTGTACACGTACGAAGGGACGCACGACGTCCATTCGCTCATCCTCGGGCAGGCCGTGACCGGCCTCAACGCGTTCAACTGAGTTGCCGGGCGTGAGCGGGCGCACAGCAGGGCACGAAGGGCCGGTTCGCCGGCTCTTCGTCGTTGTGGGCGGTGTGCGCGGCCGTGCGGCGGCGGCCGCCATGGCGCTCGTGCGCGGCATGCAGCTGGCGGCTTGTGCGCTGGCGCTCGCGGCGATGCTTCCGCATCGCGCCGGGGCGCAGAATGCCGACCGTGCAGCCGAAGGGCGCGGCGCGGGCAACTCGGCGGAGAAGCGGGGAGAGAAGAAGGACGCGGCCGCGCGCTCCATGCCGCGACACCCCACCCTGGGGTGGCTCCCGCGTGCGCGCCTGGACAACGACGCCTACAACTTCTGGCAGCATCCCGGCAAGCGCACCGACGAGGAGTACACCAACGGCGTGGTGCTGGGGATGGAAACGCTGCGCGCGCCGTGGTGGGGGCGCACGCTGGGGCGCCGCGCGCCCGGGTGTGCGACCGCACGCATCGACGATCGTGCCTGCCTGTCGACATCGATCTTCATCGGGCAGGACATGTACACCCCCAACCTCGATCGTCCCCCGTTTTCCTACGAGGGGTGGATGTACGAGCGCCCCTATGCGGCCTGGCTCTACCTCGGGGGGGAGGGGCGACGCATCTCCAACCGTGCGTTGCGCACGTACTCGCTCTCGCTGGGCGTGACGGGGGCCCCGGCGTTAGGCAAGGTGGCCCAGTCCATCGCGCACCACATCAACGCGCGCTACACCACGCGGGCCACCGGGTGGGAGACGCAGGTGGGCGCCGAGCCCGGCGTGCTCCTCGGCGTGCGCCAGTCGATCATGGCGCTCCGGTGGGCGCCGGGCGGCATGGGGATCCTCGACATCGCTCCCTCGGTGGGAACGTCGCTGGGGAACATCCGCACCTCGGCCGATGTCGGCGGCAAGCTTCGGTTGGGGATCAACATGTCGCATCCCTGGGACCCGCGGGCGTGGCGAGGGCGGGGGGCGTGGGAGTTCCAGGTGAGTGCCGCCGGGCGCCGCGAGTTCGTGGCGCACGACTTCTCGCTCGATGGTACGCTCTTTCGCGCCACCGACCGCCACGTCACGCGCGTGCCGACGGTGAGCGAGTACGAGTTCGGCACCGCGTTGCGCCTGCACCGCCTGAGTGTGGGGTGGCGCGCCGTGACCCGTTCACGCGAGTACGCCACGGGCCCCGCGCGTCACGTCTACGCGCAGATGTACTCGGCCATCGAGTTCCGCCCGTAGCGCATGGCGCCAGGGGCGCGTCCTTGTGGCGGCGGCGCGGCGCGACAAGGGTCAGGCCGGTGCCTGTCGCGTCTCGCGGTATCGCCCGCTCGCGAGGTGCACCGCCCAGCGCGGGAGGAAACGCAGGAGGAGGACGGCCGCCTTGTATCGGGCGCTGGGGGTCACCACGGTTGGCGAGCCGCGCTCCATCGCGTCGAGCGAGTCGGCCACGACGCGATCGGCGTCGAGCCACATCCAGCCGGGAATCGAGCGCATCGACATCTCGGCGCGCTGGTGGAACTCGGTGCGGGTGAAGCCCGGGCAGAGCGCCTGCACGTAGATCCCGCGCCACGCCACCTCGCGCGCCAGCGCCTCCATGGCAAGGCGCTGGTATCCCTTGGTGGCGCAGTAGTTCACGTTGCCGGCGCTCGTTAGGTACGACGCCACCGAGGAGACCGTGATGACGGCCCCGCGCCCCATGGCCGCCATCTGCCGCACGGCGCCCTGCGTGAGGCGGTGCACCGCGAGGACGTGCAGGCGCAGCATCGTCTCCTGCGCGACCGGATCGGACGTGACGAGCGACCCCTTGGTCCCGAAGCCGGCGTTGTTCACGAGGAGCGCGATGGCGCGCGCCGCGTCGTTTGCTCCTTCGCCGATGCGCTCCAGGACGGCATCGACGCCGCCGTCGGTCGCGAGGTCGGCGGCGATGACCTCGACCTCGACGCCGTGCCCGGCGCGCAGCGAGGCGGCGGCGCCGGCCAGGCGTTCCGCGTCCCGCGCCACGAGGACGAGGGCGTAGCCACGCCTGGCAAGGGCGCGGGCAAAGGCGGCCCCCAGCCCGGCGGTGGCACCGGTGACCAGGGCGATGCGTGGAGTCGCGCGACGATTCGTGGGCGAAGTCATGGGAGAAAGATGGGGGGATCGGCGACATCCGGGATGGGGATCGCCGTCCTGTGTTCCCGGGGGGCAGCCGCTAGATTACCCCCCGCTTCCTTCACACCTGGAGACGTAACGGTGAAGATTGCCGTTTGCATCAAGCGCGTCCCTGAGATGGACGTGAACTTCAAGATCGCCGCGTCGGGCAAGGGCGTCGACGAGGCGGGGCTCAAGTGGGACATGTCGGACTTCGACGGATACGCCGTCGAGGCCGCATTGCAGCTCACGGAGAAGCTCGGCGCGGGCGAGGTCCATGTGATCTCCCTTGGCGGCGACGTGGTGCAGGAGACGCTGCGCAAGGCGTTGAGCATGGGGGCCGCCAAGGCCGTCCAGCTCAAGTGCGACGCCGTTCCCTACGACGCCTTCGCCATCGCCGCCGCGCTCGCCGCCGAACTCAAGGCCGGCGGCTACGACCTGATCATGTTCGGCAAGATGTCGATCGACGGCGCCAACGGCGTCACCCAGTTTGTCGTCGCCGAGTTGCTGGGGCTCCCGCTCGTCCATGCCTGCTCCAAGCTGGAGATTGCCGGCGGCAAGGGGACGGCACGTCGCGAGATCGAGGGGGGCGGTGAGCTGGTCGCCTTCCCGCTCCCGGCCGTCGTCTCCATCGACGAAGGGATCGCGCGCCCGCGCTACCCGTCGCTCAAGGGGATCATGGCGGCCAAGAAGAAGCCGCTCGAGGTGAGGCCGGCGCAGCTCGGCGAGGTGCGCCTGACGGTCGAGAAGATGGAACTCCCGCCCGCGCGCGCGGCCGGGCGCATCATTGGCGAAGGGGCGGGGGCCGTCCCCGAGCTCGTGAAGCTCCTCCAGACTGAAGCGAAGGTGCTCTGATGCCTAACGTGCTGGCATTTGCGGAAGCGCGCGGCGGTGAGCTGCGCAAGGTGGCGCTCGAGGCGGTGACCGCCGCGCGCCAGGTGGCCGACCAGGTCGGCGGCGAGGTGCATGCCGTCCTCGTGGGCCCCGCCGGCGTGGCGGCCAAGGCGGCGACGCTGGCCCAGTACGGGGCCGACGTGGTGCTGGTCGCCGAACATGCGGGCTTTGCCAACTACGCCCCCGAGACAACGGCGGCACTCGTGGCCGATCGCGTGAAGGGCGGCGACTACCGTGCCGTGATCTTCTCGGCCTCGCAGCAGGGCAAGGACCTCGCACCGCGTACCGCGGCCCGGCTGGGGTGCGCCATCGCGACCGACGTGACGTCGTTCAGCGTGGGGGGCGATGCGGTCATCGTCACGCACCCGGGGTACACGGGCAAGGTGGTGCAGACGCTCAAGCTGGTCGGAACGCCGGTCGTCCTGTCGTTGCGCCCGGGGTCGGTATCGCCAGCTGCAAAGGCCGGGGCCGGGCGCACCGAGCAGGTGGCCGCCGATCCATCGGGGGCCCGCGTGCAGGTGACGGAGACGATCCTCGGTGATTCCAAGAAGCTTGACCTTGGCGAGGCGCCCATCATCATCAGCGGTGGTCGTGGGCTCAAGGCTGCCGAGCACTTCAAGCTGGTGGAAGATCTCGCGGCGGCGTTCGGCAATGCGGCGGTCGGCGCCACGCGCGCGGTGACCGACGAAGGATGGCGCCCGCACTCCGACCAGATCGGGCAGACCGGGCGTCTCGTCTCGCCGGAGCTTTATGTCGCGGTCGGCATCTCGGGGGCAATCCAGCACCTCGCCGGAATGCGCACCTCCAAGTGCATCGTCGCCATCAACAAGGACAAGGAGGCCCCCATCTTCAAGGTGGCCGACTACGGGATCGTGGGCGACGTGTTCGAGGTTGTCCCCGCGCTCACCGCCGCCGTGCAGCAGGCCAGGCAGTCGTCGCACTGACGTCACCGCTCACGCCCCCTTCCCATGTCCCACGTGGCGTTCGCCCTCGTCCTCGCGCTGGCGCTGGGTTTCTTCTCGTACAACGCGCAGCGCCTGGTGCGCTACCTGCGCATTGGCCATGACGAGAACCGGCTCAACGACATCCCGCGACGCGCGTGGAATCTCCTGCGCATCGGCATCGCGCAGACCAAGATCCTCCGCGACCCGCTCGCCGGCCCGGTGCATGCCCTCGTCTTCTGGGGCTTCCTCGTCCTGCAGGTGGGCGCACTGGAGATCATCGCGCAGGGGCTCATTCCCGGCTTCACCTATGCGAAGATCCTCCCGGGGCCCTTGTACTGGCTCTTCCTCGCCTCGCAGGAGCTGACAGCGGCGGCGGTGCTGGCGGCGGTCGCACTCCTCCTCTATCGCCGCATCGTCGTGAAGCCCCGTCGGCTGCAAGGCGATGGCGTGCATTCGGGCGACGCGATCTTCATCCTCTCGCTCATCGGCGCGCTGATGGTGACGCTGCTCGTCACTTCGGCCACCGACCGTGCACTCGGCGTCGATCACCCGGCCGCCGTGCAGCCGCTCTCCGCCGCCCTGGCGCAGTTGTTCGCCTCCGTCCCGCACGGTGCCGTGCAGGCGATCCACCACGTGTCGTGGTGGTTGCACGCACTCCTCATCCTCACCTTCCTCAATTACCTCCCGTACTCCAAGCACCTGCACGTCATCGTCTCGCTGCCTAACACCTTCCTGTCCAACACGAGTGGGCCGGGCACCGTGGGCGCGATGAAGAAGATGGACCTGGAGCAGGAGACGGAGGTGTTCGGCGCCGCCGACGTCACGCACCTGAGCTGGAAGAACCTGCTGGATGGCTATTCCTGCACCGAGTGTGGGCGTTGCACCTCGGTGTGCCCGGCCAACATCACCGGCAAGGCGCTCTCTCCGCGCAAGATCGTCGTCAACACGCGCCAGCGCCTGCTCGAGGTCGCGCCCGCCATCGTGGGCGGCGACGATGTCTTCGGGATGCCGTTCATTGGTGCGGCCCGGGGCGACGCCGAGTCGCGCGCCGCGCTCCTCGACCACAAGCTCCTCGACAACTTCATCACCGAGGAGGAACTGTGGTCGTGCACATCGTGCCGCGCCTGCGTGTATGAGTGCCCGGTCTCCATCGACCAGTTGGAGATCATCAACGAGATGCGTCGCAACCTGGTCCTCACGGAGTCGCGCTTTCCCGAGGAGGTGCAACCGGCCTTCGAGTCGCTGGAACGCAACGGTTCGCCGTGGGCCTTCCAGCCGTCGGAGCGCGCCCAGTGGGCGGAGGGGATGGACATCCCGACCATGGCCGAGCTGTGGGAGCGTGGCGAGCGCCCGGACATCCTGTTCTGGGTGGGCTGCATGGGATCGTTTGACGACCGGGCGAAGAAGACGACCGTCGCCTTTGCCCGCATCCTCCAGGCGGCGGGGATCAAGTTCGCCATCCTTGGCCAGGAAGAGACCTGCAACGGCGACCCGGCGCGCCGCATGGGAAACGAGTACCTGTACCAGATGCTCGCCCAGCAGGCGATCGAGACGCTGAATCGCTACGAGGTGTTCACCATCGTCACCTCGTGCCCGCATTGCTTCCACCAGATCGGGAACGAGTTCCCGCAGTTCGGCGGCAACTACGAGGTCATCCACCACTCCACGTACATCGAGCGCCTGCTTGCCGACGGCATGGTACCCCTCAAGCACGAGACCGGGGAGAAGCTGGTGATGGCCTACCACGACTCCTGCTACCTGGGGCGCTACAACGACGTGTATGACGCGCCGCGCGAGGCGCTCAAGCGCGCGCTCCCTGTGGTGCAGCTGGTGGAGGCGCCGCGCTCGCGCGACAAGGGGCTGTGCTGCGGCGCTGGCGGCGGACGCATGTGGATGGAGGAACGCGTGGGGCAGCGGATCAATGTCGAGCGCAAGAAGGAGCTGCTCGCGACGGGCGCCGAGGCGGTCGCCGTCGCCTGCCCGTTCTGCATGACCATGCTCAACGATGCGGGGATGAAGCTGGAGAGCACGGTGCCGGTCTACGACATCGCGGAGGTCGTGGCCGCGCGGATCGAGGCGCGATCGGGAGACGGGGAAGCCCGCCCCAGCGAAGGGCGGAGCGAGGCGGGGGAGTAGTGGGGCGGGGGAGCAGGCGTGGCATTCGAAGTAGGCGTGCGGTAGCGCATGACGTCGCGCACCTGGCGTTGCTGCTGACGACGATGCTCACGCTCGCCTGCGGCGGTGAACCGCGCGCGCCGGTCGCTGATTCGGCACTGGCCGCGCCGCTGACCACGCCAGCTGCAAGCGACACGGGGGCGAGCCCCTCCACCGCGGGCGAGACGTCGGCACTGCCGCACGGCCCGGCCGACGAGGCGGGGGAGTTCCGCCTGGCGGGGAACGAACCGTTCTGGGGCGTGCGCATCTCCAAGGCAGGGCTGCGCTACACGACGCCGGACTACAAGGACGGCATCCTCTTCCCCGCCACGGCGCCACAGACCGATGGCGCGACGCTGCGCTGGATCGCGCTCACCGCGGCCCCCGACGCGCACACGCTCGAGGTCAGGCTCGAGACCCGCCGCTGCCAGGACTCCATGGCCGACAAGGCATGGACGCACATCGCAACCGTCGTCTTCGACGGTGCCACGCTGAAGGGGTGTGGGGAGCGCGTGAGCCGATAGCGCGGCACGCGTTCGATACGATGTGCAACGAAATGATGGCACGTCGCTGACCGGCTCGGCGCAGTTTGGGGGATATGGCGAAATCCCCTTGCCCCCCTCGGCGCGGAAGCGCTAGCCTATGTCCATGCCCGCCAGCGCTCGCCCTCTCACCGTCGACGACATCCGCGCCATGCGCACCAATGAGCGCATGGTCATCGAGCTCATCGACGGGGAAGTGTTCGTGAGCCCGACGCCGAGTGCGCGGCACGACGTGCTCAAGGTGCGCCTGATCAACGCGCTGCTTCAGTATCTCGAACCGTTGGGGCTCGCCGATGCAATCATCGTCGGGCCCGCCGAACTCACGTGGGGGACGCGCGACACCTACGTCGATCCCGACATCTGGGTGACCGACCTCGCCGAGCGCTATACCTTCGACTGGAACGCCGTTCACACGGTGAAGCTCGCGATCGAGATCATCTCGCCGTCGTCGCGACGGCGCGACCGCGTGACCAAGCGCGAGCTGTACGCGCGCATGGGGGTCGACACGTACTGGATCGTCGACCCGGAGCGCCACACGGTCGAGGAGTCGATGGGCGGCGATACCTCGCTCCGCCAACTCGAGTCGGCCATGGAGTGGCGGGCAACGGCTGGCGCACCGGCGTTCGTGCTCCCGCTGGCGACGCTCTTTGCTGGCATCCCCAAGGGCGCGATGAACGGGTGAGATTCCGCGCGCGACAGCTCGCGCGCCGGCTCGCGCATGCCCCGCTACCGGATGCGCAGCACGTGCAACTGGATCTGCTGCTTCTGCGATCCTTCCTCGAACGGGGCGACCCAGTGCTCGGTGAGTGCCATCCCCCCTTCCTCGGCGCTGGCCAGGAAGTTGGCGAGTGAGAGCCGCCCCGGATCGGCGATGAGCGCGTATCCCTCGTCGGACAGCGTGGCGAGGACTGCATCGGCCACCAGGTCCCCGTGCGTGTGCTCGTACAGCACGTCCGAGGCAACAACCACGTCAAAGCGTCCCAGATCGCGCGGCATGTCGCGCCAGTCGACCATTCGCGTGACGATGCGATGTCCGGTGTTGCGCGCCACGTTCACGCGCGTGAACTCGAGCGCCTCGGGATAGTAGTCGGTTGCCGTGACGCGATAGCCGGCGTGCGCGAGGGCGCAGGCGACGAGCCCGCTCCCGCAGCCGAGTTCCAGGGCACGCCGTCCGTTCCCCTTGTGGCGCGCCACGTGCTCGGCCAGGACGCGCGCCGAGGGCCACACGTCGGCCCAGTAGGGGAGGCGCTCGTCGCGCTCGAACGCGTCTTCGTCGATCAGCGACTCGGCGTTGCGCGGGTGCGCGAGGACAAAGCGGCGGTTGCCGCAGGTGACCTCGGTCTCGGCCACGTCGAAGCGCGCGCGGAGCGCGTCCAGCTCGCGCTCCCACCAGGCGTCGTCACCTGCAACGGTCACAGCGAGAACGACTCGGCGAGATGGGCGTCCTCGTTCACGAGGAGGGCATGGACCACATCGCCCGCCTCGCAGCGCGAGCGATCCTCGGGGACCACGAGCAGCGCGTTGGCCCGCGCCATCGAGGTGAGGATTCCGGACCCTTGCGGCCCGGTGAGTCGGGCGTGGAGGCGTCCGTCGTTGCCCACGTCGACGATGCCGCGCAGGAAGTGCGTGAGCCGTGCGCCGAGTGTCACGCCGTCGTCGAGCACGACGGGGACGGGGTGGCGGAAGAGGCGCTCGTGCCCCTGCATGCGCCGCAGCAGCGGGCGCACGAACAGCTCGAACGTCACCATCACCGACACCGGGTTGCCGGGGAGCCCGACCCACGGTGTGCCGTGCAGGGCGCCGAAGCCGATGGGGGCGCCGGGGCGCATGCGCACCTTCCAGAAGTCGATCGTCGCACCTAACGATGCCAGGACGTCGCGCGTGTAGTCGAACGCCCCCACCGAGGCGCCGGCGGAGGTGACGATCAGGTCGGCGCCGCGAGCCTGCTCGAGGAGGGCGCGCAACGACGCCGGCGTATCGCCGGCGTTGCCGAGGAGGAGCGGGATCCCGCCGTTGCTCCTGACGAGTGCGCTGATGCTGTACGAATTGGAGGTGACGATCTTCCGTCCCGCCAGCACCTCGTGGAAGCGATCGAGGTCGACGAGCTCGTCGCCGGAGCCGAGAATGGCCACCACGGGGCGGCGGTGGACCTCGACCGAGGGCAGCCCTAACGAGGCAAGGACACCGACCTGCGCCGGCGCAATCGGCGTCCCGGCGGGGATCACGGTGGCGCCGCCCACGAAGTCCTCGCCGCGCGGGCGGATGTTCTTGCGCGCGTCGCGTGCGTCGCGGATGGCCACGACCTCGAGCCCGGCATCGGTGTCCTCGACGCGGACCACGGAATCGGCACCATCGGGGATCGGGGCGCCCGTCATGATGCGCGTGCAGAGCCCCTGGCGCACCGGGAGGGTCGGGAAGCCGCCTGCGGCGACGGTCTCCAGCACCCGGAGCCGCACCGGAGCGTTGCTGCTGGCGGCGGCGATGTCTTCGGCGCGCACCGCGTAGCCATCCATCGCCGAGTTGTCCCAGTGCGGGAGCGTGTAGCTGGCGACCGCATCGCGCGCGAGGACGCGCCCCACGGCGTCGAGCAGCTGCACGCGCTCGACCCCCAGCGGCGCGATGCCGGCCAGGCTGCGGGCGCTCGCCTCGGCGACGGTGAACATCAGCGCGCCCCTGCCGTCAGGCGCAACGATGCCAGCCGGCTCACCAGCGTGTCCTGCACCCGCTCGATCTCGCGCGTGGGGACGACGAAATGGTTGGCGAGGACGCTGAAGAGGAGGAGGCGCCCGTCGGCCGTGGTGACGTAGCCGGAGAGCGAGCGCACCATGTCGAGGGTTCCGGTCTTGGCGTGCACGTTGCCCTGGGCGGGCGTTCCCTTCATGCGATTGGCGATCGTTCCGTCCACGCCGCCGATGGGGAGGGCGTCGTAGAAGGTCGAGAAGTCCCTGGACTGCCGCATCGCGTCGAGCACGCGCACGATCGTCTCGGGAGTGACGACATCCTGCCGCGAGAGCCCGCTCCCGTCGCGATAGACGAAGCCGTCGGAGGCAGCACCCCATGCCAGCAGCTGGTCGCGCACCACGCGCGCGCCGCTGTCGGCGGTCCCCACGCCCGCGCGCGCGCGTCCCAGCGTGCGCAGGAGAATCTCCCCGATCTGGTTCTGCGACGGCTTCTCGAACGCCTTGAGCACATCGGTGAGCGGGGGCGACAGCAGGGAGAAGAGCGGATAGGTCGACGTCCCGCGCCACATCGACACTCCGGCGGTGACGGCAATCCCGCGCTCGCGTACCGCCTCCGCCAGCGCCAACAGATAGGCTCGCGACGGATCGCGCTGGGTGATGGTCAGCACCGCCGAGTCGCCAGCCGCAATGCTCCCGTCGATGATGACCGTGGCGTTGTCGGTGGAATCCTGCCGCACCGTGAGCGTACGGGAGCGGCGGGCGCTGGCCGTGGCCGCCGCGACGGGCGCCGTGGTCTGCGCCCACATCCGTACGCGCGGGACGGTGGTTGCGGGAAGCGTGCGCGCGGTGGGCGCTTCGCCGGCGGTCGCCCCGCCGCGAACGACGATGCGGGCGAACCCCTCGTTGAAGTACAGCTCGTCCACCCCCGCCGCGTATGCGAAGTCGAGGTCATCGTACGACCAGCCGTAGCCTAACGTGACATCGGGAAAGGCGTCGGCACCGGGGACGATGGCCCCGGCGATGCGGGTGATGCCGCGTGCGGCGAGCGAGTCGGCCATGGCGCGCAGCGGGCGCATGGCGTCGCCGGCCATGTGGTCGCTCACGCTGGGGTCGCCGGTGCCGCTCACGACCAGGTCGCCGCGCACCTCGCCGTCCGCCACCGGGCCGCTGGCGGCCATGGTCGTGCTGAAGCGGAAGTCCGGCCCCAGCAGCTGCAACGCCGCCGCCCCGGTGAGGATCTTCTGGTTCGACGCCGGCATGAACAGCTTGCCGGCGTTGTGCGACACCAGCGTGTCGCCGCTCACCGGGTCGACCACCAGGATCCCCAACTGTGCGCTGCGGAACTGCGGCGCGGCCACCATCGAGTCGACGCTGTGGCGAAGTGCGGCAACCTCGGCGTGCATTCGGATGGATGGGGCACCGTGCGCGCTGGCGCGAGTGCAGCCGGCGAGCGTCGAGGCGGTCGCGGCGAAGGCGGCGACGGCGGCGAGCCGCTGGCGCGAGCGGGCACGGCGCGCAGGCGCGGGGGGGCGGGCAGTCGTTCGGATGGCGCGTGACATGGGTTCGCGTCGGGGAGTCGCCGGCGTCGCCCCGCGGTGGAGGTGCGCACGCTCGGCGCCACGCACGATATCGCGCCGGCCGAGGGCGCGCGAGGCTCTCGCCGCGCGCCGAGCGTCGTCCCGTCTGCCATCTACCGTTCCGACACTTCCCCCGCCGCCCGCTCCTGGCCCCAGCGCATCACGACCGCCAGGCGGTCGGGAGCGATCATCGCCACGCGCTCGGCTTCCCCCGTGCTCGATGGTCATCGCGCGCAGCCCGCGCCGGCGGAGCGCCGCCGCCAGCTGCACCGCGAGCGCGGCATTTCCCGCGTGCTTGCGGCCGACGATGGAGCGGAAGAGAGGCATGCGGTCAGGGCGCGCTGGCGAGCTGCGCCGCGCGGGCCAGCTCGTCGCGCGAGTTCACGTTGAGGAAGAGCTTCGCGGGGTCGCCAAAGCGTTGCACCTCCTCGAGGGGGAGGCGCGCGACGCGCAGGTGGTCGAGCACAGCGGTCGCGCGGCGGTCGCCGCGGTCCAGCGCCTGCGTGATCGGTTCCAGCGCACCCGGTCCATACCAGGCGCACATGGGCTCCACGCCCCGCCGGCCCCCGCTCTCGGCGACCGCGGCGTCGTGGCCGTCCTCGCCTAACGCGCGAAGCCGTTGGAGCAGGGGGGCGCTCACGAAGGGCATGTCCCACGCCACCACCAGCACGCCAGCCTCGGCATGCGAGAGCGCCGCGTGCAACCCGCCCAGGCTCCCCTCGCCCGCTCGCACGTCGCCGCACGTGCGCACGCCGGGGAGCCAGGCGTCGGCGCCGGGATCGTTGGCGATGAGGAGCAGCGCGTCGGTCACGGTGCCCAGCGCCGCGGCCACGCGGTCGATGATGCGGCGCCCCCCCACCACCTCGAGCCCCTTGGGGCGCCCCTCGAAGCGCGTGGCCCCTCCGCCGGCCAGTATCACCCCGGTGCAGTGCATCACCTAACGCCGGACGCGCGCGGCGCGTGGGGTACGCGGGGAACGCGGGGCGCGCACGCCCGGGTCACGCGAGTGTGGGGCGCCGACGCCCGCGCACACCGGCGCATTGAACTCAGCGGCAGCGCACGCGCCGCACTCGCGCTCTCTCATCGCCCAAAGATGCCCCGCCGCACCCGCCCCCCGCACCCCCAAACAAGACCGCCGCGGCCACCGGCCGCGGCACTCCCGTCTCCCGTCTCCCGTCTCCCGTCCCCCGTCCCCCCTCACTCCCCCCGATACGCCGACGCCAGCGTCGCATCCTCCGCCACGCGCACCTCCACCACCTCGGCGCTCGCGCCTAACGCCTGCAACGCCGCGCGCACCTGCTGGAAGATCAGTCGCGCCACATTCTCGCCGGTGGGGACCAGCTTCCCCTCGGCGAACTCGGGGATGTCGAGGTTGAGGTTGGCGTGGTCGTAGCGTGCGTGAACCTCGGCGGCGAGCACGCGGTCCAGGGCGCCGAGGTCGACGATGAAGCCCGTGACCTCATCGAGTTCACCGCCCACCGTCACGTCACACACGTACGTATGCCCGTGGTAGTTTGGGCGCGCGCAGGCGCCAAAGGTGGCCAGGTTGCGCTCGTCGTCCCATTCCGGGCGCCGGTAGCGGTGCGCCGCGGCAAAGGTCACGCGGCGCGTGAGGTACGCCCGTGCCACCTACCGCCCGAACGTGTACGTGATCCCGGCGGTGAGGCCGAGGTTGCGCTTCCACACGTTGCGGCCGTCGGACACCTCGAGCACCGCCGGGTCGGCGGTCGACTTGGTGAAGTACGAGTCAGGGTAGCGAATGCGGTAGAAGTAGTTCCCCGCGTCGATGCGCCCCTGCCAGCGCCCGCCGGGGGCGAACTTGATCGCCGGGCGCAAGGTGAGCATGAACGGATAGCCGACCTTGTACTGCCCCACGTCCGGCGCGTCGAAGCCGGCGGCGATCCCCAGCCCGCCACCTAACGATGGGACGATCCCGTGCCACGACTTGTAGCCGGTGAGGTTGAGGGCGAAGCCGATGTCGGTGAGGAGAAGGTTGACGTTCTTCTTCCCCAGGTCGCGCAGCACGAGGAGCTTGGTGGGGTCAAGGACGGTGCGCTCCGACATCACGAGCATCGACTGGACGGTGAAATACGCCGGCCCGGTCATGTGGAACTCGTAGTGCGCGCCGAACGTCGGGCCGCTCACCGGGGCCACCCCGGCCGGATCGACGCCGGCGGTGTACTGCCCGCCGAAGATCGTCAGTTCCTGGCGCCCGTGCAGGTCACGATAGGGCGACTTGCGCGGGGTATACCCGACCTGCGCCATGGTATCGCGCGGCGCGAGCGCCGCCACGGTGCACAGCCCCAGCAGGGGCAACAAACGGTTCATCATCACGTCGCGGTGTGCGCGGTCTGGTCGGTTGCGTTCGTTAGGACGGCAGGCGCAGGGCGCGCCCGGTCATCTCGGTCGGTTGCTCGATCCCCAGCATCGAGAGGATCGTCGGGCCCACGTCGCACAGCGCACCACCGCTCTGCATCGGGCGATCGCCATCCGGGTCCAACACCACCATCGGCACCGGGTTCGTCGTGTGGGCCGTGTGCGGCCCCCCCGTCTCGGGATCGATCATCACTTCGCAGTTGCCGTGGTCGGCGGTGATGAGCAGGCGCGCCCCCTGCTTTTCCGCCGCCGCGATGACGCGCGCCAGGCACGAGTCCACCGTCTCCAGCGCCTTGATGACGGCGGGGATGGAGCCGGTGTGCCCGACCATGTCGGCGTTGGCGTAGTTACACAGCGTGAAGTCGTACGATCCACTTTCGATCGCCTCGACGAGGACGTCGGTCACACCCGCCGCCGACATCTCCGGCTGCAGGTCGTAGGTCGGGACCTTGGGGCTCGCCACCAGGTTGCGCACCTCGCCGGCGAACGGCGCCTCGATCCCGCCATTGTAGAAGTAGGTCACGTGCGGGTACTTCTCGGTTTCCGCCGTGCGAAACATCGTCATCCCCGTCTCCGACACCACCTCGGCCACGATGCGGGCCATCGAGAACGGCGGGAAGGCGACGGGGAACGAGAACGTCTCGTCATACGACGTCATCGTCGCCAGGTGCAAACGGCTCGGTCGCGCGCTGATGTCGAAGCCGGCGAAGTCGCCCTGCGTGAGCGCGCGCACCATCTGGCGCATCCGGTCCGAGCGGTAGTTGAAGCCGATGATCGCATCGCCGTCGCGGATCGGGGCTACCGGGACGCCGTCCTTCACCACCGTCATCGGCGTGATGAACTCGTCGGTCTCGCCGCGATCGTACGCCGCGCGGATCGCCGCCAGCGGGTCGTCCGTGGTGGGGCCCACCCCGGTCACCGAATCGTACCACTTCCTGACGCGCTCCCACCGCTTGTCGCGGTCCATCCCGAAGTACCGCCCACCTAACGAGGCAACCTGCGCCCGCCCCGCCGCCATGGCGAGCGTCTTCTGCATGTAGCCGTAGCCGTTGGTCGGGAGCGTGTCGCGTCCGTCCATCAGCGCCTGGATCGCCAAGCGCGTCACCCCCTGCTGCTCCGCCAGGTCGAGGAGGGCAAACAGGTGCGACTCCATGGCATGCACGCCGCCGTCGCCCAGGAGCCCCAGCAGGTGCAATGTCCCGCCGTTCCGCTTCACGTGGGCGCAGGCGTCGACAAAGGCCGCCTTGCTGAAGAACGACCGGTCGGCGATCGCTTCCTCGATCCGGACCAGGTCCTGCTTCACCACCCGCCCCGCCCCCAGGTTGAGGTGCCCCACCTCGCTGTTCCCCATCTGCCCCGCCGGAAGCCCCACCGCCAGCCCGCTCGCGTCGAGCAGCGTCCGGGGCGCCTTGGCCCACAACCGCGACCACGTGGGCATGCGGGCCATGGCGACGGCATTACCTTCCGTGGCGTCGCGATGGCCAAAACCGTCAATGACGACGAGGACGACGGGACGAGTACTGGGTCGGGGCATCTTGGCCGGGGAGCCGGTGGCGTGAATACGACACACGAACGAAGCTGGCAATCTACACGCAAGCCCAAGCCGGGATGAGCGCGCCGCATCATCCCGCGGGCGGCTTCGCCGCGCTGCGCCGCGCGTACCCGCGCACGGTCGCCATCCTCTCCACGCTCATCGCCCTCTTCCAGGTGGGCGACGCCATCCTCGGCGTGCGTTACCTGCGCTATCGCGGCGAGACGGCTCGGCTGCGCGCCGGCATGTCCGAGTCCGAGCGCCAGAAGACCGACATGGTCGCCGAGTCGGAAGAGAACAAGGTCGCCGTCATGCTGGAACTCATTCGGCGACAGGCGTCGGGCGACCGTGCCCTGCATCTGTCGGTGGCGATGGACAGCGGGACGATGTTCCTCGAGCGCGACGGAGCGCTCCTGCGGCAGATGCGCGTCGAACTCGGCGCCGAGCGGGTCGTGGGAGGGGGAGCGGAAACGGTGCGGGTGGTGCGCCCCCGGGGGGCACGTTCGGTCGAACGCGTCTTGCGCCCGCGCGACGCGTGGGAGGTCCCCACCTGGGTCTTTGGCGACATGGCGACGCCCCCCCCAAGCGACCGCCTCCTGCCGGGTGTCCTGGGGCGCGATGCGCTCGTCCTCACGGGAGGGACGGTGATCTACGCCCTCCCCGATTCCGGCCTCCTGGCCGATAGTGGGTATGTTCTGCCCGGTGCCGTGCGCATGTCGCGGCGCGACCTGCGCGCCATCGCCCCCATCATCACGCCGGGACTTTCGGTGTACTTCTACGAATGAGCCACGTTCAGCACTTCCTCAAGCACGGCGGGACGCCGGCGCGCGTCCTCGTGACGCTCGTCGCCCTCCTGCTGGTGGGGAGCGCCGGACTTGGCGCCGCCACCGTCACGGCGCGCTACAAGCGCGACGTGGCCCGCATGGTCTTCAACGACAACCTCGAGGTGCTCGAGGACGTGAAGCGGAAAGTGGGGGCGGTGTCTGACTCGCTGCAAACCATCGTCGACGCCCCGGTCGATACGACGCAGGGGCGGGCATACATCGTGGTGAGCATCGCCGACCGCCGCCTGTGGTATCGGGATGGCGATTCGCTCCTCTTCACCACGCGCGTTGCCACCGGGAGCGGGAAGGTCCTCGACAAGGGGGGCGGCAACCAGTGGAAGTTCGAGACGCCGCGCGGGCGCCTCGTGGTGCAGAGCAAGGAGAGCGAGCCCGCCTGGGTCCCCCCCGACTGGCACTATGTCGAGGTGGCGCACAAGAAGAAGCTCGGCCTCCTGGCGCTCAAGCGCAGCGACCTCATTCCACTCCCCAATGGCGACACCCTCGCCGTGGACGGGAGCAACATCGTTCGCCGCCAGCCCGACGGGACGGTCGAGGTGCTGGAGGCTGGGGAGGGGCGCGACCTGATCGTCAACGGGCAGGTCGTCATTCCCCCGTTCGGGACCAACCAGCGTCGCTTTCCCGGGGTGGTGGGGACGCACCGCCTCAACCTGGGCGACGGCTACGCGCTGCACGGTACCGACGTCCCCAGCTCGATCGGGAGCGCCGCGTCGCACGGGTGCGTGCGCCTGCGCAACGAGGACATCGAGACGCTTTTCCGCATCGTCCCGGTGGGGACTCCCGTCTACATCTACTGAACGTTCGCGGCACCCCAAACCCGGCGAAATCTCCCGCTGACCCGACGGTAATCCGGGGGGAACCTTGGCGGAGCGGAAGGGGTGACATAACCGGTCGTAATGACCGAAATTGATCTGGCCTCCACCGGAAGACGGGACATCCGCTTCGTGCCCCACCTCTCGCGCGCCATTCGCGCTTCCCTGACATCGTTCGCGGTTGCCGCGCTGGCTCCTGCCAGCGCCGCCGCGTCGTATCCGGCGGTCGGGGCGCTCAACGCCAGCGCACCGGTGGTCGGCGCGGTCACGGCGAGCGCCCCCGTCCCGCTTCCCGACAGCATGGCTGGGCGCAGCGGGAAGCTGCGCGCGCGCCTGGTTTCGCCGCGGCGCGACAGCGGCATCCGCATCCTGCGCGAGCTGTTCGGCGACAGCGCCATCCAGCGCCCGGGCATCTACCACGCGGCCGATTCGGCCAGCGGGCGCCGCTTCTCGCTCATCAACCTCCTCCCCTTCCAGGCGCGCGAGCGCGGGAAGCTGGGCGGCTACCGCGTCGGCTTCTGGCCGGGAGAGAAGCGAGGGCTCTGGGCCTCGACCAAGTCGCCCGAGGGATTCATCGAGGTCACGCCGTCCAACCAGGACACGCAGCTCTCGGACAACTTCCGGCTGCGCGACTTTCTCACGCACGACCAGCAGGATGTCTGGCCCAAGTACCTCGTGCTGCGCGAGGCGCTGGTGGACAAGCTCGAACTCCTGATGACCGACCTTCGCACCCGTGGCTACGCGGTGGCGCGCCTCTCGGTGATGTCGGGCTTCCGGACGCCGCAGTACAACGCCCAGGGGGTGGGGAAGCGTGGCGGGCGGGCGACCGACTCGCGACACCAGTACGGCGACGCGGCCGACGTCTTCGTCGACAACAACGGCGACGGGCGCATGGACGACCTCAACCGCGATGGGCGTGTCGACACGCGAGACGCGAAGGTCGTGCTGGAGTCGGTGGAGCGCATCGAGGCCAACTATCCGGAGCTGGTGGGTGGGGCGGGACTGTATCGCGCCACGTCGGCACACGGCCCGTTCGTGCACGTGGACGTGCGCGGCTCGCGTGCGCGTTGGGGGCGGAGCTAGGGCGCGGTGTCCAATCCGTTCGAGAACTTCCCGCAGTATCCGCCGCCGCCGCGCCAGGCGCGGCGCGCCAGTCAGTTCCGCACGCGCGCCATCTCCGCGCTCGCCTTCGTCATCCTCGCGTTAGGCAGCTTCCTGGCGCTGCGCAAGGCCGACGCCGCCTTCGGCCCGCCGGCCGCCGTGGAGCCGTTGCCGCCGCCGCCGGTCGCACGCCTCGCGGCCACGGCACTCGGCCGCAGCCGCGGCGTCAACATGCGCTTCGCCCTCCCCGGCGAACGCGTGCAGTTCCCCCTCGAGCTGGATGCCGCGCCGTCGTCGGTCACGTTCGAGTGGATCCCGCTGGGCGAGCTGGCCTCGGTCGATACCGCGCGTGCCGTGGCGGGAACGTTCGACGCCCCGCGGCGACCCGGCTTCTACCGGCTGGCGGTGCGCAACCGCGGCGGCGCCACCATCATCGACTCGCTCACCCTCGCCGTCCTCGTCCCGTTTGGCGAGAAGCAGGGGGGTGCACTCAACGGCTACCAGATCGGCTACTACAACGGCGAGCGCACGGGCGATACGACGCCGGGGCCGCGCGGCTTTCTCGAGATCGAGCAGCCGCTCGCCGAGTTGGCGCTGTCGGCGCACATGCGCGTGGGCGACTTCATCACGCACGATGAACAGAAGGGGTGGCCTCGTTATGCGGCGGTGGACGGGCGCCTCCTCGACAAGCTCGAGCTGATCTTCGACGAGATCGCCAGCTGGCACGGCGGCGAAGGGCGCGCCCCGGTCGAGGTCGACGTTCACTCGGGCTTCCGCACCCCGCTGTACAACCGGCGCGTCCCCCGCGCCGCCGCCGACTCGCGTCACCAGTACGGCGACGCCGCCGACGTGGCCATCGATGCCAACCGGGACGGCGTGGTGAATGCGAAGGACGTGCGACTGATCGAGCTGGCGGTGGAGATCGTCGAAAAGAAGTACCCCGACCTCGTGGGCGGCCTGGGCGTCTACACGCAGGGCGGCGCCTCCTACGCCCACATCGACGCGCGCGGCGAGAAGGCGCGCTGGCGCAGCTGACGCCCTGAAACCCTCCGCGCCCCGCGCGCCGTAGATTCCTACGCCGCCCCGCGCGCCTTCAGCACGGCTCATCGCCCCCCGCCGGTCGCGAAGCGACCGGCACTCCCGTCCCCCGTCCCCCGTCCCCCGTCCGTCGTATGCCCCTCTCCCCCCACCTCCGCGACCGCATCGTCCGCCAGCTCGATACCCTCTCGGACGAAAAGGGCTACGCCGTCCTGGACTACGTCGAGTTCATGGCGTCGCGCTACGCGCAGAAAGAGTCGCCCTCCGCGAACATCTTCACCCGCTTCACCGAAGGGGTCGAGGACACGCTGCGCGCCGGCAAGGTGTCGGCATCGGCCATCTCGCAGACCATGGGGCTCCTGAACCAGGCCATGGGGGTCCTCAACGGCGTCGCGGCCGCCGGCAAGTCGGTCGCCACCGACATCGTGAACACCGCGAGCGACGTGGCCAAGACCGTGACCCAAACCACCACCAGCAGCGGCAGCACCACCGGGCAGACCCCCGCCCCAGGCACCACCCCCCCCGCCACCGACGCCCCACCCACCCCCGACCAGAACGAGAACCCCTCCCCCTCCTGACGAACGCATCGCTCCTCTCGTCTTCTCGTCTTCTCGTCTTCTCGTCTTCTCGTCCTCTGCTCTCATCCGAACTTGATGTCGCCCCCTGGCCGGTCTAGCTTTCGCCATGGCGACAACAACTCGATCTTCTGACGGGCCCGCGACTCCGAGCACTCCGGAGAGCGGGCTTTCGCGTATCGGGGCCCTGGCGTCCAACGGCGCCGCCCCAGCGGTTCGCATTCGGCAGGATCTCTCGCTCACCTTCGACGACGTCCTGCTGCAGCCGCGGCACTCGCTCGTCCACCCCAAGAACGTCGACACCTCGACCTGGTTCACGCGGGGAATCGCCCTCAACGTCCCGCTCGTGTCGGCGGCCATGGACACCGTCACCGAGAGCGAGATGGCAATCGCCATGGCGCGCGCGGGCGGCATCGGGGTGATCCACAAGAACATGTCGATCGACCGGCAGCAGGCCGAGGTCGACCGCGTGAAGCGCTCCGAGAGCGGGATGATTCTCAACCCGATCACGCTCACCCCCGACGCTCTCCTGCGCGAGGCGGTCTCGCTGATGAACCGCTTCAAGATCAGCGGCGTCCCCATCGTCGACGGGGCGGGGAAGCTGGTGGGGATCATCACCAACCGCGACCTGCAGTTCGAACGCAACGTGCAGCGCCCGATTCACGAGGTGATGACGTCCAAGGGACTGGTGACCGCCCCGATGGGGACAACGCTCGACGACGCCGAGCGCATCCTGGCCGAGCATCGCATCGAGAAGCTCCCGGTGATCGATGAGCACGGGACGCTCAAGGGGCTCATCACGATCAAGGACATCCACAAGCGCCGGCAGTTCCCCAACGCCAACAAGGACCAGCACGGGCGGCTGCGTTGCGCCGCGGCGTTAGGCGCGGGCGGCGACGTCCTGGTGCGCGCCAGGGCGCTCGTGGACGCCGGCGTCGACGTCCTGATCATCGACACCGCGCACGGGCACAGCGACGAGGTGCTCAAGGCAACGGCCAAGGTGCGCGAGGCCTTCCCGCAGGTGCAACTCGTGGCCGGCAACATTGCCTCGCGCGAGGGAGCGGCGGCGCTGGCCGAGCGTGGCGTGGACGCGATCAAGTGCGGCGTGGGGCCGGGCTCCATCTGCACCACGCGCGTCGTGACCGGTGTGGGCGTCCCGCAACTGACGGCGGTGATGGATGCCGTGGACGGGGCCAACGGGATTCCCGTGATCGCCGACGGAGGGATCAAGTACTCGGGCGACATCGTGAAGGCGCTGGCCGCCGGCGCCTCGAGCGTGATGATGGGATCGATGCTCGCCGGGACAGAGGAGAGCCCGGGGGAATCGTTCCTTCTCGAGGGGCGCCGCTTCAAGATGATCCGCGGGATGGGATCGCTCTCGGCGATGCAGGACGGTTCGGCCGACCGCTACTTCCAGGAGGGCGAAATGTCCCCGAAGAAGCTGGTCCCGGAGGGGATCGAAGGGCGCGTCCCGTACAAGGGCCCCGTGGCCGACGTCCTGTTCCAGATGGTGGGCGGGCTGCGGAGCGGGATGGGCTACGTGGGGTGCGGTGACATCACCGCGCTGCGTACCGAGGCGCAATTTGTCCGCATCACGGCGGCAGGGTTGCGCGAGTCGCACCCGCACGACGTCACGATCACGCGCGAGGCGCCGAACTACAGCGTCTGAGCGGCGGCGCTTGCCGCTGGCGCCGGCGGGCGCAATAGCGGCAATGTCAGGTGCGTGTCAGAAGTCGCGGGTCCTTCTGGGGGCCCGCGATTTCGTTTGCGTGCGTTGCTTGACAAGCCCGAACGCACGGCCGCACTTTGCCCGCGCCTTACGCAGGGCAGGGGTGCCACTCCGACGCTGACAGCGGCAGGAGTCGAGCCGGGGCGGCTGGTGTAACGTCGGGCGATCGTGGCGGCGATCGCCCTTTTCCATTCTCCACCGGAGACTCCCTGATGGGTCTGTTATCCAAGAAGAGCCTCGACCTGCTGATGCGCGAGGCCGAGGGTGTGGACGGCGAGCCGACACTCAAGCGATCGCTCGGCGCGCTGAATCTCACCCTGCTCGGCATCGGCGCGATCATCGGCGCCGGCATCTTCGTCCTCACCGGGACGGCGGCGGCGCAGTATGCGGGGCCGGCCATCGTCCTCTCGTTCGTCCTCGCCGGCGCGGGGTGCCTCTTCGCGGGGCTCTGCTACGCAGAGTTTGCCTCGATGATCCCCATTGCCGGGAGCGCGTATACCTACGGGTATGCGACGCTGGGCGAGCTGGTGGCCTGGATCATCGGGTGGGACCTCATCCTCGAGTACCTGTTCGCCGCCTCGACGGTGGCGGTGGGGTGGTCTGGCTACTTCACCTCGTTCCTGCGCGACTACCTGCACATCAACGTGCCGGCATCGCTGGCCAATGCGCCCTTCAACGTCGAGGGGACGCACACGCTGGTGGCGAGCGGGGCGATCATCAACCTGCCCGCGATGTTCCTGGTGGCGATCCTCACCGTGCTGCTGGTCATCGGGATCCAGGAGTCGGCGAAGCTCAACAACGTGATCGTCTTCGTCAAGGTCACGATCGTGTTCCTCGTGATCGGCTTCGGCTTCATGTACGTGCAGCCGGAGAACTGGCAGCCGTTCATTCCGCCTAACGAAGGAGCGTTCGGGCGCTTTGGGCTGAGCGGCATCGTGCGCGCGGCCGGCGTGATCTTCTTTGCCTACATCGGCTTCGACGCCGTGTCCACGGCGGCGCAGGAGGCAAAGAACCCGCAGCGCGACCTTCCCATCGGCATCCTCGGTTCGCTCACCATCTGCACCGTGCTGTACATCCTGATGGCGCGCGTGATGACCGGTGTGGCGAACTACAGGGATCTCAACGTCCCCGATCCGGTCTACGTGGCCATTGCCAAGGCGGGGCCGGGGCTCGAGTGGCTCAAGCCGCTCATCGCACTCGGCGCCATTGCCGGCCTCGCGTCGGTCGTGCTCGTCATGCTCCTCGGGCAGCCGCGCATCTTCTTCGCGATGTCGCGCGACGGCCTCCTCCCGCCGGTCTTCGGCAAGGTGCACCCGAAGTACCAGACGCCGTACATCTCGACGATCATCACCGGCTGCTTCGCGATGGTGGTTGCCGGGCTCTTCCCGATCGGCCTCCTCGGCGAACTCGTCTCGATCGGGACGCTCCTCGCGTTCGTCATCGTCTCGGCCGGCGTCCTGGTGCTGCGCTACAGCCAGCCCAACCTGCATCGCCCGTTCCGGACGCCGCTGGTTCCGGTCGTCCCGATCCTCTCCATCCTCATTTGCGGTTACATGATGTACGGGCTCCCGCCCGACACCTGGCTGCGACTGCTGATTTGGCTGGCGATCGGCCTCGCGATCTACTTCCTGTACGGGCGTCACCATTCGCGCGTCCAGGCGGCGGAGCGGGCGGGAACGAAGTACTAGGGCACTCCACCGCCGCACGGCCGCGACCGCCGGCGGTGGAGCCGTTCGGTTCCCCAAGCTGTTACTTTACGGGCGGCGCTCCGGGTGGAGCGCCGCTTTCGCTTGTCCCTACGTTCCGTGCCATTGACCGGACTGCTCGCCGTCCCCGCTCCCCGTCGTGAGGCGATCGCGCGTATCGCCGAGACGCTTCGCACGACGCCCCTGGTGGCGCTGACGACGCATATCAACGCCGATGGCGACGCCGCAGGCTCCGTGTCTGCCCTGGCGCGCCTGCTGCCACAGATTGGCGTTCGCGCCATCGTCGTGAACCCGACACCGTGGCCCTCGATCTTCACCTATCTCCTGGGGCCGGACATCACCGACGCGACCGCGAAGGGTCCCTCGGCGCTTCGCGCGGTGAATGGCGTCGTGGCGCTCGACGTGAGCGACATGAAGCGCCTGGGCGGCCTGGCCGACACGGTGCGCACGCTCAAGGTCCCGCGCATCGTGATCGACCATCACGTCCCCACCGAGGAGCCGGCGGGCGAGATCGTCTTCGACGACGTTGCCGCCTGCGCCACCGGAGAGCTGCTGTTCGACTTTGCGGCGGAACTCGACCTCGACATCACGCCGGCGATTGCCGAGGCGCTCTATACGGCGATCCTCACCGATACCGGCGGCTTTCGCTACTCGAACACCACGCCGCGCTGTCACGCGATTGCGGCAACGCTTCTCGCCAAGGGGGTCGATCCCGAGGAGATGTACCGTCGCATCTACGCGTCGGTGTCGCCGGGGCGCCTCCTGCTGCTGCGCGACTCGCTGCACTCGCTTGGGCACGACGCGACGCACGGGATCTCGTGGATCTGCGTGACCGCCGATGCGCTGGACCGCTACGAAGTGAGCCCGGAGGACCTGGACGGGATCGTGGAGCATCCGCGGTCGATTGCCGGGACGCGCCTTGCGCTTTTCTTCCGCGACCTGGGCTACGGCAAGGTGAAGGTGTCGTTCCGCAGCACCGGCGATGTAGACGTGAACCGCTTCGCGCGCGAGTTCGGCGGTGGCGGTCACGCGAAGGCATCGGGGGCGCTGATCACGGGATCGCTGGACGCCGTGCGCGATCGCGTGGTCGAGGCGGCCCGCGCCTACGTCGGGGAACTCGCCCCGACGCCGTAGAAGCATTCGACGCATTCCGGTGGCGCCCCATGCGCTGCCCAAACGATTCGCAGGGGACGGTGGTCCCTCGTCTGCTGCGATACGCGCTGCACACATCGCCGGTCTTGCGCCGCCCCTGGCGCGCGAGGCCCAAACACTTCCTGACATTCCGCGGGATTCCCGACATGGCCACCACCCTTCAGGCACGCATTGGCGCCGCGCTCGCGGCGATCCGGAACCCTCGCACCGGCGAGGACGTCCTCACCTCACAGATGGTGCGCGACATCGGGACGACGCTCGAGGGAAAGGTGCACCTGACGGTGGTGCTGGCGCCCAGCGACGATGCCACGCTGGTGCGCACCGTGCGGCAGGCGGTGGAAGCGGTGGAGGGGGTGAGCTCGGTGCAGGTGGCGGTGCGCGACCCCTCGGAGCTTGCCCCGGGGCGTGGTGCCGCGGCCGCTACCGGTGCCGGAGGGCGCCCCAATGGCGCGGGCGGTGCGCCACGCGCGCTCCCGGTGATGGATGACCGTCCCGCCGCCCCGCGCCCCAGCGCTCCGCAGCCGGTCCCCTATCCGCAGTTGGGGCGCATCATCGCCGTCTCGTCAGGCAAGGGCGGGGTGGGGAAGTCGACGATCGCGGTGAACCTCGCGGTGGCGCTGGCGCGTCGCGGGTTGCGTGTGGGGCTCATGGATGCCGACATCTACGGCCCCAACGTCCCGCGGATGATGGGGGTGGACGGGGCGCCGCTGGTCCAGGACGAGAAGATCATCCCGCACCAGGCGCACGGGGTGAAGCTCATCTCGTTAGGGCTCCTCATCGAGCGCGACCAGCCGGCCATCTGGCGCGGCCCGATCGTCATGAAGATCACGACGCAGTTCCTCAGGGACGTGGACTGGGGACAGCTCGATTTCTTCATCGTCGACATGCCGCCGGGCACGGGCGACGCGCAGCTCTCGCTGGTGCAGGCCACGCAGGTGACGGGAGCGGTGATCGTCACCACGCCGCAGGAGGTCGCCGTTGGCGATGCGCTGCGCGGCGTGCGGATGTTCCAGCGCACCGGGGTCCCCGTGCTGGGGATCGTCGAGAACATGTCGTGGTTCGAGTGCCCGCACTGCGGCAAGCCCACGGCGTTGTTCGGCACCGGCGGCGGGCAGAAGCTGGCCGACGAGTGCGAACTCCCCCTCCTCGCGCAGGTCCCGCTCTATCCGCGCGTGATGGAAGGGGGCGATACCGGGCGTCCGGTGGTGGAGGCCGATGCGGCGTCGCCGGCCGCGAAGGCGCTCACCGCGCTGGCCGACCGCCTGGCCGCGTCGTTAGGCGCGATGGCATGAGCGTCGCCGCGGGGGCGCTGGTCGACGACGCGCTTCCGCGGGTCATCCGGCGCGTCGCCATCCCGGCGGTCGCGTCCAACCTCCTCATGACGCTGTTCGCGTCGATGGACGCGTACTGGGTCGGGACGCGCATCGGCCCCACTGGGCTCGCCGCCGTCTCGACCGGGATCTTCTGGGTCTGGCTCGTGGTCTCGATCGCCGAAGGGGTCGCCCTCGGCGTCACCGCACTCGCGGCGCGCCGGCACGGCGAAGGGCGTCCCGAGGAGGCGGCGCGCGTGGCCGGCGGGGCGCTGTTCTTCGCCCTCGCCCTCGGCGCCGTGGTGGGGCTGGCGGGGGCGTTCAGCGTCGGAGCGCTCTTCGCCTTCATGCAGACGCCGCCTGAGGTCACGGCGCTCGCGCGCGACTACCTGCGCACGTACTTCCTGGGGCTCCCGCTCATCTATGGCTTCTTCTGTGTCGACGCGACGTTCCGCGCGTCGGGCGACACGCGCACGCCGCTCCTCCTCCTCTCGGTCTCGGTGGCGTGCACGCTCCTCCTCGACCCGGTGCTCATCCTCGGCCTGGGGCCGGCCCCTCGCCTGGGGATCGAGGGGGCGGCCGTGGCACTGGTGGCCACGCGCGGTGCGGCATTCGCGATCGGGGTCTGGCTCCTGCGCCGGCGCGGAATGCTCCTCGCCCCCGGACGGCATGTCGGCGTCGAGGCGTTGCACCTGTCGGAACTGCACGACACGCCGCCGGCGCCCGTCGCCGCGCGCGGCAGCACGCCAACCAGCGCGCTGCCGCGCATTGGCGATGTGCGCGCCATCCTGCTGGTTGCACAGCGCGTGTTGCGCATCGGGCTCCCCACCGCGGTGACCGGGGTGATCTTCTCGTTCATCTACGTGGCGATGACGCGGACCACGACGCACTTCGGGACGCCGGCGCTGGCCGCGCTGGGGCTGGGGCACCGCATCGAGAGCTGGCTCTACATGTTCGGCGTCGGCTTCGGCGCCACCGCTGCCGCGGTCGTTGGGCAGAACCTCGGCGCCCGCCGGGTGGAACGTGCCGAGCGCGCGGGGTGGATCACGATGGCGTTCGCGATGGCGCCGGCGCTGGTCATGGCCATCGCCTCACTCGCCATTCCCGAGACGCTGGCGCGCGTCTTCACCAACGACCCCACGGTGGTGGACGAGACGGCGTTGTACCTGCGGATCAACGCGCTGTCGCAGCTCCTCCTCCCCGCGGAAGTGGTGCTGGAGGGGGCGCTGGGCGGGGCGGGCGACACCGTGCCGCCCATGATCACCTCAACCGCGCTGACGGCGATGCGCATCCCATTGGCGGCGTGGTGGGCATCGCTATGGGGGCCGGTGGGGATCTGGTGGGCCATCTCGGTCACGGCGGCGGGGCGCGGGGTGGCAATGATGCTCCTCTGGCGCAGCGGGCGGTGGAAGCGCAAGACTGTGTGATGCGCCCCACGCCGACCTCGCCCATTACCCTGCTCACCGACTTCGGGACGGCGGACGGCTACGTCGCCGAGATGAAGGGGGTGCTCCTCACGCTCGCCCCGGAGTCGCCGATCGTCGACCTGTCGCACGACGTTCCGCCGCAGGACGTGGAACTCGCGCGGCTGACGATTGCGCGCTACTGGCGCCGCTTTCCCGAGGGGACGGTGCACCTGGCGGTGGTGGACCCTGGGGTGGGGACGACGCGCGCCTGCCTGGCGGTGGAGAGCGATCGCCGCTTCCTCGTGGGTCCCGACAACGGGATCCTGTCGCCGGCGTTGCTGCTGGCGGGGGCGCGCGCGGTGGCGCTCCCCATTCCGCCGTCGGCGTCGCGCACCTTTCACGGGCGCGACGTCTTTGCCCCCGCGGCCGCGGCGCTGGCCAACGGACACCCGCTCGATGCCCTGGGCCCCGTGCACGAGTCGCCGCTGGTGCGCCGCACCAAGGAGGCGGTGCGCCGCGAGGACGGCGCCGTGCTGGGCGAGGTGATCGCGATCGACCGGTTCGGGAACGCCATCACCAACTTGTTAGGCGCGCGCGCCGGCGTGGTGGCCGCCAGCGGGCGTCCGGTCCCGATTCGCGCCACCTACGCCGACGTCCCGGTGGGCGCGCCGGTGGCCATCAGCGGCTCCACCGGACTGCTGGAGATTGCCGTGCGCGAAGGGAACGCGGCAAAGGTGCTCAACCTGTCGCGCGGCGCGACCGTGGTCTGGTACAGGGCGTAACGCCTACTGCCTGGAGGCCGTCCACGTTGCACCTGCAACCTGCCCCGACACGAGGAGCGTGGGCGGGCACAGGTAATCGTCGAAGGTGATCGTCCCGTAGCTCCCCTGGGCACTGGCAGCGGAGAGAAAGCTCCCGCTGATGGTTCCCGAGGCGGTACCGCCGCTGGTGGTGAACGAGAAGGCGTTGCCGGCGATCAGGGTAAGCGGCGCCGCGGTATAGGTGAGCGAACAGGGCGAACCTGGCGGCGTCCCCACGTTGAGGGCGAGCGAGGCGATGCGTCCTAACGAGACGGTGAAGGTGATGGTGCGCCCGGAACCCGCGCTCCCGCGCCAGGCGCCATCGTACGCCGAGGCGGTGCCCGTGTAGGCAAACGCGGCACCGGAGACGCCGTCCACCGTGGCGCTGATGGACGCCACACCGGTGGAGGCGGCGGTGACGAGCCCCGTGGCGGCGTCGACGGCGGCAACGGCCGGATTGGAGCTGCTCCAGCTCACCGCGCGCCCCGTGACGACCGCGCCGGCGGCGTCGCGCAGGGTGGCCGACATCTGCTGCTTTCCCCCCACGGCGAGGAGGAAGGGCGCCGGCGACACGGTGACGCTGCGCACGGTCGTGGCCTGGATCGTGAGCGAGACGCTGACCTGCTGCGGAGAGTTGGAAGCCCCTGGAGCGGCGACGGGGACGGTGGCGGTGTACCGCCCCGCGGCGAGCGCGGTGATCACGGGTTGCAGCGACAGCAGCGCAAGCGGTGCGGCGGCGGCCCCGGGGAGCGACAGCTGCAACCAGCCGGACGCTCCTGCCCCATACGTCACCGGCCCGGCGACAAGGTTCGCCAGCGTCCCGCCACCCGCGTTGGTGATGACGACGGACTGCGCGGCGGGGTTGGCCTGTCCCGCGGTCGCGGTGAAGTCGACGGCGGTGGCCGAGAGCGCGATGCGCGGCGGCGGCGTGACCGTGATGGCCACCGCCGCGCTACGCCCCTCGCTGCTGGCGGTGACGGTGACGGGGCCGCCGGGGGTGATGGCGGTGACGAGTCCCGACGCACTGACCGTCGCGATCGATGCATCGCCGCTTTGCCACGACACGGTGCGGCCGGCCAGCGCGCCCCCCTGCGCATCCAGCGGCGTCGCCGAGAGCTGCAACGATTCTCCTGTCACCAGCGAAGCGCTCGCCGGCGTGGCGCGCACACTGGCCACAGGCGCCATGACTGTCACCTGCGCCAGCGCCTGGACGCCGCGGATGCTCGCCACTATCGACGTCGACCCGGCGGCGAGCGCCGTGACCACGCCGCTGGCGTTCACGCTGGCGATGGTGCCGTCCTGCGAACTCCACGCCGGGGCCAACTCGGCGGCGCTGCATCCCTGCGCGGTGGCCGACGCGTGCAACGTGACGGCATCGCCCACGCGCATCGTGCTGCTGGCGGCCGTGACCGCCACGTGTGTCACGCGACAGGCCACCCCCGCCCCGTCCCCCGCCTTGCACGAGGCGAGGGAGACGGCGAGCGGCGCCACCGACGCGAGCAGCGCCACGCGCAGCGGGCGCCGTGCCTTGTGAGCGACAGGTCGAATCATGCGCCCGACAATGTACACGGCTCTCTGCGGTGGCGCTGCACCGATGGCGCGGCGCTACCTGACGGCTTGCAGCTTCACGCCGTCGAGCACGGCCCCGAGCGCGCCTGCTTCGAGCAGTTGGAACTCCACGGTGCGGTCGGCGCGCGACTTGAACTGCCACAGCCGCATCTTCGATCCCTTCACCGTGTACCATCCCAGTTCGCGCGGCGCGATGGGCTGTCGCTGCTCGGCCGACGCCACGGCGTGGGCAAACGTCCCGTCGGCAAAGAACTCCCAGGTGTGCTCCACCTTGAGGTCGTCGACGTACGTGAAGAGCCCGCTGAATGCGCCTTCAGGATCGAACGGCGGCGAGCCCTGCGAACCGGCCGACGACGGACGTTCGCCCGAGGCCGCGGCCCACGCCTCCGTCGCCTTCTGATTGCAGACGTCCTCCAGCAACTCTTCCCCGCGTTCCTTGTAGTACTGCGCCAACTTGAGGTGGATGCGCGAGGCATCGGTCAGGTCGCCTTTGCGATGCGTCCGCAGCAGGGCGAAGATCTCCTTCTCGATCTCGCTCGCGGGCCTGGGGGGAAGCTTCGCCACCTCGAACGTCTCGACGTCCTTGCCCCGCCGGGCCGGCGGCGCCGCCTGCGCACCGAGCGCGACCGGAGCGCCAAGGACCATCGCCAGCAGCAGGAAACGGGATCGCATGGGACCTCCTGTCTCCAAGGGGATGCCATCATGCTAGGTTGCCGATTCGCTCGCGTCTGTCGGCGCGACCGGGGACATTGCGCCGTCGAATGCCGGACAGGCCATCGGGCGAAGTGTCACCGGAGTATCCTCGCATGGCCCGTTGGGCAATCGCTCGACCTGGATGAATCGTCGCATATCGACCGGACCCGTTCGCGCCTTGCGTCGCGCGTTGGCTAACGCCCCGCTGCGGGCGCCGGCGCTGGTTGGCGCGGCCGCCATTGTCGTGAGTGCGGCCTGTTCCGGCGCCGACGATCCGATCGCCCCGGGAACGCCACCACCGCCCCCCGACACCGCCTTCGTCATCCCTGACGTGTCGCGCGAGTTCCGCGGGCTCTGGATTGCCACGGTCGGGAACCTCGACTGGCCGTCGCGCACGACACTGAGCCCCGCCGAGCAGCGCGCCGAGCTGGTGGCGCTGCTGGACAAGGCGGTGCAGATGGGGGCGAATGCGGTCGTCCTGCAGGTGCGCGTCAACGGGGAGAAGCTGTACGCCGGCGGCACGGAGCCCTGGGCGACCGCGCTCGCCGGGCGCAGCGACGTCGATCCCGGTTACGATCCGTTGCGGCTGGCGATCGACTCGGCGCACGAGCGCGGCCTCGAGCTGCACGCCTGGTTCAACCCGTTCCGGGCCGGCAATGCCGGCGACACCGCGCGCCTTGCCCCCTCCCACTTCGCCGCGCGCCGCCCGGACCTGCGCCGCGTCCCGCGCGACCGCGTTACCGGCGCGGGCGTGGGGCTCTGGTTCGACCCCGGCGAGCCCGAGGTGCAGGACCACACCATCGCCGTCATGAGCGACGTCGTCCAGCGCTATGACATCGACGGCGTCCACATCGACGACTTCTTCTATCCGTATCCCAACGCCAACGGCGCGCTCACCTTTCCCGACGACTCGACCTACGCGCGCTATGCGCGCACCGGCGGCACGCTGTCGCGTGGCGACTGGCGACGCGACAACATCAACCGATTCGTGCAGCGCATGTACGCGGAGGCCAAGGCGCGCAAGCCCTGGCTGCGCGTCGGCATTTCACCGTTTGGCATCTGGCGCCCCGGCAATCCATCGGGCGTCACGGGGCTCGATGCCTACGCCGACTTGTACGCCGACTCGCGCACCTGGCTCCAGCGCGGCTGGGTCGACTACCTCGCGCCGCAGCTCTACTGGGCCATCGGGAGCAGCGGGCAGCCGTTCAATGCGCTGCTCGATTGGTGGCTGGCGCAGAACGCCGCAGCGCGTCACGTCTGGCCCGGGCTCGCCGCCTATCGAGTCGCCGACGGGACCGCGAGTGCCTTCACCGCCGCCGAGATCGCGAACCAGGTGCAATCGGTGCGGCTGCGCGGGACGTCGCCCGGTGTCATCCTGTTCCGCGCATCGCTCGTCTTCGCCAACCGCGACAACCTGTTCTCCACCCTGGCGTCGGGGAGCTTTGCCACCCCCGCCGTCCCGCCGGCCATGTCCTGGATCGACGCCGACGCCCCCGCGAGCCCTTCGTTGGGAAACGCGGTGGCGGGCGCGGCCACCTGGCAGCTGACGGTGACACCCGCGGCCGCGGAGCCGGTGCGCTGGTGGTGGGTGCGTTGGCGCACGCGCTCCTCGGCCAACGTCATTGTCTGGTACGCGCAGCGCGTTCCCGCCACCACATCGACCATCTCCGTCCCGGCCACTGTCAATGGAGCGCGCACCGACGGCGTGGTGCTGTACGCGATCGACCGGGTGGGGAACCTGAGCCCGCCGGCCACCTGGCGCGCGCCGTAGGGCATGCGCGCCTCTCCCGCCCGCCGCGCGCGCCGTGTATGGTCCGCGAGTGGCGCGCGGGCGCCAAATCCTCAACAGCAGGAGCGTCGCGTGCACACGTCGGTTGGCAGGATCGACATGGAATGCGCACCTGACCGGTCGTGCGACGCAGTGCGCGCCGCCCTCGCGTCGGTGCGGCGTGGCGGCTGACGGCGTGGGCGATCGTTTCAACCCCTTCGCACGGCTGAGTCGCATCTGGCACTCGCTCGGCCCGGGCGTCATCACCGGCGCCGCCGACGACGATCCGTCGGGCATCGCCACCTACTCCATTGCCGGCGCCCAGTTCGGGACGTCGATGCTGTGGACCGCACTCCTCACCTGGCCCCTGATGACCGCGGTGCAGGTGATGTGCGCCCGCATCGGGATGGTCACGGGGCAGGGGCTCACCACCGCGCTGCGGCACCGCCTCCCGCGCCCCGTCCTCGTCGTGGCGAGCGTGGCGCTCCTTGGCGCGAACTCGATCAATATCGGTGCCGACCTCGCGGGAATGGCCGATGCCGCCGAGCTGCTTACCGGAGTTGGATCGCACGCGTGGGTCGTGGTCTTTGCGATCGCGATCGGGTGGGCCACCATTGCCTGGCGATACGCCGACATTGCGCGCGTCCTCAAGTGGCTCGCCATCGTCCTCTTCGCCTATGTGATCACCGCGCTCAAGGTGGGGCCGGACTGGTCGTCGGTCCTGCGCGACACGTTCATGCCGCGTCCTCCGCAGGGTCGAGAGGGGTGGGCGACGCTCGTGGCCATCCTCGGCACCACCATCAGCCCGTACCTCTTTTTCTGGCAGGCGTCGCAGGAGGTGGAGGAGGAGAAGCTCGGCGGGCGATTCTCGACCGAGGAACGTCAGGGTGCAACGCCCGCCGAACTCTCGCACCGTCGCGTCGACGTCGCCCTCGGGTCGCTCTTCTCGAACGTGGCGATGTACTTCATCATCCTCACCACCGCACTCACGCTCAACCGGCACGGCCTCACCGCGCCGCAATCCAGCCGCGAGGTGGCGCAGGCGCTGGAGCCGCTGGCCGGGCGACTCTCCGCCCTGCTGTACACAGTTGGGCTCATCGGCACCGGGCTCCTCGCCATTCCCACGCTCGCCGGATCGTCGGCGTACGCGCTCGCCGAACTGTACGGGTGGGCCTCCGGGATCGACGAGCGCCTGCAGGGTGCCCCGCGATTCTACGCCGTCTTCGTCCTCGCACTCGTGGCTGGCGTGGCGCTCGACTTCGCGAACGTGAACCCGATACGGGCGCTGTTCTGGAGCGCGGTCATCAACGGCGTGCTGGCGCCGTTCCTCCTCCTCGGCATTCTCCTCGTGGCTTCTGACGCGCGCATCATGCGCGGGCAGGAATCCCGCTGGCCGGCGCGCGCCGTGGTAACGGTGGCGGTGGCGCTGATGTTTGCGGCGGCCGTGACGATGGTGGTGCTGTAGCGCGCGGCGTGCATGCCGCGCGCGCACCTAACGAGAACGTCCCCCCGCCTCTCCCTTGCCCGCCACCACCGGGCGCCGCGCGGCGACGACCCCGGTGACCGGGGTGGGCGTCTGCCAGCTTGCGGCGTCCTGGGCCGGCGCCGCGGCCTGCACCACCGCCGCGTCGCGCCGCGTCCCGCCGCGCGACAGGAGCGCCGCACCAAAACCGGCCGTGATCGCCACGTACGTCACGAGGAGCGCGATGATGCGGCTCGAGATCCCCGCCGCCGGAACGGCGCCCAGCGCGGTAGCCACCAGCCACAACCCCATGTAGATCGACACGCCGACGGTCACGGCGCGCAACGCACTCCCGCGCGCGCTCAGCCGCGCCGCGGCGCGCCCCCCGATGCTCCCCCCCGTCAGCTGCGCGACGGCGATGAAGCCCAGCGTCGCCAACCCCGCAACGGCGAAGACGAAGGCCACCACGGCAAAGGGAATCAGCAGGGCGCCGATCACCGTCACCGCAAGCGCCACCACCAGGAGAAACATCACCGGGAAGATCCCCAGCTCGCCCGCGATCCCCACGAAGAACGACCGCCAAAAAGACTCCTGCAGGACGTCGACCACGCCGTCCAGGTAGCTGCTGGCAAAGACCAGCACGCCGAGCCCGATGAGGAGCATCACGACATACCAGCCAAGGGCGAATTGCAGTGGCGACCGCTTGGTGGGTTCGAGCCCATCGCCGCGCATGGTGGAGCGCAGGCTCTCTCCCCAGCGCCCGGTGAGCGAGCGCACCTCGCCGCCCACGGTGCCTGTTGGCGCGTGCACCTCGCCGAAAGCAGCGATCGCATCGCCCGTGACCTTGCCGCCAGTCGTGACCTCGACGTCGCCGGCAATGGCCACCGCCGTCCCGTCGACGGTGCCGCGAACGACGAGATCGCCGCCTGCCACCACCACCGGGCCGCGAACCGTGGTGCCGGCGGCAATGACGCGCCCGCCGAGCACGAGCGAATCGGCGGATGGGCGCGCTGCCGTGGTGCCAGCGATGCCGCCGGTCGTGGAGCTGTCGGCAGCGGTGGCGCGCCCCGCCTGCTGGGCCAGGAGAACGATGGGAGAGAGTGCCGCGAGCGCGAGGTGCAGGATCGCGGCGGGTGACCAGGTCCGGAGGCGCACGCTACCCTCTCCGGCGCGCAGCCGTCGCCAGCGTCTTGAGTCCGTAGGCGGTTCCGAGCACGGCGATCGCGAGTGCCGTGAGCGCCACGGCGATCCCGGCCAGTCCGTTGGCCGAAACGGTGGAGGCCGCCCCCTGACCGACGGTTGCGACCACGGCGTCGTGCACGCCGAGCGACACCGCCTCGCGCGCACGCTCACCCACGAGCGCGAAGAGGAAGAGAACGGCGTCGGCCCGATGGGCGAGCCAGACCGTGAGCATCGTGACCGTGACCGCCATCACCCCGCCGGTCCCGAACACGAGCGTGCGCCCCACCTGCGTTTGCGGGAGGGCGCGCCGGATCGAGTCACGCAACGACACGTGCCATGGCTCGAAGACCTGCACGTTGGCCATGACCTTCTCGGCGAAGCGAGCCGTGGGGGCGATGTGGGGCAGCACCTCCAGCGCGAGGGTCACTTTGCGTTGCGCCTCGAACTCGGCACGACACCCCGCACACTGCGCCAGGTGCGCCTTGAGCGGGTTCACGCCGAACCCCTCCTCGCCATCGAGGAGGAGATCGATCTCTTCGGGGAGTAGATGCCGATGGTCCAAGTGAATGCCTCCGGTGGTTCCTACGCCGCCCCTCTGGCGCCGGTTTCAGCCGACACGCGGGTGAGCCCGCGGGTCAATCCCGCAGCCCATCGAGTGCGTCCCGCAGCTGGTGCCGGGCGCGGTGGATGTATGTCTTGACGGTTCCCAATGGCAGGTCCAGCGTGGCCGCGATCTCCTCGTACGAGCGTCCTTCGACATGACGCAGCATGATGCAGGCGCGGTACTCGGGGCGGAGCTTCTGGATCGCCCGTTCGATGGCCGATCCCAGCTCGCGCGCCTCCATCTCCTCGAGCGCCGTTTCCTGCCGCGCGACGACGTCGAACGACGTGGCCTCCCGCTCGGCCGCCGAGAGTGCGTTCGGCGAGCCGTCGATAGAGATCGTCTCCAGCTGTCGTTTACGCAGGTGATCGATCGCGACGTTGTTGGCGATCTTGAACAGCCAGCTGGAGAGCTTGAACTCCGGCCGGTACTTGTCGATGTGGTTCAGGACCTTGATGAAGGTGTCCTGGGCGAGGTCCTCGGAGACCTCCCGATCCCGCACCATGCGAAAGATCAGGGAGAAGACGGGGCGCTCGTATCGTCGCACCAATTCCCGGTAGGCCGCCTCGCGCCCTTCCTGGGCCAGCGCGACGAGGTCGGCGTCGGGGAGGTTGCGTAGATCGAGAAGAGGGGCCATGCCGTCGGTGGCGGAACCCCGTGGGAACGCGCCCCGGGTTCGCGAAGTTGGCAAGCTAAGGAGTGCGCCCAAGACGGTCTAGGACAAGCGCTTGTCGCGTCCGATGTTGTCACCGTGACTCGGCACGCCGTGCTTGCCCGCCACCCGGCTCCCGCCCAACTTTCGCAGCCTCATGACCTCGACCGATCTCGATGCGGTAGAGGCGCGCGCCGCCGCCGAAGGGGGCGCCGTCAAGCGGGCCTATGTCCGCCGCATCTTCTCGGAGATCGCCCCGCGCTACGATCTCCTCAATCACCTGCTGAGCTTCAACATCGACAAGCGGTGGCGCGCCCGGGCCATTCGCGAGTTGGCGTGGGATCGTGCGCCGTCGGGGACGTATCTCGACCTGTGCGCCGGGACGCTCGACGTCGGGACTCAGCTCGCCAGGGAGGCAGGGTTCCGCGGCTACGTCCTCGGCACCGACTTCGCGCTCCCCATGCTGCTGGCCGGGGATGGGAAGGTCTCGCGGGAGATCCTCGCGCCGGTCAATGGCGATGCACTCGAACTCCCGTACCGCGACAACGCCCTCGATGGCGCCATTGTCGCCTTCGGGATCCGCAACCTTGCCGACCTTGGTGCCGGGTTGCGGGAGGTGCGCCGCGTGCTCAAGCCCGGCGCGCGCTTCGTCATCCTCGAGTTCTCGACGCCGAGGAGCGCCGTGGTGCGCGCCGGCTATCACGCCTACTTCCACAACATCCTTCCGAGGATTGGCGGCGCGATCAGCGGCCACAAGACCGCTTACAACTACCTTCCGCAGTCGGTGGCAAACTTTCCGGTGCAGGAAGCGCTGGCGCAGGCCATGCGCGAGGCGGGCTACGCCGACGTTCGCTATCTCGACCTGACCCTCGGGGTGGCCGCGATTCACGTGGGTGTGAAGTGACGACAGCGAGAAAGGAGACGCGCCTCCCTGGCGGAGGCCCCGCGCGCGGCGCAGCCGCGCGCACTCCCGTCCCCCGTCCCCCGTCCCCCGTCCGCCCCTAACGATGCCCCTCAACGACTTCCAGCAGTTCCTCGCCGAGATCGAGCGGGCAGGCGAACTGGTTCGCATCTCCCATCCCGTGTCGGTTCACCTCGAGCTGTGCGAGATTGCCGACCGCGTCTCCAAGATGCCGGGGGGCGGGAAGGCGCTCCTCTTCGAGCACCCGGTGCTGCGTGACGGGACGCGCTCGCGCTTCCCGGTGGCGATCAACACCTACGGCTCGTTTCGCCGCATGGCGATCTCGTTAGGTGTGGAGCGCCTCGACGAGATCGGCACTCGCATCACGCAGATGATGGACCTCAAGGTCCCCGACGGTTTCCTCTCCAAGCTGTCGCTCCTCCCGCGGCTCCTCGAGATCGGCAAGTTCCCTCCGAGAGTGAAGAGCGGGAGCGCCCCGTGCCAGGAAGTCGTCTGGCGTGGCGCGGACATCGATCTCGACAGGCTCCCCGTCCTCACCTGCTGGCCCGAGGATGGCGGTCCGTTCATCACGCTCACCGCGGTCGTCTCCAAGGATCCGAAGCGGGGCATCCGCAACGTGGGGATGTACCGGGTGCAGCAGCTGGGCAAGGACTCGGTGGCGATGCACTGGCAGCGCCACAAGGTCGGGGCCGCCCACTGGCGCGAGATGGCCGAGCGGGGCGAGAAGATGCCGGTCTGCATCGTCGTCGGTGCCGACCCCGCCACCGTCTTCTCCGCCTCGGCGCCGCTTCCGCCTAACATCGACGAGTATCTCTTCGCCGGCTTCCTGCGCAAGGAGCCGGTCAAGCTCGTGAAGGCGCTCACCTGCGACCTCGACGTGCCGTGGGATGCGGAGATCGTGATCGAGGGGGAGATCGATCCGGCGGAGGCGCTGGTGGTGGAGGGGCCGTTTGGCGACCACACCGGCTTCTACTCCGAGGCCGATCTCTATCCGCGCGTGCAGGTGAAGGCCGTCACGATGCGGAAGGACGCCGTGTACGGCACGACGATCGTCGGCAAGCCGCCCATGGAGGACTTCTACCTCGGCCATGCCACCGAACGCATCTTCCTCCCGCTGTTGAAGCTGACGATCCCCGAGGTCGTCGACTATCACATGCCGGCGGAAGGAATCTTCCACAATCTCGTGTTTGTCTCGATCGACAAGCAGTATCCCGGGCAGGCGTACAAGGTGATGAACGCCATGTGGGGACAGGGGCTCATGTCGCTGGCGAAGGTGCTGGTCGTGGTCGACAAGGAGGTGAACGTGCGCGACCCGCAGGAGGCGTGGTGGGTGGCGCTCAACAACATCGACCCCGAGCGCGACACGCGCTTCACCATGGGGCCGGTGGATGTCCTTGACCACGCCTCGCGCGCCTTCACCTACGGGAGCAAGATGGGGATCGATGCCACGCGCAAGTGGCCCGAAGAGGGGTTCACTCGCCAGTGGCCCAAGGTGATCGAGATGGACCAGGCGACACGGCAGCGCGTGGATGCAATGTGGCCGAAGTTGGGGCTGGACGGGACACGGGAACGCTTGCCCCAGCGAACGCTGGGGGGAGACGGGAGATGAGCCGCACGCCCGGGGGAGTGCCGGTGCGCGAAGGGCAGACCTTCGATGGCTCTACGCGCTTCATCAAGTACGCCAACTTCGTGAAGCTCCCGCACACCATCTTCACGCTCCCGTTCACGCTCGTTGGGGTCACGCTGGCGTCGTACCGATCGCCGGTGACGGTGGCGATGGTCGGCTGGGTCATCGTGGCCTTCACCTGCGCCCGCTTTACCGGGATGGGCTTCAACCGCATCGTCGATCGCGACATCGATGCGGACAACCCGCGGACGTCGATGCGCGAGATCCCGAGCGGGGCGATGACGGTTCGCGAGGCGGCGGTCTCGGTGGCAGTGGCGTCGGTCCTGTTCGTGTACAGCGCCTGGTCGCTCAACCGGCTGTGCGCGCTGCTCTCGCCGCTGGCGCTGGCGTGGGTCTGCTTCTACTCGTACACCAAGCGTTTCACGCGCTGGTCGCACCTGGTGCTGGGCCTCGGGATGTCGATTGCACCTGTCGGCGGGTACCTCGCGGTCACCGGGCGGTGGCCCGAGCCGTGGTGGATGCCGCTCGTGCTGTCGCTCGCCGTCACCACGTGGGGGGGCGGCTTCGACATCCTGTACGCGCTGCAGGACGAGGCGTTCGACAAGGCGCACGGGCTGCACTCCATCCCCGTGGCGCTGGGGCGCGTGCGGGCGATTGCCCTGTCGCGCGTGTTGCACCTGACGACGCTGGCCTCGCTCACCGTCGTCGGCGCCGTGGCGGGGGGCGGGGCGTTGTACCTGGCGGGGGTCCTCGTCGTCGCCGCCCTCCTCCTCTACGAGCACTCCCTGGTGAAGGCCGATGACCTGTCCCGGCTCGACGCAGCCTTCTTCACCATGAACGGCGTCATCTCCATCGCCTTCTTCCTCTTCGTCCTCGCCGAGCGGTTGCTGGCGGCCAACGGATGGGTGACCACCTTCCCGCTCGCCGGATGAGCGCCGGGCACGGGCACCTCCCGATCGTGGTCGCCATCACCGGCGCCTCCGGTGCGCCGTACGCCGTTCGCCTGCTCGAGGCGCTGGTCGCCGCGCAGCGCACGGTCTGGCTGGTCGTCTCGTCGCATGGCTACCGACTCCTCGCCACCGAGATGGGAATCGCCGACGAGATGGCGCTGCGCGCACACGTTGGGGCCGACGGGTGGGACCGTTGCGTGACGGCGTTCAACGATGGCGATCGCGGCGCGTCGCCGGCGTCGGGCTCGACGCGCATGCACGGCATGGTGGTCTGCCCCTGCTCGATGGGGACGCTGTCGGCCATTGCACAGGGGAGCTCGCGCTCGCTCGTGGAACGTGCCGCCGACGTCATGCTCAAGGAACGCCGCCGCCTCATCCTCGTCCCGCGCGAGACGCCGTACTCGCAGCTCCACCTCGAGAACATGCTCCGCCTCACGCAGGCCGGCGCCGTGGTCATGCCGGCCTCGCCCGGCTTCTACCACCAGCCGCGCGCGATCGACGACCTCGTCAACTTCGTCGTGGCGCGCATCCTCGACCACCTCGACGTGGAACACGCACTCGTCAGGCGGTGGGGCGGGGAACCGGACGCGCTCAACGCCTGACGATGCCTCCCGCCGCCGACCAGCCGCTGGTCATCGGCCTCATCTCCGACACGCACGGGCAGGTGCGCGCCGACGTGCATCGCGCCCTGGCTGGCGTCGACTGCATCCTGCACGCGGGCGACGTCTGCGGCGACGACGTGCTGATGGAGCTCGCACTCATTGCCCCGGTGCGCGCGGTCTACGGCAACTGCGACGCGTACGACGACCCGCAGCTGGTGCGCGAAATCGAGCGGTCGGAACGCGGTGTCCGCATCCACGTGAGCCACGGCCACGAACTCGGCGTCCCCACGGTCCAACGCCTGCTCGCCGCCTACGACGCCGACGTGATCGTCTACGGGCACACACACCGGCAGCTCATCGCCAGGGCCGGCGGGCGGTTGGTGATCAATCCCGGCGCCGCGGGGCCACGCCGCTTCGACCTCACCCCCAGCGTCGCGCGCCTGACCATTGCCCCCGACGGGGCGTTCGACGTCGAACTGGTCGACCTGGCGTACTGACGCAACGTTAGGCGGGGCGATCTCGAACGGTGCCGGCTACTTGCCCCCCTCCCTGGCGTCGTGCCAGAACGAGAGGTTCGGGTACAGCGCGAAGATGAGTGTGTGGTTCCGTTCCAGCTGGCGGCCGCTCGACTTCTCCACCACCTGCTCCATGTACCCCACCTCCGCGCGCAGCTTCTCCGAGAAGCGCCGCCCCACCGCGAGGATGGTCCGGTTCTGGTCGAAGACGTTGAACTGCACGTTGGCCCCCCAGTTGATGAACAGCTCGTTGTTCCCCTGCAGGTAGAACTCGCCGTCGTCCAGCGTCTTCCCCTGCAGCGGGAGTGTAGCCTGGAGGCGGTAGCGCATGCGGTTGGTGCGCACCCAGTTCTGCACCGCCTCATCGCCATCCTCCAACGCCACGCGCCCCAGCCACCGCTGTTCCAGGCGGTAGCGATGGTTGAGCGCCACGCGACCGACGGCGTGGTTGAGTTGCAGCTGCTCCCACATTCGGTGCTCGGGGAAACGGAACGTGTTCGGGAGCTTGCCGTACGGCCACGTCTCCGCAAAGGCATACCCCCACGTCACGCGCACCGCGGGGTTCACCTGGTATCGCACCCCCAGGCGCGGAAGGAGCTGCTGCATCTCCTCCAACGGTCCGCTGCGCCGCAGGCTCACGTCGTAGTCGAGGTACCACTGGCGGCTCAGCCGGTTCTCCCCCACCACGTTGAACCAGGCGTTGAAGTTCTCGCGGGTCTGGCGCGACCCCTGGGCCGCGCCGCGGCTGGGCGTGAGGACGAGGAGCGAGGCTACCCCCGCGGCCAGGACGGCGCCGTGGCGGCAGGACAGATGCGACCGTGACATGAGGGGCGGGTTCGGGAACGAATGCGTGCGAGCGCACCCAAGATAGCGGTGCGTGATGGCTCGCCGAACTCGCACCGCCGTGCCAGTCGCTTCAACCGAGGAATGTGACGGCCGATACTCTTGTCGTGCCCACCACTCCCGTTCCCCCCTTCGATCGACTGCGCAACTGGACCAGCGCGTGGACGCGCCAGACGGCGGCGCGTTTCGGGCTCGACGAGGCGTCGGCGCTCGACCAGTGGCGCGGCCGCATTCTCGCCGCCCTCCTCGGCGCGGTCGTGGTGTTCGGGCTCCCCACGCTCACCTTCGCGATCCATGTCCTCGCCTCGCGCGGGCTGTACGCGATTGCCGCGCTCGATGTCTCCTGCTACGTGGCCACCTGCTTCATGCTGTACAGTCAGCGTCCCACCTTCCGCACGCGCGCCTGGGCCCTCGTCGCCTCGCTCTTCGCGGTCGGTACGCTCACGCTGACCAAGGCGGGGCTGGTGGCGGCGGGGCCCGTCTGGCTGTCGATGTCGGCGCTGGCCGCCGGGCTCCTGCTGGGCGTGCGGGCCGGTGTTGCGGTCGTCATGATGAACGTCGCGGTCTTCGTCGTCCTCGGCGTCGGCGTGTCCATGGGGACGATGCCCTGGGCGGCGGGCCGCGACTTCATGCTCTCGGCCTGGTCGCTGGCCGGGCTCACGACGGCGATGCTCGGCCTCACGGCGACGGTGTCGGTGGGGCTGCTCGTCGCCGGGCTCGAACGCGAAGCCGAGGCTCGGCTGCGCGCCGAGGCAGAGCGCAGGCGCGGGGCGCAGCTCGAGGCGCTGGGAACGCTCGCGGGAGGGGTGGCCCACGACTTCAACAACCTGCTGGCGCCAATCCTCGCCAACGTCGAGCTGCTCTCGGCAACGGCAAACGCGGAGTCGCTCGAGCTGCTGGATGACATTCGCGCGTCGGCTGAGCGCGGGCGCGATCTGGTCAAGCGCATCTTGCAGCTGCGCAAGGGCGAGGTGGACTCGTCGGCGACGAGCGACCTTTCCGAGGTGGTGCGCGAAGTGGCGCGTCTGGTCCGTTCGTACGCCTCGGCCGGCGTCCGGATCGACGTCCGGGTGCCGGGCCCGGTCATGGTCCATGCGTCGAGCGCCGAACTGCACCAGGTCGTGATGAACCTCGCCACCAACAGCGCGCAGGCCATGCCGAACGGCGGCGTGGTGGTGCTGGAGATCGACCCGGCGTGCGAGCAGCGTCGCGGCGTGACCTGCCTGCGCGTGCGCGACAACGGGAACGGCATGTGCGAGCAGACGCTTGCTCGCGTCTACGAGCCGTTCTTCACCACCAAGGCGCGCGACGGGAACGGGCTGGGGCTCGCCACCGTGCGCGCCCTGGTGCATGCGTTAGGCGGCACGATTGAGATCGAGAGCGCGGTGAGCGTTGGAACCATCGTGACGGTGACCTTCCCGTCGGCGGGCGAGGACCACGACGAGCCACCAGACGATGTGGGTCACCACTCGGCGCTCGCGGTGGATGACCTCGTCCGCGCGCCAGGCACACCGGGGGCACCGCACGGCGCATTGGCCACGCGTCCGCGCACCATCCTGCTCGTCGACGACGAACCCGTGGTGCTGGAGACGGTGCGCCGTGTGGTCGCCGCACTGGGCCACCACGCCGTCGCGCACGCCACACCCGACGCCGCGGAGCAGTGGTTCTCCCAAAACGCCGAGAGCTGCGCGCTGGTGATCACCGACTATCGGATGCCGGGGCGCACCGGGACGCAGATGATCGCCGCGCTTCGCCGGCACCGCGCCAACCTCCCCGCGCTGGTGGTAAGCGGCTTCGCCGGCGAGGCCACGCGCGAGGTGCGAGCACTCGGCCGCGCGACAATGCTCCTCTCCAAGCCGTACGCCATGGCCGAGCTCAAGCGGGCAATCGACTCGGCTTTCGACCCGGCCACTCGCTGACGCCGCCCAAGCGCGCGAACGCCGTGCGCTCGTCAGGCGCCCCAGAGCGTCCGCACCGCGTCGGCCGGCACCGTCGATTGCAGCTCCGTTGGCCGCACGCTGAACCACGACGTCACCAGCAGCAACTCGTCCACCTCGTGCGCGGGCACCGTCGAGAGTGTGCTCGTCGCCCCCTCGCCAAAGACGCGGCGGCACCCCTCGCGCAGCGCCTCCCACTCGTCAGGCGTTTGCGGCGCCGCGTGCTCGCCCCTGATCACCCCGTGCCGGATCAGGTAGAAGCGGTCGGCGCCCTCATGTCCGGGGACGATGTAGGCAAAGGTGAGCGACTCGACGGCAAAGCGCAGGCGCGAGAACGACTCACGCAGCGACTCCAGCCGGTGCAGCTTGTCGCGCAACACCGCCGCACGCTCGAACGCCAGGTCGTCGCTGGCTTCCTGCATCGCCACCCGCAGGCGCTCCAGCGGCTCGTCGTGCGTCCCCTCGAGGAAGGCCCGCGCCTGGCGTACGCGATCGCCGTACACATGCGCATGCACCGCCGCCACGCACGGCCCCAGGCACGTCCCGATCTCGTGCCGGATGCACCCCGGCGTTCGCGCCGGCAACGGCAGCAGCTCGCGCTGGTCGGCAAACTGCATGCGCCCGTCGTGCGTGCAGTCGCGCAGCCCCAGCGTGTCTCCCAGCTCGCGCAGCGCGTCGCGCAACCGCTCGGCACCGACAAACGGGCCGTAGTAGACGCCGCCACGCTCGCCCGCGCTGGTGCCGCGCACCACGGTGAGCCGCGGCGCAACGCCGCCGGAGACGCGCACGAACGCGTAGTGCCGGTCGTCGCGCTTCATCGCCACGTTGAACCGCGGGCGATAGCGCTTGATGAGCCGCAGCTCCTCGAGCAGCGCCGCGAACTCGCTCGGCACGTAGCTCCACTCGATCGTCGCCGCCTCGCGCACGATGCGCGCCCCCTTGTCCTTGGGGTACTCGGCGCGGAAGTACGACATCAGGCGCGTGCGGATCTTCTTGCTCTTCCCCACGTACACCACCTCGCCCCCCTCGCCCAGCATCCGGTACACCCCCGGGCGGTCGCTCGCCGAACCGCGCACGTGATCGCGCAGCTCCGCTAGGCGCCTCGCCTCCGACTGGCGCTGCGAAAGGGTCAGTGCTGGCATCGGTGACAGAAGACGGTCGATCGCCCGTCGATGGCGTGTGTCTCGGTGAGGGTGGCGCCGCAGCACTTGCAGCGCTCGCCCCCGCGGCCATATGCCTGGAGCTGCGCCGCGAACCCGCCAGCCCTGTTCGACGGATCGCGATAGTCCCGGAAGGTCGTTCCGCGCACCGCGATCGACGCCGTCAGGATCGACCGCAGCTCGGCGTGCAGGCGCTCCACCTCCACGGCGACAAGCGAGCGCGCCTCGCGCGACGGATCGATCCGCGCGCGCCACAGCGCCTCGTTCGCGTAGATGTTCCCCACCCCAGCCAACACGCGCTGGTCCATCAGCACCTTCTTGATCGCCGAGCGGGAGCCCCGAAGAAGTACCGATAATCGGTCGGCATCGAAGCTCGGGTCAAGTGGCTCTGGTCCCAGCGATCGGTCGAACTCGTCCAACGCCTCGTCGTCGACCAGCGTCACCGTCCCCAGTCGTCGCACGTCGCGATACCAGAAGGCGCCGCCGTCGGCGAGGCGCCAGACCAGCGCCGCATACGGATCGTCCTCGGGGGGGCCGGCCGTCTCACCAGGGGGTGCGGCAGCACGGCCACCTTCGAATACGAGCACCGCGCCGGTGAAGCGCGGCGTCACCAGGAGGTGCCAGCCGCGGTCGAAGGAAAGCACGGCGGTCTTGGCGCGCCGCCACGCGCGCCGCAGGCGGTCGCCCCGCAGGATCTCTCCCATTCGCTCCCGATGCTCCCCACGGAGCACGTCGGCTCGCCGGACGGCGACCTCGACGACGATTCGCCCCGCCAGGCGCGCGTCCAACTCCCGCGCTATCGTCTCGACTTCAGGAAGCTCCGGCACGGCGCGCCTGCTCGCGCCACCCGATATCTCGGCGGAGCACCTTGTCGGGGAAGTCGATCGATTCGGCGGTTGCCAAGCTCAGTCTCTGTGCTGCCTCGAAGGTCGGAGCGACCGCCGTAACCGAAAATACGCGCCCCCCAGCCGTTACCAACGCCCCGTCGCCACGCTGTTTCGTCCCGGCGTGAAAGATGGAGATGCTGGCAGGATGCTCTGGGAGCACGATCGGTGCTCCCGTGATGGGCGTGTCAGGATACCCTGGCGAGGCGACCACCGTCGTGACCGCGGCCCCCGCGACACATACCGGCGCGCTCGCCTGCGCCAACCCGTCAGGCTCGGCGGCACCGAGCATTAGCGTCAAGATGCTACTGGCCATGATCGGGAGCACCACCTGCGTTTCTGGATCCCCGAAGCGACAGTTGAACTCCACCACTTTGGGCCCGGCCTCGGTGAGCATCAGCCCCACATAGAGCAGCCCGCTGAACGGCGTCCCGCGACGGCGCATCTCGGCCAGCGTGGGCAATACGATATGCTCCGCGGTGAACCGGAGCACGGCGTCAGTCGCGATCGAGACCGGGGCGTACGCCCCCATCCCCCCGGTGTTGGGCCCCTCGTCGCCGTCGAGCAGCCGCTTGTGATCCTGCGCGGCTGGCAGGAGCACGAAGTGCTCACCATCCGTCACCGCGAAGACCGACAGCTCCTCCCCCGCCATGAACTCCTCGACCAGGACCTCCGCGCCGGCCGAACCGAATGCCCCCTGGAACATCCGGTCGATCGCCAACTCCGCCTCGTCGAGCGTCTGCGCCACGACGACCCCTTTCCCCGCAGCCAGCCCGCTCGCCTTGATCACCACGGGAGCACCCGACATCCGCGCCGCCAGCCTGGCCGAGGCTGCGTCCGAGTGCCACGAGGCGCGCGCCGTCGGGACCCCGGCGGCGAACATCACCTCTTTCGCGAAACGCTTCGACGCCTCGAGCGCGGCCGCCGCCTTCGACGGGCCGAACACCCTGAACCCCGCCGCGCGCAGCGCGTCGCTGACCCCCGCCGCCAGCGGCGCCTCGGGGCCAATGACCACCAGCTCCGGGCGCTCTGCCTCCGCCAATGCGACAACGGCCGCCGCGTCGGTCGGCGAGACCGGGACGCAGCGGCCGATGGTGGCAATGCCTGGGTTGCCGGGAGCGGCTACCAGTTCGAGCGACGAGTCATCCTGTGCGAGCTTCCATGCGATGGCGTGTTCGCGGCCGCCACTGCCGAGGAGCAGAATCTTCACGTCCCGGACGATCCCTTGAAGGCGCTGTTGAAGGCATCGCGCGCCCGGTCGAGCACCCCGCTCAACGAGTCGACCGCCCCGCGCGCCTGCTCCCCATAATAACCGACCGCGTCCTCGATGTCCGACGAGAGCGGTGGGGTGGTCGCGTCGCTGCGCCTGCGGTAGTCACCGCGAAGGATCTTCTCGTACTCCCCGGCGCTCACCCAGCGTTGAAGCTCGGCGGCGCGCACCGTGCCAAAGGGGTGCGTGCGGAACGCGGTGTTGATCACCTGCCAGACCTTGTCGGCAAACTCGCTCTGCCCCTCGTAGTGCGACGCCTGCTCGAGGAAGGCGTCGACCGAAAGCGTGTCGTCGAGTTCCTTCCCTCCCGCCATCTTCATGAAGGTGCTGGCGGTGACGCGAATGTCCTGCGTCACGAGGAGCCCGGCGCGGTCCGCCGAGAACTCGGCCTTGCGGTACCACTCCATCAGCGCCAGCTGGAAGGGGAGGAGCGCGATCCCGGCCAGGAAGGGGAGGTTCTGGATCCCCACCGTGAGGATGATGATCGCAATCGTCGTGTAGGTGGTGTGCCCCGACATGATGTGCCCGAGCTCGTGCCCCACGATGTCGCGGCGCTCCTCTTCGTCGAGCAGCTCCATCAGCCCCGAGTTGAGAACGATGAACGGCTTGTCGAAGCCGACGGCGGCCGCGTTTACCAGCGGGGTCTGCGTGACGTACAGCTCCGGGACTTCTTTCCAGTCGAGCGTTGCCAGCACCTCCTGGTACTGGGCCCACAACCTGGGGCGCTGGGTGGGGCCAACCTTCACCGCATTGGCCAGGAAGATCTGGCGCACCCCGCGCTCCCCGAAAAACGAGGCGACCTTGCGTACCACCTGATCGAAGCCGGGAATGGCGCGCAGCGCGTTGAGCGCCGCGCGGTCGGCTGGGTGCTCCCAGGCGGCGGACGAGATGTCGGTCAGTACGATGCGCTCGGCCATGGCAAGGTCGGGACGGGAGACGGGAGACGGGGGACGGGAGTTCGGGGGCGACACTCCGGGCCGCTGTGTGCTTGTTCTACGTCGGGGCGGGGGGGAAAGTGTCGCGCCCCGTCCCGCCGCGGCTACGCGACGCCCTGGAACGCGTGGTCGATGTCGGCCAGGAGGTCGTTCACGTCTTCCACACCCACCGAGAAGCGCACCAGTCCGTCGGTAATCCCCAGCCGGGCACGGCGCTCCGGGGGGACCGAGGCGTGCGTCATGGTGGCCGGGTGACAGACCAGGCTCTCCACCCCCCCCAGCGACTCGGCGAGCGTGAACAGGTGCAACGCGTTCACCACTCGCTCGGCCTTCTCGCGCGACCCCAACTCGATAGAGATCATCCCGCCAAAGCCCGACATCTGTCGCGCGGCCAGGGCATGGTGCGGATGCGAGGCGAGCCCCGGGTAGTAGACGCGCTCGTCCCCCAGGCGTGCGGCCAGCCAGTCGGCGATGCGCCGCCCGTTGGCGTCGTGCGCCGCCATCCGCAGGTGCAACGTCTTGGTCCCGCGCAGCACCAGCCAGGCGTCGAACGGGCCAGGCACCGCGCCGGCGGCGTTGAGGATGAATTGCAGCCGCGTCGCCAGCTCGTCGTCGTTCACCACCGCGCAGCCGCCCACCATGTCGCTGTGACCGTTTAGGTACTTGGTGGTCGAGTGGAAGACGATGTGCGCCCCGTGCTCCAGCGGGCGCTGGAAGACCGGCGTGGCAAAGGTGTTGTCGACGATGAACAGCGCCCCGTGCCGCCGCGCAATCCCGCCCACGGCCGAGAGGTCGGTCACCCACATCAGCGGGTTGGTGGGCGTCTCGACGATGATCGCCTTGACGTCCGGCGTCATCGCGTCCTCCACGCGCTGCGCATCGCGCGTGTCGACGTACGTGAACTGCAGCCCCATGTTGACCAGGATCCGGTCGAACAGGCGCGGCGTCCCGCCGTACATGTTGTCCGCGCACAGGATGCGGTCGCCGGATTTGAACAGCTTCATGATCGAGTCCACCGTCCCCATTCCGCTGGCGAAGGCGAAGCCGTGCGTGCCCCCCTCAAGGGAGGCGATGTTGCGCTCCAGCGCCTCGCGCGTGGGGTTCTTCCCGCGGGCGTACTCGTACCCCTTGTTGCGTCCCAACGCCTCCTGGGCGTAGGTCGACGTCTGGAAGATCGGGGTCATGATCGCCCCCGAGGTGGGGTCGGGGCGCTGCCCGGCGTGTACGGCGCGCGTGCCCGTGCCGAACCTCAAGTCATCGTCGAAGATGCGCGACATGGATTTGTGTTTGGATGTAGTCGGCGAGAAGATACATCGTGGGCCCGCGCGCGGAACGCTGACGGGCGTGCCGCGCGTGATGTCCCGGTCCATTCAGGGCGAGAACAGGAAGTACCCATGACGCAGACCCCCACGGCGCCGGCGCCGGCGCTCGACACTCCCGAGATCCTCCGCTGCCTCGTCGTCGACGACGAGCCGCACCTTCGCCGCGTGCTCGTGCGCCTCATGCAGAGCGACGGCTTCAGCTGCGAGGAGGCGAGCAACGGTGCCGAGGCGCTCATCTCCCTCGAACGCCGCCCCGCACACCTCATCCTCACCGACCTCCACATGCCGGAACTCGATGGCATGGGGCTCCTGCGCTCGGTGCGCTCGCGCTACCCCGACACGGCGGTCATGCTCATCACCGCCGTGGCCGATGTCAGCACCGCGGTGAACTGCTTGGCCGAAGGGGCGATGGACTACCTCACCAAGCCATTTCACCTGGAGGAAGTGCGCGCACGCGTGCGGCAGGCGCTGGAAAAGCGCCGCCTCATCCTCGAGAACCGCGACTACCAGGAACTGCTCGAGATCAAGGTCTCGGTGCAGGCGCGGCGCCTCGAGGAACTCTTCCTCGCGTCGATCCAGTCGCTGGCGGAAGCGCTCGAAGTCAAGGACCCGTACACGCACGGACACTCGCTTCGCGTCTCGAAGTACTCGACCGTCATTGCGCGTACGCTGGGACTCGACGCCGACATCGTCCGGCAAATCGAACTTGGCGGCAAGGTGCACGACATCGGCAAGATCGGCGTGCGCGAGAGCGTCCTCAACAAGGCGGGACCGCTCACCGACGACGAGTACCAGCACATCATGACGCATCCGGTGGTGGGATGGCGCATCCTGGGGCCGCTCCTCGGGGAAATGCCGCTGGCGCTCAACATCGTGCGCTCGCACCACGAGCGCTTCGACGGACGCGGGATCCCCGATGGACTCGCCGGGCTCGACATCCCGCTCGAGGCGCGCATTGCCGCCGTGGCCGACACCTTCGACGCCATGACGAGCGAGCGCCCGTACCGCCCTGGCGTTCCACTGCAAGCCACCATCGCCGAGCTGCGCCGCTGCTCGGGGGCGCAGTTCGACCCCGATGTGGTCGATGCCTTCCTGCATGCGCTGCACTCCGGCGCCATCGACAAGGCGGCGATTGTCGAGGGGGGGCCCGCACAGGGGCTCGCCCCCATGGGCGTGCGTTAGGCGCCGAAGGCGCCGTCGCTCCCCACCACGTCGCCGACGCGCAGCCGGACGCCGGTCGCATCGTACCAGCGCCTGGCCAGAGTGTCGTCGAGCTCCCCTCCCGTACTGCCGGCAAGGCATCGTTGGAGTACCGGCGCGTCGAGCGCGCGGCCGCGCGCGTGTAGTGCGTCCAGCAGCACGCCGTACGCCGCGGCCGGTGCCACGATCCCCGAGACGCCGGCCGTCTCCAGTTGTTCGATCGCCCACACACCGTCCAGCTCCACGCGCTCGGCGGTAGTCACGCGACCGCCGGCCATCAGTGGCGCCACCACCCCGGCCACCACCGCGAACAGGGTGGGCGATGCGGCGATGGTCAGCGTGTGATCGCGTTCCCCCAACCGCTCGCGGACGCCGGTCGCCACCGCACTGGCCATCACGCGCCGATGCGTGATGGGGACGCCGAGGGCGTCGCGCTGCCGGTCGTCGCCGCTCGCCACCAGCACCGCCTCGTCGGCCCCGGGTTCATCCGCCTCGCCCGTCAGGTGCAGCCCGCCGTGCCAGGCGAGGTCGATCGTTCGTCGATCGCCGTCGCACAACCAGGTGGCGCGTTCGGGCGCCTCGTCCAGCAACAGGACCGGTAGTCCGGACGGGAGACGATTGGCAAGCGCGATGGTCGTGAATACCGCCGCCGCATCCTCGCGCCGGAGCGCAATCGCCAGTTCGTCGGTCGAAGCGTCGGGATCGAGGAGGGCGGCGGCTCGCCCCTCACTCGCCGCCAGCGCGACGAGCAGCGCCGGCGACGGCGGGAGGAGGATCCCCGACCTGTGCCCCGAGAGCGAGCGAACGAGCGGCGCGCTTCGTTGCAACAGCGCCACGCCTGCCGAGACGAGGCGCCGTACGGAAAGGCCATTCAGCGCTCCGTTGGCGCCGGCGAGCGCAAGCGGGAGGTATGCGAGCGGGTTGCTCATGGAGAAGCGTGACGAAAAGGAACCGGGGGGTCGAGCGTCATACGGGAGGTCGGACCTCGGGGGCCGTAGCGGTGTCGGCCGTGAGCCCCGAGCCGAACGCGCGGAAACTAAGCGGCGACGCTGCCCCGTGTCGGTCGCTCGTTAGGTTTTGTGATGTGTATCACGTCGTAAGTGCCTTGCCTACAACAGTTTCGCCGCTACTTTCCTCGCACTCTGTGCGGAGCATTGGATGAGATTTGAAGGGCTGATGGTCAGCGTATCGGGGGTCCGCGGACGTGTGGGGGAGGCTCTCACACCCGAGATCGCCTGCCAGTTTGCCGCCGCCTTCGGCGCCTTCTCCATCGCGCGATCGACGTCCAGGGTCATCGTGGTCGGACGCGATTCCCGCGTTTCCGGTCCCATGTTCCACCGCGCCGTCGTCTCGGCGCTGCAGTCGGTCGGGGCCGACGTCCTCGACATCGGGATGGCTCCCACCCCCACCGTCCAGATGGCGGTCGAGCACCATCACGCAGCCGGGGGGCTGGCGATCACCGCGTCGCACAACCCGGTCGAGTGGAACGCCCTCAAGTTCATCGGCCCCGCCGGGCTCTTTCTCGACGCCGCCGAAGGGGCAGCGATGCGCGCCTTCCTCGAGTCGCGCATCCCGAGGGCAACGTGGGACAAGCTCGGCGCGGTCTCGGCGGATGACGCGGCCATCGACCGGCACATCGACCAGATCCTGGCGCTCCCGTTTCTGGACGTGCGCGGGATTCGCGCTCGCGGCTTCCACGTGGCGCTCGATGCCTGTCACGGCGCCGGCGTCACGATCTTCCCCAAGCTGTTGGAGCGCCTTGGTTGCCGGGTAAGCGCGATCAACCTGGAGCCGCACGGTCGCTTCCATCGCCCCCCTGAGCCGGTGGCCGAGAACCTCGGCGAACTGGAGGCGCTCGTGAAGTCGAGCGGCGCGGTGGTTGGCTTCGCGACCGACCCGGACGTGGACCGCCTGGCGCTCGTTTCCGACCAAGGGCGAGCGATCGGGGAGGACTACACGCTGGCGCTGGCGGCGCGGGTGATTCTGGCCAAGCGGCGCGGCCCAGTGGTCACCAATCTCTCGACGTCGCGGATCGTGGCCGACATCGCCAGGGAGGCGGGGTGCGAGCTGGTCCTTGCCCCGGTCGGGGAGGTGAACGTGGCGGTCAAGATGCGGGCGGTGGGGGCGGTCGTCGGGGGGGAGGGGAACGGCGGTGTCATCCTCCCCGAACTGCACCTGGGGCGCGACGCGCCGCTCGCCGCGGCGCTCATCCTCCAGCTACTGCACGAGTTCGACGGCACGCTGTCTGCAGTTGTCTCCCGCTATCCCCAGTACCGGATCGTGAAGGACAAGCTCGACCGGCCCAACGCGCCGCTCGACCAGGTCTACCGATCGTTGCGGGAGGCGTTCGCCGATGCGTCGGTGGACACACAGGATGGACTGCGGCTCACCTGGCCCGATCGATGGGTTCACGTGAGGCCGTCGGGAACCGAGCCGATCGTGCGGGTGATCGCCGAGGCACCGACGGAGGAGGAGGCGAGGGAATTGGTACGCCGTTGCCGCGCGCCGTTGGACGCGTTGGCGGCATAATCACACCGAATCGACATGTGCGGAATCGTCGGGTACGTCGGCCCCAAGGTCGCCACGCCCCTGCTGATCGAAGGGCTCAAGCGCCTCGAATACCGCGGGTATGACTCCGCGGGCGTCGCCATCATGAACGGCGCCGGCGTCAAGACCGTGAAGGAGGCGGGGAAGATCGCGCGGCTCGAGTCGCTCCTCTCGCTCGCCCCCGTGGAGGGGACGACGGGGATTGGCCACACGCGCTGGGCGACGCACGGCCCGCCCAACCAGGTCAACGCCCACCCGCACGTGAGCCAGGACGGCACCATCGCCGTCGTGCATAACGGGATCATCGAGAACGCCACGGTCCTCAAGCAGATGCTCGAGGGGCGCGGTTACACCTTCTCGTCCGACACCGACACCGAGGTCCTCGCGCACCTCATCGAGGAGTGCTTCGACGGGAGCCTCGAGGACGCGGTGCTGGAAGCGCTGTGGCAGGTCGAAGGGACGTACGGCATTGCCGTCATTTCCTCGGTCGACGCGCACAAGATCGTCGCCGCCCGCAAGGGGAGCCCGCTTCTCCTCGGTCTTGGCGACAAGGAGAACTTCATCGCCTCCGACGTCTCGGCCATCCTCGCGCACACGCGCCAGGTGGTCTATCTCGAGGACGGGGAGATGGCGGTGATCGACGACGAGGGGTACCGCGTCATCGACATGAACGCGACGGAGATCCCGAAGAAGGTCGCGCACATCGAGTGGGACCTCGCGCAGATCGAGCGTGGCGGCTATGCGCACTTCATGCTCAAGGAGATCTTCGAGCAGCCGCAGACGATCGAGAACACGATGCGCGGGCGCATGCTGGACGATGAAGGGACGTCGAAGCTGGGTGGCCTCAACCTCACGGACGAGGAGCTGCTGGGCTTCAGCAACATCGTCATCACCGCGTGCGGAACGTCGTGGCACTCGGCGCTCATCGGCGAGCACATGCTGGAGGAACTGGCCCGCATCCCGGTGGAGGTCGAGTACGCGTCGGAGTTCCGCTACCGCAACCCGATCGTCGACCACAAGACGCTCTGCATCGTCATCTCGCAGTCGGGCGAGACGGCCGACACGCTGGCCGCCATGCGCGAAGCCAAGCGCCGCGGCGCCCGTACGTTAGGCATCGTGAACGTCGTGGGGTCCACCATTGCCCGCGAGGCGGATGGCGGGATCTACATCCACGCCGGCCCCGAGATTGGTGTGGCATCGACCAAGGCGTTCACGTCGCAGGTCATCGCGCTCCTCCTGTTCACGCTCAAGCTGGCGCGGCTGCGCGGCGCGCTGTCGCAGGAGCGCGGGGCGGAGATCATTGCCGGGATGCGCGCGCTGCCGGCGCAGATCCGCCAGGTGCTCGACCGCGCGCAGGAAATCGAGGATATCGCCGAGGAGTACAAGCGCGCGAGCAACTTCCTGTACCTCGGGCGCGGCTACAACTTCCCGGTCGCCCTCGAGGGGGCGCTCAAGCTCAAGGAGATCTCGTACATCCACGCCGAGGGCTATCCCGCGGCCGAGATGAAGCACGGTCCCATCGCCCTCATCGACGAGATGATGCCGGTGGTCTTCATCGCCCCGCATGACTCGGTGTTCGACAAGATCACCTCGAACGTGCACGAGGTGAAGGCGCGCAAGGGGCGCGTGATCGCCGTGACGTCGCGCGACGAGGACGCGCTCGAAGGGAAGATCGACTACGAGTTCCGCATCCCCGAGACGATCGACCTCCTGATGCCGATCCTGGCGTCGGTCCCGTTGCAGCTGCTGGCGTACTATGTCGCCGTCAAGCGCGGCGCGAACGTCGACCAGCCGAGGAACCTGGCAAAGTCGGTGACCGTCGAATAGGGGCGGAGGACGAGAGGACGAGAGGACGAGAGGACGAGAGGACGAGAAGACGAGGGCCTGGGCTCTCGTCTTCTTTCGTTTGGGGGTTTTCGTCGTGGTGGCGAATGACGTATTGACAAACTTCGATATACTCCGTACTGTCCACCATGGCCAAGGTGCTGGAAATCGTCGAACGGCAGTTGGGGGAACGGTGCTGCGACAGCGGCGTACGTCCGCGCATCGCCGTGCGTGAGGCCGAGCGCCTTGCAGAGGATCTCCAGCTCCTGGCCCACCCCATCCGGCTGCAACTGCTCGACGTCCTGGGGCGCAACGAAGGACGCGTTTGCGTCTGCGACCTCGAGGCGGCGGTCCCCGTCAAGCAGCCCACGGTCTCGCATCACCTGCGCATCCTGCGCGAGGCCGGGCTGGTCGAGTCGGAGAAGGTGGGGCAGTGGATGTACTACCGAGTGCGGCGCGAGGTCTTTGGCGAGATGCGCAGCCGGTTGTCCTCCCGGTTGGGAGCGCTGGCGTGAGGGTTCTCCCCTTTTTTCGCGAGATGCATCGATGAACATCGATGGATGGCTGGTTCATCACCACCTTTCGGGAGACGGATCATGACGCACTCGGGCTTTCGCGTTCGGGCGGCGCGCGCCGACGATCTCGCCGACGTACTGCGACTCGTGGCCCAGGCATCGCTCCCCATCGACGGCGTCGAGGACCAGTTCGGCGACGGCTATGCCATCGCCGAGTGCCCGGCGGGGCTGATCGGCGTGGAAGGGATCGAGCGCTACGGGAGCGCTGCGCTCCTCCGATCGGCGGCGGTGGACTCGGCGTGGCGTGGGAAGGGGGTGGGGGAGGCGCTCACGCGCGACCGGCTGCAATGGGCGGCAACACACGGCGTGCGGGAGGTCTGGCTCCTGACCAACACGGCTGCCGCCTACTTCCCGCGTTTTGGCTTCGAACCCGCTGATCGTGCGTCCGCCCCCTCGCTCGTGCGGCAATCGCGGGAGTTCTCCGAGACCTGCTGTGCATCGGCGGTCGCCATGCGCCTGGTCTTGTCCAACTGACCTTCATCCGCCGCCATGACGCGGCGACCACTATCGTGAGGTGCAATATGTCGGACCATGACGAGGCATGCTGCGCGCCGGGGTGCTGCAGCGACCAGCAGGTGCAAACGACGACAATTGCGGGGCGCGCGAAGCAGGTGCAGGGAAGCGCGGTGAGCGCCGCACGCGCAGCGGTCGTGTCGTCGGGGGCCGCGGCGGAGTTGTCGCCCTCCAGCGCTCCCGTGCCGCACGCACCGGCTGGTGGCGAGGCGCTGCGCGCGACGGTGCGTGAGAAGTACGCGCAGGCGGCGCGCCGTGCGGTCGAGGGGAACGCCCCCTCCTGCGGGTGCGGGACCTCGTGCTGTGGCGGCGATGGCGAAGTCTGGGACCCGATCACGACCGATCTGTACGAGGCAGGTGAGGTGGAGGGGATTCCCGCGACGGCGCTCCTCGCGTCGTTAGGTTGCGGCAACCCCACCGCGCTCGCCGAGCTGTCGCCTGGCGAGGTGGTCCTCGACCTGGGCTCGGGGGGCGGGATCGACGTCCTTCTCTCGGCGCGTCGGGTAGGCCCCGGCGGCAAGGCGTACGGCCTCGACATGACCGACGACATGCTCGCCCTCGCGCGCGACAACCAGGCCAAGGCCGGCGCGAACAACGTCGAGTTCCTCAAGGGAGAGATCGAGCACATTCCACTCCCCGACGCCAGCGTCGACGTCATCATCTCCAACTGCGTCATCAACCTCTCGGCCGACAAGCCGCAGGTAATGCGCGAGGCGTTTCGCGTCCTCAGGCCGGGGGGGCGCCTCGCGGTGTCGGATGTGGTGCTGCGCGGCGAGCTCCCGAGCGAGGTGCAACGCAGCGTTGCGCTCTTCACGGGGTGTGTGTCCGGGGCGCTCGAGGAGGGAGACTACGCGGCGCTTCTCGCGCGTGCCGGCTTCCGCGACATCGGCATCGAGCCCACGCGCGTCTACACCGCCGCAGACGCCCGCGCCCTGATCGAGTCGGCCGGGTTGGACGCCGAGTCGCTGATTCCCGCCGTGGAAGGGAAGGTCATGAGCGCCTTCGTGCGGGCGCGGAAGCCGGCGCGTTAGGCTGGCGCCGCGGCGCCGGGGGCGACACCATTCCCGCGTCCACTTCCCCTCCGCCATGGCCGACACCCCTCCGCTCTCCCGCCGCCTTGCCGCCGAGCTGCTCGGCACCTGTCTCCTGGTCCTCGTGGGGACCGGGAGTGTGATGACCAACGTGATCTCGCAGGGGGCGTTGGGGCTGACGGGGATCGCCCTGACCTGGGGTTTCCTGGTCACGGTGCTCATCGCCACCATCGGCGGCATCTCGGGGGCGCACATCAACCCAGCGGTCACCGTCGCCCTCGTGGTGACGGGGAAGTTCCCGGCGCGCGAGGCGGCGGGGTACGTCCTGGCGCAGTGTGCCGGTGCCTCGATCGCCTCGCTCATCCTCCTCGCTACACTGGGCAACGCGGGGAGCCTTGGCGCGACAATCCCCACGGTCTCCGTGGGGGCAACCTTCGCCATCGAGTTCTGGCTCTCGTTTGTCCTCATGGCTACGGTGGTCGGGGCAACGTCGGACGATCGATGGGGCGGTGGGGGCGCCGCGGTGGCGATCGGCATGGCGGTCGCGCTCGACGTCCTCATGGGCGGACCGCTCACCGGAGCGTCGATGAACCCGGCCCGTTCGCTGGGGCCGGCGCTCATCGGGCAGCGCTTGGACTCGCTGTGGATCTATTGGGCCGCACCGATGGCCGGGATGGTCGCGGCGGCGCTGGTGCTGCGCTGGTTGCGAGGCGAGCGTTAGGCGGTGCGCGTCCTGGTGCAGCGGGTCTCGCGCGGCGAGGTGCGCATTCGCGAGGTTGACCGCGCCTCGCGCGTGGCCTCGCGCGTAGCCGGGCGCATCGGCAAGGGCTTCGTCCTCCTGGTGGGCTTCACGCACACCGACGGTGAGGAGCAGCTGCGCTGGATGGCGGAGAAGGTCGTGGGGCTGCGCCTCTTTTCCGACGCCGAGGACAAGATGAACCTGGCGTTAGGCGACGTGGCGGGCTCGCTGCTCGTGGTGTCGCAGTTCACGCTGTACGGCGACGCGGCCAAGGGGCGGCGCCCCTCGTTCATCGACGCGGCGCGCCCGGAGCAGGCCATCCCGCTGTACGAGCGCTTCGTGGCGATGCTGCGCGCCACGGGGGCGAAGGTCGAGACGGGAGAGTTCGGGGCGTCGATGGAAGTCGACATCGTGAACGATGGCCCGGTGACGCTCTGGCTGGAGCGATGAGATGAGCGACACGCCGCTCCGCGTCGTGCTCGCCTCGCAGTCGCCGCGGCGGCGCGAGTTGCTGGCGCAGGTCGGGATCGGGCACGAGGTGCGTCCGGCCGACATCGACGAGTCGTACCTCCCGGGGGAGCATCCGCCGGCGCACGCCGAGCGGCTGGCGCGCGAGAAGGCGCAGGTGGTGGCGCGGGCGATGCCCGACGCGGTCGTGATCGGTGCCGACACGATCGTCGTGATCGACGGCGAGGTGCTGGGCAAGCCCACCGATGCCGCCGACGCCGAGCGCATGCTGGCGCGCCTGGCGGGGCGCACGCACTGGGTCTACACCGCCGTTGCTGTTGCACGTGGCGGGGGGCTCGTCTCCGGCGTGGAGGCGGTGGAGGTGACGTTCCGGCCCTTGCAGCCGGCGCAGCTCCGCGACTACGTCGCCACCGGCGAGCCGATGGACAAGGCGGGGGCGTACGGCATCCAGGGGTTTGGTGCCACGCTCGTCGAGCGGATCCACGGCGACTACTTCGCCGTGATGGGGCTGGCGTTAGGCAGGCTGGTGGCGCTGCTGCGGGAGGTGGGCGTCACGTACCACTTCCGCGGACTCGACGCGGACGGGTGAGCGAGGCGCGCCTCGGACATGCGTGAACGGGGGACGGAATCGCGTGATTCCGTCCCCCGTCTGCGTTCCGTGCGTGTGGCGCTGGAAACAGCCTTCGGTCAGTTGCCTGGGCGGCGTCCCATGCGTTCGCGCATGTCGGCCACGTTCTTGTCGAAGACCTTCTGCTGGTCGGCCGTGAGAACGGTGCGAATCTCGTCCTGCTGTTTCGTCATCAGTTCGCGGCGCTTCTGCATCGCCTCAGGGGCCGGCGGTTCGCCGGGCGTGAACGGCGGCATCTCCTTCTGGTACTTGGCCTGGATCGAGTCGACCTTCGCCTTCTGCGCGTCGTCGAGCGTGATCCCCTGCATCAGCATTTCCATCATGCGCCCGGGGCCACGCTGGCCACCCGGCGGCGGTCCGCCCTGCGCGTGCGCGCGTGGTGCGGCGAAAGCGACGACGAGGAGCGCGGCGGCGAGCGACATCCACAAACGTTTCACGGGTCCTCCGGGGAGGGTATGGGATACGATGGTCGCGTCGGGTGCAGACTGAAAACTCACCCGGACATTGGACGCGGCAAGAAGGGGCGACGTTAAGGTCGCACGCTCCCGTACGTCCGCTGCCAATGCTCGACCTTGGTGAGCACGTCGTCGACGGTGATGTTGGGCATGCGTCCGGGGCGGTTCTCCATGCTGATCGGATAGTCCTCGCCGGGGTCGCCGTAGGCGTCGATGAGGAGGTCGTGATAGGCGCGGTACGGTCCGGTGCGCCTGGGGTTCGTGTATCCCATGAGCGAGATCACCGGGCGCTGCAGTGCCACGGCGATGTGCAGCGGGCCGGTGTCGGGGGCAAGGACGAGCGACGAGCCATCGAGGATCGAGACGAGTCGCCGCAGCCCGCTCCCCAGCGCCGAGATGGGGCGGTGGTGTGCCTTGGCCATGATCACCTGCTCGGCCGCCAGCTCCCGCGCCGTGCGGGCGCCGACCAGCACCGGTTGCAACCCGTAGTCCTCGTACAGGACGTCGACCACCTGCGCCCATCGCTCGGGGATCCAGTCCTTCTCCGCCTTGCTGGTGGCGACGACGATCGCCGCGGTGGGGCGCTCGATGGGGGCGAAGAAGCCCCGTTGCCAGGCGCGCTCTTCGTCGGTAGGGCCCAGGTCCCAGGTGACCGGCTCGAAGGGAATGCCTAACGCGGTGAGGAACTCGAAGTACTGGTCCTGCACGTGCTGCCCCACCGGGTGCGGCGGGATGCGATGCGTGGTGAAGAGCCAGTTGAGGTCGCGGGCGCGCGCCTTGTCGAAGCCCAGCTTGATGGGGGCGCGCGTGAACGACGTGACGAGTCCCGCCTTGAAGTAGACCTGCAGGTCGAGGACGAGGTCGAACGGGCGCTGCGCGAGTTCGCGCTTCACGTCGGTGAAGGCACGCCGCCCCCTGGAGCGGTCGAAGATGACGATCTCGTCGATGCTGCGATGCCCGCGCACCAGCGTGGCCGGCCCCGGCTGCAGCACCCACGTGATGTGCGCGCTTGCCTGGTGACGCTTGATGGCGTTGATGACGGGGAGGACGTGCACGGCATCGCCCACGGCGCTCATCATCACGATCCCCACGCGGTCGAGCTTGGCGTCCTTCATGGGAGTGCTCCTGGTCGCGCCGGGAAGGGTGATGGCGCGGCGATCATGTGAGGTCGGTGGGCATGTGGGCGTCGAGCGCCAGCGCGCGGTGCGTGGCCTCGACCGCCTCATCCTGCAGGAGGCGCTCGTGAATCGCGCGCCGCTGGTCGCTCGTGAAGCCGGCGCCGTGCAGGGCGCGCCACTTGTCGAGCGACTGCTCGAGGCGCCGGAAGTTGGCCTCGCGCACGTTGGGATCGCCGGGCGGCACGAAGCGCACGCGATCGACGTCGAGCACCGCCGGGTGCAACTCACCCGCATCGTCGGGGACGAGGAGGATGTTCTTCACGTTGAGGTCGGGGTGCCACGCCCCCGCCTGGGTCAGCGCCCCCAGCAGCGCCGCCACGGGGGTGACCAGCCGCTCCCGGTCGGCATCGCTCGCCGACGCGCGCAGCATGGCCCCCAGGTCCTCACCGGGGAGGAGGAGCGTCATCACGTCGGCGCGCCGCAGGATGGGGCCGGCGCGATACACGGCGTACCCCGCAACGGGCGGCGTGGGGACGCCGAGTTGCGCGAGGATGAGTGCCGTGCGCAACTCGCGCGGCGCGCGCGTGGGGGGGAGAAAGAGGTCGCGCAGCACCGGGGCCAGCATCCCGCCGTGCCGTGCGTGCCGCACGACCACGGTCGGGGCACCGTCGGGGAGCGGGGCGGCATAGACGGGGAGGCGCCCTTGCATCTGGCGGCGATCGGGGTGCGCCGCCGCCCAGGCGTACAGCGTCCCCGCGGCCAGCGCCGCGCGCGTGGACTCGGCCACCTTGTGGTGCACCACGGCGATGCCCTGCGGCAGGTCGAGGCGCACGTAGCCCGGCGGCACGGCGCCGACGATGGTGACCTGCACGCCCACGTTAGCGGAGGGCGCGGAACACCGGCACCGGCTCCGCCTTGCCGCGCAGCGTGAGCGGCTCGCGGTCGCCTAACGTGTGCCCGCGCGTGAACGCGGCACGCATCGACTCCGACACGAGGATCTCCCCCCCCTCCGCCCACGCGCACAGGCGCGAGGCGGTGTTGACCGTGTCGCCGATGATCGTGTACTCGAGTCGCCGCTCCGATCCCAGGTAGCCGGCAAACGCCTCGCCGTGGCTCAACCCGATCCCCACCTGGATCTCCGGCCTCCCCTCGCTGCGCCAGCGCGCATTGAGGTGATCCACCGCCCGCATCATGTCGAGCGCCGCCTCCACCGCCCGGTCCGCGTCGTCCACGGCGCTGATCGGCGCCCCCCACTGCGCCATCACCGCGTCGCCGATGAACTTGTCCAGCGTCCCGCCGTGCCGGAACACGACGTCGACCATCTCCGAGAAGTACTCGGTGAGGAAGCGCGCCGTCTCGTCAGGCGCCATGCGCGCCGAGAGTTCGGTAAAGCCGCGAATGTCGGCAAAGAGGACGCCGACCACGCGACGCTCTCCGCCCAACCCCAGCGCCTGCGGCGAGGCGGCGATTCGCGCCGCGAGATGCGGCGTGAAGAAGCGCTCGAAGTTGTCCCGGATGCGCGACTCCTGCCGGATGCGCTCTTCCGCCCGGATGTTGTCGAGCGCCACCGCGCCGATTCCCGCAAACGACACCAGGAAGTCGAGGTCCTCATCGCTCACGCGCGACGTGGGCGTGAGACTGTCGACGTACAGCACGCCAAGGACGCGCCCCTCGCCCGCGATGAGCGGCGCACACGCGGCGTTGCGCGCCATCCCCGTGCTGAGACCGCCAGTCGGCGTCACACGATGCGAGTCGCCAGCCACGTCGGAGAGGACGGCGACCTTCTTCTGGATGACCGTGCTCGCCAGCGTCGGAGAGATGGGGCGCGGTGCGTGCTCGCCGCCACGCGTGCGCGCGATGCGCGGCACCAACTGCTCGTTCTCGTCGAACAGCAGGATCGAGACGTGGCCAACGTCGAGGAGTCGAAAGGTGAACTGCACCATCTTCTCCAGCACTTCGGCAACGTCGATGGTGCGTGTGAGCGCCTTCGAGATCTCGAGGAGGAGCGTGAGCTTGAGCCGGTCGCGCTCCGCCGGCGTGAGTCCGGCCTGTCCGTCCTCGATGGCCTTCTGCACGCCGCTGGCGCGCAACGCCAGCTCGAGCGCCTGGTCGGCGCTGGGGACGGGGACCTGGCGAATGATCGTGGTTCCGGCGCGCGCCACGCGGCGCACGCTTTCCGCGCTCGCATCGTCCACGAGCATCGGCGACAGTTCGCGGATCTCGAACTGCACCTTGCCGAAGACGATCTTCTCGCCCCCTGCCAGGCGCGCGCTCCCCACGCGAGCACCGGCGACAAACGTTCCGTTGCTCGACCCCAGGTCGCGCACGGAAACGCCGGCGTCGTCGGCCTTCACCTCGGCGTGTCGGCGCGAGATGGTGGGGTCGAGGACCGGGAGGTCGCTGTTCAGCGCGCGCCCGAGAATCATCGGCATCCCCGGGCGAAGCTCGAACTGGATGTTCCCGTCGCTACTGACGAGTCGGAACGTCATTTCGTGTGGGAATATGCCGAGGCCGGCGCGATCCGCCTACAGGTGGTTTCAAAACCGGTAGCCGCAGCGCCGGCGCGCTGCGCCGGCAACGGCGCGGCTACCGGTGTTGAAACCACTTCTAGCGCGAACCGGGGCCGGCGGCCCGGGCGCGGCCAATCGCCGTCAACATGGCGCGCGCCTTGTTCTCGGTCTCCTCCCACTCCCGCGAAGGGACCGAGTCGGCCACGATGCCTGCGCCGGCCTGCACGTTGGCCACCCCTCCCGCCACCACGCACGTGCGGATGGTGATGGCCAGGTCCATGCGCTGGTCGCCGGCGGCGATGTAGCCCACCGCTCCCGCGTACGGCCCGCGCCGTTCGGGCTCGAGTTCGTCGATGATCTGCATGGCGCGCACCTTGGGGGCCCCGGTCATCGTCCCCGCCGGGAAGGTCGCGCGGAAGGCGTCGAGCGCCGAGAGTCCGGAGCGCAGCTTCCCTTGCACCTCGCTCACCAGGTGCAATACGTGCGAGTAGCGCTCGACCGTCATGAGTTCGGTGACATTCACGCTCCCGTACTCGGCGATGCGCCCGACGTCGTTGCGCCCCAGGTCGATGAGCATCACGTGCTCGGCGCGCTCCTTCTCGTCGCCGGCCAGCTCCTCCGCCATCGCCGCGTCCTCGGCCGGCGTGCGCCCGCGTGGCCGCGTCCCGGCAATCGGGCGCACGGTGACGTTGCCGTCGGAGACGCGCACGAGGAGTTCGGGCGAGGAGCCAACCAGCTCCACGCCGTCGAGGATGAGGTGGTACATGTACGGCGACGGATTGAGGACGCGCAGTGCGCGATACAACGTCGTCGTGTCGAAGTCGAGCGGTACCTCGATGCGCCGCGCCAACAGCGCCTGGAAGCAGTCTCCCGCGAAGATGTACTCGCGAATGCGCTCCACGTCGCGCTCGAAGTCCTCCCGCGCATACGTCGACCGCCCCTCTGCGCGCGGCGCATCCGCCGGAAAGTGCAGCGCGGAAAGGTCGGACGGCTCCCGCAGCCTGCGCTCCAGCTCATCCAACTCGCCTAACGCCTGGTCATACGCGGCGCGCAGCGCCACTCCCGTCCCCCGTCCCCCGTCCCCCGTCCCGGAGGTGTCCACCGCCACCACCAGCCTCGCCTGCCCCCGCAAGTTGTCGATCACCACCAGCGAGCGCGTGAAGACGAAGCAGGCGTCGGGAGCTGCAACGCCGCGCCGCGGAGGGGTGGGGAGATTCTCGATCGCCCGCACCACGTCGTAGGAGAAGAAGCCCACCGCGCCCCCCCAGAACTCGCCAAGCTCGGGGGCGCTCGCCGGGCGCAACGCGCGCACCCGGCGCTGCAAGTCGTCGATGGGATCGTCGACGGTGTGCGCGCCGTGCCAGCCGAGCGACGGCGTCCACTCCTCCACCGTCTGCTCCGTGAGTCGCCACGCCGAGTGCGGTTCGGTCCCGATGAAGGTGTAGCGCGACCACGTCTCGCCACCGGCCGGTGCCGACTCGAGGAGGAAGGCAAATGGCGCTCGCCGCAGCTTGGCGAAGGCGGAGACCGGCGTATCGGTGTCGAGCAGGATGTCGCGCCACACCGGGACGAGCGTCCCCGTCTGCGCGCGGCGTTCAAAATCGGCAAAGGTCACGTCAGGCGCTCCGGTGCTTGCGCGTGAGCGCTGGTGCTTGCCGGCGCTTGCTGCTGCTCGCTGGTGCTTGCTGGTGCACGGCGCACCCGCTGATATTCGCTCATGATGTCCCGTGTGCTGGCCCGCGCGCTCGCAGCGCTTGCCCTCGGCGTGGTCGTCGCGCGCGCGGCGCACGCGCAGCGTCCGTGGAACGACTCCACGTCGCGTCTGCTCGTCGAACGCGCCACCGAGCGGCGAGCGCGCCAGTTGGCCGACTCCGGCCTCGCCGACTACACGGCGCAGGCGCACGGCTTCCTGACATTCCTCGCCCAGGTCGGCGACGGCTTCCCCATCCCGCCCAAGGTCGTCAAGGCCGACGAGCTGATGCTGGAAGTCTATTGGCGTGCGCCGAACTACAGCAAGCAATGGATCGTCGGGCGGCGCGACACGCTCCTCCTCCCCACCGACATCAACTACCACCGCGACCATCTGGGAATAGTCCAGAACAACTTCCCCGACATCATCCGCCTTGGCGACGGCGATGAAGTGCAGGATGTGGCGCACCCGCTCTCGGCGCGCGGGCTGGCCACCTACGGCTACCAGTTGAGCGACTCGCTGCGCCTCGAGATTCCGGGGCGCACCATCGACGTCTACGAGGTGAAGATCAGGCCTCGCAACGAGCGCGAGGCGGCCGCCGTCGGCGCAGTCTACATCGCGAAAGACGACGCGCAGGTGGTGCGCATGGCGTTCTCGTTCACGCGCACCGCGCTCAAGGACCAGCAGCTCGAGGACGTGTCGATCGTCCTCGAGAACTCGCTCATCGAGGGGCGCTTCTGGCTGCCGCGGCGGCAGGAGATCGAGATCCGGCGCACGGGGAGCTGGATGGACTTCCCGGCGCGCGGGATCATTCGCGGGCGCTGGGACATTCGCGACTACCGGGTGAACAGCGGGACGGAGGCGCAAGTCATCGCCGCCTCGCCGGGGCCGGAGATCCTGTACGCGCCGAGCGACCGGCGCAAGCGGTTCCGCTGGCCCGACAGCTCGAACGTCATCCTCGGGTTGCCTGACGACATCGCCGTCGCCACCGACGACGACGTTCGCCAGGTGCAAGAAGAGGCGCGCCGCCTCGTGCGCTCGCAGGCGCTGCAACGCACGCAGTCGACGCTCCCCTCGGTGCGCTCCATGTCGGACATTGCCCGCGTCACGCGTGCCGAGGGGTTGGCGATTGGTGGCGGGATTCGCCGACGGCTGGGAAGTGGCATCGACATCGGCGCGGTGGGGCGCTTTGCCCTCTCCGATCACGAACCGAAGGCGACGATCTCGCTCGGCTGGGAGCGAGCCGACGGCGTGGCCGCGCGGCTCAGTGCCTTTCGCGAGTACCGCGAGGCTGGTGACGAACCGGAGACGTCACGCGTGCGGAACAGCATCGCCGCCCAGGAGTTCGGAAGTGACTATACGCAACCGTTTGATACGCGCGGCGCGACGCTGGCCCTCCATCTTGGGACCCATGCGGGGATGCGCCTTCGGCTGGACGGTGGCTACGAGTGGCAACAGGCGGTGCGCGTGGCCGCGCGACCGTCGTTCGGCACGTACGAGCCCACCCTCGCCGCCGTGCGAGGGGAGGGACCGCGGTTTGCGCTCGCCGTCGAGCGACCGCTGGGTGCGTGGTGGTGGGGCGGGACGTTCCGCTTTCGCGGGGAGCTGCGCGCGGGACGCCTGGGAGGGTGGACGGGGGGGGAGGGGGAGGACACGCTCACGACTCGTGGCTATGCGCGCGCCTATGCCATGGCCGAGTGGATGCGCGAGTCGGGGCGGTCGCAATGGCTGGTGCGTGCCACCGGCGGCGCTGTCGACGCCCAGGGGGGAGTGGCGCCGCAACTGCTCCTCTTTGCCGGCGGCCCGCAGTCGGGGCCGGGGTACGCGTTTCACCAGTTCCGCAGCAGGGCACTCGCCACGCAGCATGTCGAGTGGCGAACGCCCATCCCATTCGTCTCTCTGTCATTGGGGCGCTGGGGGCGTGTACCCTCGCAGGCTCGGCTCGCGCCGTTCGTGCATAACGTCGTGTCCGTGGAGGGAAACGGGGGGACGTGGTACCTCCCCGCCGGTGCCCTCACCCAGCCCCCAGCAAACGGCGCCGGCTCGTTCCCCTCGGTTGGTGTGGGGCTGCTGACGTTCTTCGATCTCGTGCGGGTCGACGTCGCGCGCGGGTTGCGTCGGGGCAGGTGGACGTTGGGCGTCGATGTAAGTCGAGATTTCTGGTCGATTCTGTAGCGGGCTCGCTGGTGCGCTCGCCCGGGTTGGATGGCCGTGAGGAAGAGGGGATCGCGGCGAGGTGCAAGCGCGTGAGGAATCGCGCGCAGCCGTCGATACTTCAATCGATCGCACCAACGGTCGAGGGCTCCCGGGCGGCGAGGGCGGCGGCAGGCTGGCGATCATCTGTGAGATGGCTCGATGAGTGCGAACGGTGCGCGAAGGCGCGCCATTCTTCCGTGGTGATCTGTCCATACTACCTTTAGCTTGACCCGCTTCCCAGTTCGCACGTGACCTCGCACGTGACCTCGCCAGGAGTTCGCGACCACATGTCGTCGATGCGTCCCACCCGCGATGATTGGCTCCTGCCGACATTGGAGGGACTGGTGGACACGGCGGCGCTGGCCGAGTTGCGCCAGCCCGGGGGCGAGAGCCTGTGGGATACGGCGACGCGGCGCGGCTTCACGACCGACGACGCGATCCTCGCCGCGCTTTCGCTGCGCTTCCGGATGAAGGTCGCCGACCTGGCGTCGTCGACCGGTGCGGCGCGCGATGCGGTCCCCGAGGGGCTGGCGCGGAAGTACCGCATCGTGCCGTTGCAGGTGACGGACTCGATCCTCGACATCGCCACCGCCGACCCGCACGACCTGGACTGCGAGCGCACGCTGGGCTTCGCCACCGGACGCACCGTGCGCATGCACCTGGCGGCGCCGTCGCGCATCATCGAGCGCATCGAGGAGCTGTACCGCCCGGAGAGCGCCGTCGAGAAGTTCCTCGAGGGGATGACGCAGTACGACGTGCAGTCGGTGACCGACGGCCCCGACGCCTCGGTCGACCTCGACCTCACGAGCGAGAAGGCCTCCGAACGCCCCATCATCCGCCTCGTCGACCACATCATCGCCGAGGGGATCAGCCAGCGCGCCAGCGACATCCACATGGAGGCGCAGGAGCGCGGCGTGCAGGTGCACTACCGCATCGACGGGGTCCTGCGGCACGCCCTCACCCTCCCCCGCGCCGTGGGGATCCCGCTCGTCTCGCGCATCAAGATCATCTCGGGGCTCGACATCGCCGACCGCCTCCGCCCGCAGGACGGGCGCGCGCGCGTCTCCGTCGATGGCAAGCGCGTCGACCTCCGCGTCTCCACGCTCCCCGCGTCGGCCGGCGAGAAAGTCGTCATCCGAATCCTCGACTCGAGCAACAACATCCTCTCGCTCGAAGGGCTGGGGATGAGCGAGCGCGACTTCGAGCGCATCCAGCACCTGGTGAACCTGCGCGAGGGGATCGTCCTCGTCACCGGCCCCACCGGGTCGGGAAAGACGACGACGCTCTACGCCGCCTTGCGCACCATCCAGACGCGCGGCGTCAACATCGTTACCGTCGAGGACCCGGTCGAGTACAAGCTCACGGGCGTGGTGCAGGTGCAAGTGAACGAGAAGGCGGGGCTCACCTTCGCAGCCGCGCTGCGCTCCATCCTGCGCCAGGACCCCGACGTCGTCCTCGTCGGCGAGATCCGCGACCGGGAGACGGCGGGAATCGCGATCCAGGCCTCGCTCACGGGGCACCTGGTCCTCTCGACGCTGCACACGATCGACGCGGCGTCGTCGGTGGCGCGCCTCCTCGACATCGGCGTGGAGAGCTACAAGATCGGCGCCGCCCTCAAGGGGGTCGTGGCGCAGCGCCTGGTCCGCCGCCTCTGCGTCAACTGCCGGCAGCTCACCACCGAACCGGTGGCCGAGCGGCTGCAACGCTGGCTCCCCGCCGGGGCGCAGCTCTGCAAGGCCGTCGGGTGCGCCGAGTGCGGCCACACCGGCTACCGCGGGCGCCTGGCGCTGATGGAAGTGCTCATCGCCGATGGCGAGGTCGAACGCCGCGTCTCCTCCGGCGAGACGACCGACAAGATCGTCGAGGCGGCCAAGGACAGCGGAATGCGTTCGCTCTGGGAGTCGGGGATCGACCACGTGCTGGAAGGCAACACCGACCTCGAGGAGCTCCTGCGCGTCGTCGAGGCCCCCATCGACCAGCCCGCCCCCCGCCGGGAGGCGCGCGCCGAGCCTCGGCTCCTGAACCCGACTCCGACTTCGGAATTCGGCATCCTCCGGCAGCCGCTGGCGGCCCCGCCCGTCACACCGCCGACGCGCCCGGCCCCGCCCCCTTCACCGCTCGCCCGGGGTTCGATCCTCACCGACGATGCGCTGGAACTCGTCGACGACCTCATTCCGACCACGAACAGCCGCCGCGCCGGAAAGAGCACCATCCTCCTCGTGGAGGACGAAGCGCCCCTCCGCCTTGTGCTGCGCGACCTGCTGGAGCGCGACGGCTTCATCGTGGTCGAGGCGGCCGACGGCATCGTTGCCCTCGACGAGATCGACCAGGAAGCGCCGGACGCGGTGGTCCTCGACCTCAACCTCCCGCGCCTCGACGGCTACGCCGTCCTGTCGCGCCTGCGCTCGCGCCCCAACACCGCCTCGCTCCCCGTCATCGTCCTCACGGCCAAGGGGGACGAGGACAACGAGGTTCGCGTCTTCGAACTCGGCGCCAACGACTTCCTTACCAAGCCGTTCAGGCCGCGGGCGCTGACGGCGCGCTTGCGCGCCCTGCTTCGAAAGTCGTAGGCGTGGAGCACGAAGGTCTTGTCGGGAGCACGAGCCGTGCTCCCGGTCTTCATTCAGGGGGCGGCATGGTGGAGCTCAAGGTCGGCGTCGTCGACGTCTTCGTCATCGATCCTGCGCTCGGCGGGTGGCGCGTCCTCATCCTGCGGCGCGGTGAGGGGACGCGGTGCACCGGGGCCTGGGAGGTCGTCCACGGGCGCATCGAGGGGGGCGAGCGCCCCGAGGAGGCGGCCCAGCGCGAGCTGCGCGAGGAGACCGGGCTCGCCGCGGATCGGCTCTACAACGTTACCTGCCACCCGTTCTACCTGCACCGCTTTGGCGTGGTGCAGGTCGCCGTGGTCTTTGCCGCCTTCGCGGACAGTTCGCGCGCGTTGACGTTGGGCGCCGAGCACGACGCCGCCGCCTGGGTGAGCGTGGATGAGGCGCTGGAGCGGCTGGTCTGGCCGCGGTCGCGCGCCACGCTGCGCGATGTGTACGCGCTGTTGCAGGGGGGCGACGCCGGGCCGGTCGAGGACGTGCTGCGGATTCTGTAGCGGTGGTGTCATCACCGGTGGCGCGCCGGTGCCGGCGCCGTGCAGCGGCGCTGCGTCTACCGGTGGTGAGACAACCGGCGGAAGGTGTCCCGCGAAGCGTGTCGCGAGCGGGCTACGGCTTCCCCGCCGCGCGTGAGCGCACGAGGGCCCGTTCGCGCTCGATGCGCTGCAGCAGGATGCTCCACTCGTCGTTGCGCGCGGTCTCGTAGACGATGGCCAGGGGCTGGTTGACGTCGATCTGGCCGTCGAAGACGTAGAGCGCGTGCTGCACCTCGCGCTGCCGCAGCCGCTGCGAGCCAAAGCCGGGGGAGAGGGGGATCACGTCGAGCGGTTGGAAGTCGCGTCCCACGTTGGAGATGTTGAACTCCATGGGGGAGAAGCGTGTCTCGCCTTGTTGCAGGGCGAAGAACGAGACGTACCAGACGGAGAGGCGGGGGAGGGCGGTGCGCCGTTGGAGCGCGCGCAGGCGCTCGAGCTGGCTGGCGATCAGGTCGCGCAGGGCGTGGTAGGAGTCGGGGGAGAGGACGCGGATCACCGTCTCGTCGAGCGGGAGGGCGCGGACCTGGAGCCCGAACTGCGAGACGCGGAGGGCGATGTCGTCCTGGCGCAGCGAGCCAAAGCCGGGCGGGACCAACTGTGCGCTGCTGTCGCGTGCCGGGTCGGCGGCGGCGTTTGCAGCCGACGGTGGTGGGGTGCGCACCGGCGCGGCGGGGGGGGCGGCGGGGGGGGCATTGGCGCACCCCGCCAGGAGCAACGCGGCGCCGGCCAGCGCGAGCCGGCGGCGCATGGCGCGCACGACGCCGACGTCGCGCACGTCGCGCACGTCGCGCACGTCGCGCACGTCGGTCACGCGCGCTCTCCCTCGGCGACCGCGTCGCGGCGCCACGCGGGCTGCGCCACGAGGGAGGCGACCGCCTCGGCCAGCTCGGTGCGCCCTTCACCCGAGTGGGCGCTGGAGGCGATCACCTGCGACGCATCGACGCCGATCGCCGACATCACGGCGTGCATCCGCTCGCGGCGAGCCGCTGTTCCCAGTTTGTCCACCTTCGTGATCACGATGAGCGTCGGGATCTCGAGGTCGGCCAGGTAGTCGAGCATCGCCAGGTCCTCCTCGTTCGGGTCGCGCCGGATGTCGAGGAGGAGGACGATCCCGCGCAGTTGCGACGTCATGCGCAGGTAGCCGTCGATGAGCGGCTGCCACGAATGGCGCTTGGACTTCGAGACGCGGGCGTAGCCGTAGCCCGGGAGGTCGACGAGGACCAGGTCCCGGTTCACCCGGAAGAAGTTCACCTCCTGGGTGCGTCCTGGGGTGCGGCTCACGCGGGCGAACGCCTTGCGCCTGACGAGGAGGTTGAGCAGCGACGACTTCCCCACGTTCGATCGTCCGATGAAGGCGACCTCGGGAAGCTCCTCGGGGGGGCGCCACCCCCCGTGCACCGCCATCCCCCCCAGGAACTCCAGGTCGCGGATGACGAGCGGGTCGCTGGGGTCCTTCCCGGGCTGCACCATCAGTGCGCGATCTCGCTGGATGGCGAGGCAGGCGCTGCCGGCGCCGACGACGAAGCCGGCGATGACGACGCTGCGGGCGCTGCGGGCGCTGCCGGCGCTGCAGGCGATGCCGGCGACGCGACCGGCGCGCTGGGCGCGAGCGCCGGAACTGCGGGGACGGCCGGCACCACGGGTGTTGTCGGCGCCGCGGGAACTGCAGCACCCGAAGGCGCCGCGGGAACCGCCTGTCCCCGCCCGCGACGCGCTCCCTTCCCCGGACGGCGCGTCGTTGCGGCTGGCGACTCCGGCACCGGCGTCCCGACGACCGACGCGGCGACCGGGATCCCCTCGCGCGACACGTCACGCGCCGCGTCGCGCGCCGGTTCCCGCACCGCCTGCGGTGCGCGCACCAGCGCCAGGCGCAACACCTGGTCCATCGTCTCCACGGGGTGGAAAGCGACGCCGGCGCGCACGTCGGCCGGGAGTTCCTCGAGTTCCCGCGCGTTGAGGTGCGGGATGAGCACATCGCTGCGCTGGGCGCGGAGCGCCGCCACCGACTTCTCCTTGAGCCCGCCGATGGGGAGGACGCGCCCGCGCAGCGTAATCTCCCCGGTCATGGCGATGTGCCCCTTGACCGCGATCCCGCTCAGCGCGCTCACGAGCGCGGTGCAGATGGCGATGCCGGCCGAGGGGCCATCCTTCGGCGTGGCCCCCGCGGGGATGTGCACGTGGATGTCGCGCGTCTTGTGGAAGTCGCGGTCGACGCCTAACGACTCGGCGTTGGCGCGCGTATATGACAGCGCGGCGCCGGCCGACTCCTTCATCACGTCGCCCAGCGCACCCGTCAGGTGCACGCGCCCCCGCCCGGGGAGCACCGCCACCTCGATCTCCAACACCTCCCCCCCCACCGTCGTGTAGGCCAGCCCCGTTGCCACCCCCACCTTGTCTTCGCGCGACAGGTCCTCGGGATCGTACGGTGCCACGCCCAGGAAGGTCCGCACGTCGGCCAAGGTCAGCACGTCGCGCACCTCGCCGTCCTCGCGCACCTCGCCGCCCTCGCGCACCTCGCCGCCCGCCGCCGAGCCGCTGTCGAGGGTGGTCACGGTGCCGCCGGTGGCCGTGCCGCTGGCGGCGACGGCACGGCCTTCCACGCGACGGCGCGCCAGCTTGCGCGCCACCTTAGCGATGCGCCGCTCCAGCTCGCGCACCCCGGCCTCGCGCGTGTACGCGCGCACGATCTCGGCGATCACCGCCGGCGGTACCTCCACCGAGGCCGGCGCAATCCCGTGCCGCTCCAACTGCCGAGGGACGAGGAACTCGCGGGCGATGGCGTGCTTCTCGTGGTCGAGGTACCCCGGCAGCCGCAACAACTCCATGCGGTCGCGCAGCGGCTCGGGAATCGTCGCCAGCGAGTTGGCCGTCGTGATGAAGAGGACGCGCGACAGGTCGTAGTCGACCTCGAGATAGTGATCGTTGAAGGCGCGGTTCTGCTCGGGGTCGAGCACCTCGAGCAGCGCCGCCGCCGGGTCGCCGCGATAGTCCTGCCCCAGCTTGTCGATTTCGTCGAGGAGGAGGACTGGGTTCACCGTCTCGGCGCGCCGCATGGCCTGGATGATGCGCCCGGGCTGCGAGCCGATGTAGGTGCGCCGGTGCCCGCGGATTTCCGCCTCGTCGCGCACGCCGCCTAACGACATGCGGACGAACTTGCGCCCCATCGCCCGCGCGATCGAGCGCCCCATCGACGTCTTGCCCACGCCGGGCGGCCCCACCAGGCAGAGGATCGGCCCCTCCAGCTTCCCCACCAGCCCCACCACCGCGAGGTAGTCGAGCACGCGATCCTTCACGTCGGCAAGCCCGAAGTGATCCTCGTCCAGCACCTGCCGGGCGTGCGCCACATCCAGCACGTCGTCGCTCTGCTCGCTCCACGGAAGGCCGAGCAGCCAGTCGAGGTAGTTGCGCCCGACGGTCGCCTCGGGGGAGATCGCCGCCATGCGCTTGAGCTTCTTCACCTCGCGCATGGCGCGCGCCTTGACCGCCTCGGGGAGCCCCTTGGCCTCGACCTGCGCCTCCAGCTCGTCGGCGTCGTCGCCCTCCTCCTCCCCCAGCTCGCGATGGATCGCGCGGAGCTGCTCCTGCAGGTAGAACTCGCGCTGGTTGCGAAAGATCGAGCCGCGCACCTCGTCGTCGATCTTCCGCTCCAGGCGCAGAATCTCCAACTCGCCGGAGATGACGTCGTACAACCCGTCGTACAGCTCCTCGAGCACCGGCGACTCGAGCAGGCGCTGTCGAATGTCGTGTCGCACCGCGAGGTGCGCGGCCAGGACGCAGGCCGCGCGCTCGTCGTCGTCGCCGGCCATCGCCATCTGCAGCACCTCCTGCGGAATGCGACGCTGCAGCGTGACGTACTCCTCGAACTGCTCCATCACCTGCCGCGCTCGCACCCGCGCCCCCGCCTCCAGCGGCTCGTTCCCCCACGGAAGCGCCGCCAGCGAGGCCCGCAACACTCCGTGGTGCGTCGTGATGCGCGTGAGGCGCACGCGCGAGAGCGCCTCCACGATCACCTTCACCGTCCCGTTGGGGAGCCGTGACGCCTGCTGGATGCGAGCAACGACTCCGGTACGGAACAGGTCCGTCGACACCGGCTCGTTCACGTCGCCCGACTTCTGCGCCGTAAGCACCAGGAACCGGTCACCACGCCACGCCTCCTCCACCGCCCCTAACGACGCTGTGCGCCCCACCAGGAGCGGCATCGTCACGTACGGAAAGAGCACCACGTCCCGCAACGGAAGAATCGGGAGGCGGTCGGGGACGTCGAAGGTGTCGGTGGCGCGGGTCAACAGCATGAAGGGCGGACGGGGGACGGGGGAGGGGGGACGGGAGTGCCGGCGCGCCCTGCGCGCCGGCGGGTCGCGTGCCGCGCTATTCGCGCACATTCCCTCGAAGAAGATAAGGAGCGCGCGGCAAAGCCGCGCACTCCCGTCTCCCGTCTCCCGACCCCCGTCCGCCCTATGCTTCCTTCTTCTGCCGCTTGGGCTGGATCTCGAGGAGCGGTGGGGCGCCGTTGGCGATGCACGCTTCGGTCACCTTCACCTCCACCACGTCCTCGCGGCTCGGGAGGTCGAACATGATCTCGAGCAGCGTCTCCTCCAGGATTGCGCGCAGCCCGCGCGCCCCGGTCCCGCGCTTGAGCGCCTTCTGCGCAATGGCCCGCAGCGCCGACTCCTCGAACGTGATCTTCACGTCCTCCAGTTCGAAGAGCTTATGGTACTGCTTGGTAAGCGCGTTCTTGGGCTCCTTGAGGATCTTCACCAGTGCGTCCTCGTCGAGCGCCTCGAGCGGGACCACCACCGGCATGCGCCCCACCAGCTCGGGGATGAGCCCGTAGCGGAGCAAGTCGTCCGGCTCCACCTCGCGGAACGGGTTCTTCTTCTTCTCCGTCTCCGTGGAGGCGTCGCCCCCCTCTTCCTTGCTGAAGCCGATCTGCCGGCGCCCGGTGCGCGCCTCGATGATCTTCTCCAGCCCGTCGAAGGCGCCCCCGCAGATGAACAGGATGTCCTTCGTGTTGATCTGGATGTACTCCTGCTGCGGGTGCTTGCGCCCCCCCTGCGGCGGGACCGAAGCCACTGTCCCCTCGAGGATCTTGAGCAGCGCCTGCTGCACCCCTTCGCCCGACACGTCGCGCGTGATGCTCGGGTTCTCGCTCTTGCGCGCGATCTTGTCGATCTCGTCCAGATACACGATCCCGCGCTCGCACTCGGCCACGTTGAAGTCACCCGCCTGCAGCAGCCGCACGAGGATGTTTTCCACGTCCTCGCCCACGTAGCCCGCCTCGGTGAGCGTGGTGGCGTCGGCGATGGTGAACGGGACGTCGAGGATGCGGGCCAGCGTTTGCGCCAGCAGCGTCTTGCCGACCCCCGTGGGGCCGATGAGGAGGATGTTGGACTTGTCGAGCTCGACGTCGGAGTCGCGCGTCGCCCCCGAGTTGATGCGCTTGTAGTGGTTGTAGACCGCCACCGAGAGCGCCTTCTTCGCCTGCTCCTGGCCAATCACGTACTGGTCCAGCACATCCTTGATCTCGCGCGGGATGGGGACCTGCGTGATCGCTTCGGCGACCTCGCGCTCCTCGTCCTCGGCAAGAATCTCGTTGCAGAGGGCGATGCACTCGTTGCAGATGTAGACGGACGGGCCCGAAATGAACTTCCGGACCGAGTCCTTCGACTTTCCGCAGAACGAGCAGCGCAGGTGTTTGTCGTGCGACATGACGCTCGCGTTGGGGACGAAACAGGGGGGCCCTCCCTACCGGGCCACCGATACGTAATAGACGTGTTTCCGGCTGGTCAAGCAAAAGAAACGGGGGTCCAGAGGTGAGTGACGTCACCCTCGGGACCCGGTCTTGAGTCGCCCTAACCCGTTACCGACGGAATCTTCACCGTGCTCCCGTCGGCGACTTCGGCCCGGTGCGCGACGATGTTGTCCACCAGCCCGTATGCCTTGGCATCCTCGGCCGACATCCAGCGGTCGCGGTCTGTGTCCTTCTCGATCTGCTCGATGGGCTGCCCCGTGTGCTTGGCCATGAGCCCGTTGAGCTTCTGGCGGAGGTAGAGGATCTCCTTCGCCTGGATCTCGATGTCCGAGGCCGAACCACCCCCCCCCGACTGGGAAGGCTGGTGGATCATGACGCGCGAGTGCGGGAGCACGGAGCGCTTCCCCGGAGCACCGGCCGCCAGGAGGAACGCCCCCATCGATGCCGCCATCCCCATGCAGATCGTGCTCACCGGCGACTTGAGGAACTGCATCGTGTCGTAGATGGCCAGCCCCGCCGACACGCTCCCGCCAGGTGAGTTGATGTACAGGTTGATGTCGCGCCCCGGGTTGTCCGCATCGAGAAAGAGGAGCTGCGCGATGATGATGTTGGCCACATCGTCGTTCACCGGGGTTCCCAGGAAGACGATGCGGTCCATCAGCAATCGGCTGAAGATGTCGTACGAGCGCTCGCCGCGGCTGGAGCGCTCGATGACGTACGGCGGATAAATGCTCATAAAGCGGACGGGGGACGGGGACGGGGGACGGGAGTGCGCGTTGTGCCGCGCGCTGGTCCCATTTCGATGCAAGGTGCTTGCGCGAACGGTAGCGAAAGTATCGGTCGATCAGGCGACCGGGACGCGCCCCGGCGCGTCCCACTCCCGTCTCCCGTCCCCCGTCTCCCGTCCGCCTTATCCTACTCCACGGTATTCCGCTCGAACAGCCACGCGAAGACCTTGTCTTCCGTGATACCCCGCTCGAGTTCGGATAGGCGCTGCGCCTTCTGGAGCTGCGCGTAGAGCTGCCCCGGATTCACGCCACGCTTGCCGGCCATTTCGGTGACCTTGTCGTCGATGTCGGCTTCGGTGGCCTTGAGCCCCTCGGACTCGGCCAGCGAGTCGATCACCATGTCGCGCCGTACCTGGCGCTCCGCCGTGGGGCGGAAGCCCTGCGCGAAGCGGTCGTGCTCCTCCTCGGGGATCTTGTACGCCTCGGCGTAGCCGTGCACGAGCTGGGCCACCCAGCTCGGGGGCACGTCGAACGGATTGGCGCCGATGAGCTCATCCAGGAGCTTCTGGCGCACCTCGGCGTCCGACTCGCGCTTTGCCGATTCCTCCATGTCCTCGCGCACCGCCTTGCGCAGGGCGTCGACCGAATCGAAGTCCCCCAACTCGCGGGCAAAGGCGTCGTCCAGCTCGGGGAGCGACTTGCGCTTCACGTCGGTGAGCTGCACGCGCACCGTCTTGGTCGTGCCGCGCTGTGCCTCGTCGGGGAAGTCATCGGGCCAGCGCACGGGGCGTTCGGTTGACTGCGACGCCTTGAGTTCCATGATCACTTCCTCGATCCCCGGGATCGCCTGCCCGCCGCCGAGGACGAGTTGGTACTCGCGCCCCTCGGGGATCTCCCCCCCCTCCTCCGCCGTGGCGAGGAGGACGGTCACCATGTCGCCTTCCATCGGCTTGTCCTCCACCGGCGACCAGTTGGCGCGCTGGTCGCGCAACTGCTCGAGCTGCTGCTGCACGTCCTCGTCGCCCACGGTGCGCTGTGGGCGCGTGACCTTGAAGCCCTGCGTCTTGGCGAGGGTGACGTCTGGGCGCACTTCCAGGTGCAAGTCGAAGGAGAGGTCGCTCCCTTCCTCGTACTTGAGGTCATGGATGTGCGGCTGCGCGGCCGGGTTGAGCTTCTCGCGCTCGAGGACTTCCTTGTAAGCGTCCTGCACGACGAGCTCGATCGCTTCGCTGCGAATGGCATCGCTGAAGCGCTTCATCACCATCCCCAACGGCGCCTTACCCGCGCGGAAGCCGGGGAGGGTGACCGAGGTGGCGATCTTGCGCGCGGCCTTTTCCTTCGCTTCGTTGACGACGTTGGCGGGGACGGTCACCTGCAGCAGGCGTTCGGCCCCTTCTGACTTCTTGGCTTCGACGGTGATGTTCATCGTGGAGTGCGTAACGGCCGGGACGATCGCTCGGGATCGGTCGACCGGCCGCGGAGTACAAAGTGGAATCGGAGTCGTGAAAGGTAATCTCCGCTCAGGACGGGTCAAAGCGCCCGTCGATCACCCCCACCTCGACTACAACGCCATGCTCACCTTTCGTCGGACACGGCTCGCCGCCGCTGCCGCGTGCTTGTCTCTCGCCGCCCTGGCTGGCGCGGCGGCTCCCGCCCTGGCGCAGGCGCCGCGCGCCAACCGGACGCTCCTCTCCATCAACCCGCTCGGTCTTCCGTTCAAGCTCGTCGCCGTCGAGGCCGAGCAGAAGGTGAGCAACATCGTCACCCTTGGTGGTGCATTCTCGTACATCAGCGCCTTCGACGACGCGTCGTACACGAGTTTCGACGCCAAGCTGCGCATCTACCCTAACGAGGAGGCGTTCAAGGGGTTCGCCATTGGCGTCTCGGCGGGCATCGCGCGCGTGGGAGAGGATTTCACCGATGGCACGGACCATAGCGACACGGCGCCCGCCGTGGGCGTCATCGCCGACTACAACTGGATCCTGGGAAAGAGCAAGCGCGTCCTGGTCGGCACGGGGGTCGGCGCCAAGCGCATCTTCGCCAACGACGACGACTACCAGAACGCCAACTTTGCCTACCCGACGTTCCGCTTCCAGGTCGGGATGATCTTCTGATCGGTCGTGCCGCGCGCACGCCGACCGTCCCCGCTCGCGCCAATCAGGTCGGCCACGATCTTCCCTGACGATATGACCCCCGGGAGCCCAGCTCCCGGGTGCGTACCGGCGCCCACGAGGTAGAGGTTGGGGATGTCTTCGCTGATGTTGTGCGGGCGCATCCAGGCCGACTGTTGCAGCGTGGGCTGCACGGAGAAGGCATTGCCGAGGTAGGCGTCGAGCGTGTCGCGGAAGTAGCGCGGATCCACGCGGCGCTCGGTCACGATGTGCTGCCGCAATCCGGGGAGGTAGTGACGCTCCAGGTACGTGAAGATGCGATCGCGGTATTGATCGGCGGCGTCGTTCCAGTCGGTGGCGCCGCCAAGGTTGGGGACGGGGGCGAGGACGTACCAGCAGTCGCACCCCGGGGAGGCGAGCGAGGGGTCGGTCGCGGTGGGGCGGTGGAGGTAGAGCGAGAAGTCGTCGCTCAGGACTCGGCGATCGAAGATGTCGTGCAGGAGTCCCCGGTAGCGTGGTCCCATGAGGATCTCGTGGTGCGCCATCTGGGGGTACTGCCGGTCGGTCCCGAAGTACGAGACGAAGAGCGACATCGAGTACTGCTTCCGCGCCAGGCGCCGATCGGTGTTGTAGGGGCGGTGGCGTGGGTGGATCAGCTTCATGTAGGTGTGCGCGAGGTCGCCGTTGCTCACCACGGCATCCGCCAGGAGCAACTCGCCGCCCGCCAGCCGCACCCCGGTGGCGCGCCCCGTGGTGTCGCTGACCTCGATGACGCGCACCTCCGCCGACAGCCGCAACTCGCCGCCGATGTCGGCAAGGAGCGCTGCCAGCGCCCGCACCAACGCCCCCGTGCCGCCCATGGCGAACCAGACCCCCCACTTCTTCTCGAGGTGGTGGATGAGGGCGTAGATGGAGGTGCTGGTGAACGGGTTGCCGCCTATGAGCAGCGGATGGAAGGAGAAGACCTGCCGCAGCCGCTCGTCCGTGAGGTACCGGTTGACGTAGGCGGCCACCGAGCGGTGCGACTGCAGGCGCACCAGGTCGGGGGCCACCTTGAGCATCGAGCCGAAATTGTGGAACGGCTGGTCGATGAGGGCGAACCCCTTGTCGAAGATCGCCTCGGTGGAGGCGCTGAAGCGGAGAAAGCCCTCGACGTCGGCGGGGTTGAAGGCGCGCACCTGACGGGTGAGCGCGTCCATGTCGCCGTTGTAGTGGAAGACGGAGCCGTCCTCGAAGCGCACGTTGTAGTACGGGTCGAGGGGGACCAGCTGCACGTAGTCGGCGGTGGCGCGACCGCAGAGGGCGAAGAGGTCGTCGATGAGCCAGGGGGCGGTGACGATCGTGGGCCCCGCGTCGAAGGTGAAGCCGTCCTGCTCGAAGACGTAGGCGCGCCCTCCCGGCTTGTCGCGTTGCTCGACGACGGTGACGTCGTGTCCCTGTGCGCGCAGGCGAATGGCGGCGGCAAGGCCGCCGAAGCCGGCGCCGATGATGACGATCCTCATTCCAGGGCAGAAGACGAGAGGACGAGAGGACGAGAGGACGAGAGGGCGAGGGTTACGGGGAGGAGCATGGCGATGGCGCCGAGTACGGCGCCCCAGATCATGTCGTCGCGCAGGCAGATGGCGACGGGCATGATCCCGTTCACGGCGTACAACACGATGGGGAGCAGGGTGGGGCTCAGGCGCGCGGCGAACATGGTCGGCGGCGCGAAGGCGAGCGTGAGCCGCGCCACGATCACTCCCGTCAGGTACCACCCGAACCAGTTGCTCAGCGGCATGCCGTAGAAGAAGTCCTTCGTGAAGAACGCAATCACCGGTGCGGGGAGGGCGGCGCTGGCAAAGCGGTCACCGTCGCCCCAGACCCAGTGCGCCGTCTTCACCATCGCCGGATCCATCGACACGTCCCACGCCACGAGGATGAGCGCTCCCACCAAGGCCCACTTCCACTTCGTCGCGTTGTCGTCGCGCGCCACCATCAGCCGCCCAACGATGGCCAGCGACCCGACGATCATGTAGTACCACGAGATGGGGATGGGGAAGGGGACGAGGCCGAAGATGCGATGCCCCAGCAGCGTGGTGTAGTGATACTCGCCAAAGGGGAGTTGCGTGCTGGTACCTAAAAGTTCGGAGCCGAGTGCGATGCCGGAGGTGACGAGGAACATCGGGAAGGCGCGGCGCCAGCCGATGCGAGCGGCGACGTGCAGGAGCATGGCGATCGCCCCCAGCACGACGTAGGTGGGCCCGGAGAGCTTCCACCCCCATTTGAGGACCGTCGCGTGCGGTTCCTCGGCCAGCCAGGGGGGCGGCGCGCCCTTGAGGAAGGTCGTCAGCGAGATCGTGGAGAAGGCGATGAGCGCGCAGTGCGCCACGAGCAGCCACGGGGCCGCCCGCTGTTCCCAGGACGGTCGGTGTGCGTCAGGCATTTGGGAGTTTGGCACGATGTGCGGCGCGCCGCGACCACTGGTGGATGGCCAGCGCCGGCGGGCGCGAGTCGTTAGGCCAGCGTGGCCGCGGCGGCGCGTCCGCTCCCCGACGTGGGGAACGGTGCGAGCGGGCCGAGCCAGGCGCGCGCCAGCACGCCCGCCCGGCCCAGCCAGCCGACGCTGGCGCGCCGCGTGACGTTGTCGTAGTCCTGCCCCTCGATCGCGTCGAGGATCGAGGCGTAGCCCGCGGCGCAGGCGCTGGCGCAGCGCTGCGCGTCGAAGGAGAGGAGCGCGATGCCTGGCGCAGCGGCGGCGTAGAGCGAGACGGCGCGGTCAATCTGCCCGCGCGTGAACGCGGTCCACGCGTCGCGGCGTTGCAGCACCCGCCCCTCGAGGACGTCGTCGGGGGAGAAGCCGTAGGCGTCGAGGTCTTCCTCCGGAAGGTAGCAGCGCCGGCGGTGCGCGTCCTCGCCCACGTCGCGGAGGATGTTCGTCAGCTGCATCGCGGTGCCCAGCGTGCGGGCGTAGCCCACCGCCGCCTTGAGCGAGGCGTCGCCGCGCACCCCCCACACGTAGGTGCACATCTCGCCGACCGACGAGGCAACCCCCTGGCAATACCGTTCCAGGTCGCTCCACGTGCGATAGCGGCACCCCCCCAGGTCGAGCGCGACCCCTTCCAGGAGTTCGTCGAGCGGTTCGCGCGGAACGCCAAAGCGCTGCACCGTCCAGGCGATCTCGCGAAAGACCGGGGAATCGGTCTTTCCGTTGTAGACGCAGTCCAGCCCGCGCGTGTGGGCGCTCAGTCGGCGCCGGATCTCGTCGGGCGGGGTGCCGCGCATCGTGGCGTCGTCGACGATGTCGTCGGCGAGCCGGCAAAAGGCGTACAGGGCCAGGGCACCGCGACGCTTCTCCGGCGGAAGGAAGAGACTCGCGAGGTAGAAGGTGCGCGAGTGCGTTCGAAGGATCCTTTCGCAGCGTTGAGCGTCAGCGGCGGGCATGCGAGACCAGGTGCGGGACGACGGGCCAAACCCAAGGATAACGTGAGACCCCGACGAGCCCCTCCGTCCACTGCTATTGTATTCCTCGTCACAACTCCTGTCCAATGGATCAGGGGGTTGGGACAGGTCGTGGCGCTCTCGCGCCCGAACGCTCGAGAACGGCCGAGCGCGGCGGAGAACTCCAATTAGCAACAACTTCACGTGGCCCCATTTTCCTACCCGTTCGGGTGGGTTTCGGCGCTTTGAAGAGCCGCTGAACCGCGAATCGTTCACTTCGGTGCATCTCGTTCATTGACAGAGTGGACGAACGCCCGTAAAAAGGTGTCTTCTCGCGCGCCTCGTCTGGCGCACCTCCCCCCTCAACCACGCTCGCGGGCGACGTGTGTTCGGGAGTAGGTGCGTTTTCGACGTGTGTCGCGGGAGTTGTCGTGTTCGGAGTGTTGTGTTCGGTGTTGTGTTTCTCATCCACCTCATGCGGGAGGTCGCATGAACAGACTCGTTCGCTGGGGAGGAACGCTGGTCGCCGCGCTCGCGGCGTCACTCAGTGTTGCTTCCACGACGCTACAGGCCCAACAGGGCGGCGTCGGCACCATCGAAGGAACCGTGACCGATGCTGGCACGGGGCGCCCGATTGAAGGGGCCCAGGTCGGCTCGACCACGGCGGGCATCGGCGCGGTCACGAATGGGCTGGGCAAGTATCGTCTGACCAACGTGCCGGCCCGTTCCATCGAACTTCGCGTTCGCATGGTGGGGTACACCCCCGCCACCAAGACCGTCACCGTGACCGCCGGTGGCACCGCCACCGCCGACTTCGCGATCTCGCAGTCGGCGTTGCAGCTGCAGGCCGTCGTCACCACCGGCACCGCCGGCGCGACGGAGGTCAAGAAGCTCGGCAACTCGGTCGCCACGATCGACCCGCCCAAGTACGCCCCGATCGCCACTCCCTCGGAGCTGCTCCAGGGGCGTGAGCCGGGCGTCGTCGGTCTCTCCACCTCCGGCCTTGCTGGCGAAGGGATGAAGATCCGCATCCGCGGCAACGCATCGCTCACGCAGTCCAACGAGCCGATCGTCTTCGTCGACGGAATGCGCATCAACTCGGCTGGCTCGCAGACGGGCGGCTCGTCGATCTCCCGTATCGACGACATCGACCCCGCGACCATCGAGCGCGTCGAGATCCTCAAGGGCGCCGCCGCGGCCACGCTGTACGGCACCGAGGCGTCCAACGGCGTGATCCAGATCTTCACCAAGCGCGGCACGGCGGGGACGCCGAAGTGGGACTTCCAGGTCAACCAGGACATGTCGTCGTACCCGACGAACCGCCTGGATGACAATTACGGCTACGCCACCAGCGCCGCTCAGCTGGCACGGTTGACGAAGCTGTGGGGGCGTTCGGACCTGGCGCTCTACAAGCCCTTCTCCGAGCCGCTCCAGCGCGACTACTTCGAGACGGGGATGGCGACCACCGCCTCGGCCTCGCTCACGGGCGGGACGCAGAACCTGAACTACTTCCTCGCCGGTCGTTACAACAAGGACGACGGCCCGTTTGCGTCGCAGAAGCTCGAAGGGCTGGCCAACGACTTCATCCGTCGCAGCTCGGGGAACCTCAACGTCTCCAGCTTTCCGACCTCGAAGCTCCGCATCGGCGGGCGCGCGCAGTACGTGAACCAGTACGCCGATCGCCCCGAGTACGGCAACAACATCTACTCGCCGATCACGCTCCTTGGCTTCTCGAAGCCCGAGTTGGGGAACTGCGACTACTCGAACCCCACGGGCACCGATCCCGACTTCGGGATCGCCGGGCCGCAGAAGTGCAAGTTCGGCGGCAACCGTACCGGCTCGCCGGGCGCCTTCGGCACGCCGTTCGAGACCGGCCGTCGCACGGCGATCATCGCCGCCGACCGCTATCTCTCGGCGCTCGACGCGCAATACACCCCGATCCCGGAACTCTCGTTCTCCGGCACGCTGGGTGTGGACTACACGTCCGAAACGACGACGAACTTCGCCCCCTTCGGCTACAACGTCGACGGCATCATCGGCGACCACGTCCTTGGCTACAAGGGGATCTACCAGTGGAACGACCGCGAAGTGACGGTCGACCTCAAGGCCAACTGGCAGCGCGACTTCACCAAGACGCTGAACTCGCAGTTCATCGCCGGCGTGCAGGGCTTCATCTCGCGACAGAAGTTCCCCGGCTCCAACGGCTACGACTTCCCGGGCCCGGGCGTCGCCATCACCTCGGCGACTGGCGTGCAGTACGCCAACGACGGCGTGACGGAGACGGTGAACGGCGGCTACTTCGTTCAGGAGCAGCTCGGCTACAAGAACTACCTGTACCTCACCGCGGGCGCGCGCTACGACTACTCGTCGGCCTTCGGCAAGTCGGCCGCAGGCGTCGTGTACCCGAAGGTCTCGGTCTCGTTCGTCCCGACCGACTTCGCCGGCCATGGCTTTGGCCCGATCTCCTCGTGGCGCCTGCGCGCCGCCTGGGGGCAGTCCGGCCGTCAGCCGAGCGCCTTCGCCAAGTTCACCACGTTCTCGGCGGCCGGTGGCCCGGCGGGCGCTGGCCTTGGCCCGGACAACCTCGGCAACCCGGAGCTCAAGCCTGAGGTCGCGACGGAAATCGAGGGCGGTACCGAACTCGGCTTCCTGAACGATCGCTTCGGCATCGAGCTGACGTACTGGGATCGCAAGGTGAAGGACCTGCTGTACAACGTGCAGTATCCGCCGTCGGGCGGCTTCGTGAATGCGCAGCTGACGAACGTCGGGCAGCTCGACGCGAAGGGGTTCGAACTCGGCGCCAAGGGTTTCCTTGTCCAGACGCCGGGGCTCTCGATCGACGTGTTCGGCAACGTGGCGTACCTCAGCCAGAAGATCGCCTCGCTGGGCGGCGCCCCGAACATCAAGGTCAACCCGAACTACGCCCGCATCCGCGCGTTCATTCGCGAAGGCTATGCGCCAGGCCAGTGGTTCGGTGCCAAGGTCAAGAGCGTCGCGGCGGGCTCGCTCCCGTACGATGCCGGCATCATCACCGGCGGCAAGGCCAATGGCGTTGCCGCGACCGAAGCGCAGATGCTGGCGTACCTCGCCTCGCCGCGCACGTACCTCAACCTGTTCAACGGGTCGGTCATCCTGCTCGAGAACGGCCTCGAGAGCAACCTCGGCAAGCCGACTCCGGACTACACCGGATCGTTTGGCGGGTCGATGACGTTCCGTCGCAACTGGCGCGTCAACACGCTGTTCGAGTACAAGGGCGGCAACTACACGTACTGGTGCCTCATTTGCGGCTTCCGCAACGCCTCGCCGCGCGGCAACAACTCCGAAGCAGCGGCTCGCGTGCAGTCCACGCTCGAGAACCCGGCGTCGACGGCGCAGCAGCGCCTCGCCGCGGCCAAGGAATGGGTCTATGACCTCGCCTCGCTGACCCCGTACCAGGGGCTCAACGAAGTGTCCGACGGTTCGTTCGTCCGCTTCCGCGAACTCAGCCTGACGTACACCGCCCCGCAGTCGCTGGCGGCCAAGATCCGCGCGCGTGAGCTCGCGGTGTCTCTCACCGGACGCAACCTGATGTTGTGGACGAAGTACCAGGGCGTTGATCCGGAAGTCACGAGCACCGGGCGTACGCGCAACGGCAGCATTGACGACAACTTCCAGGATTCCATCGACGCGTTCGGCCTCCCGGTCCCGCGCCGGTTTGGCATCTCGGTCCGCCTCGGCTACTAAGGAGAACTCACCGTGAAGCACACCCCCACATTCATCGTAGGGACGGCGTCGCGGATCGGACGCGGGATCACCCTTGGGGCAGCTGCGCTGTCCCTTGGGGCCTGCTCGTCACTCCTCGATGTGGACAACCCGAACAACGTGTCGTCGACCGCGCTCGAAGTCCCGGCGGCTGCCGCTGCAATCCTGAACGGCGCGATGAACCTCACCGGGAACGGGCTGTCGTCGATGCTCAATTTCTACGTCCCGGCGACCGACGAGGCATACTGGGTCGGCTCGCGTGACGACTATCGCCTGCTCGATTCCGGCGAGTTCGGCATCAACACCAACGAGTATGTGCAGTCTGGCTACTTGAAGGTGGCCTCGGCGCGCTGGATGGCCGACCAGGCGGTGCAGAAGATCTCCAAGTTCAACGCCGACGGCGACCTGCTCGACAAGCAGCTCCTCGTGCAGGCGTACATGATCGCGGCGGTCAACTACATCAGCATTGCCGACAAGTTCGACGACATGGCCTTCTCCGACCGTACGGTCGCTGGGCCCAATTACGGCGAAGCCGGCATGGTCGCGCTGTACGATTCGGCGACCAAGTGGCTCGACGCGGCGAACTCGCTGGCCACGGGCGACAACAAGGCCTACGTGCTCGCCCTTCGCGCCCGCGCCAAGCAGAGCAAGGCGATCTGGCAGAAGCTCAATCCCGCCGGCACCACCCCAGCGTCGCCGCTCATCGGCGACGTGAACGGAATGGTGGCCGACGCTCAAGCGGCGCTCGCCGCCAAGAGCGGCGACTGGCGTTTCGCCATCCTGACCAACGACCTGAACCAGGGCGATGGCTCGGGTGGCGGCTTCGGGTTCGAGATGAACTCCCGCGTGGAGTACACGCCGAACCAGGACCTCGTGAACGTCGGGCCCAACAGCAAGCCGACGAAGGTCATCGCCGTGGACCCGGTCTCGGGCACCGTCGATGCCTCGGCGACGAAGCTGATCGGCGAGATTGTGTTTGCCAGCTCGGCGCAGATCAACTCGCCGCCGCTCACGCAGGCGTCGGCGCGCGAGATGCACCTGATCATCGCCGAGGCGGCGCTGGCGGCGGGGAACAACGCCGCGTTCGATACGGCGATCAACGCGCTCCGTGCGATTGATAGCAAGGCCACCTATGCGGGGACGCCGTCGCGTTCGGCGATCCTGCAGTGGGAGCGTCGCATCCAGCTCATCTTCCAGGGGCGTCGCCTGAACGACATGTACCGCTTTGGCGTGAAGGACCCGAAGTGGGTCTCCGCGTCGCTGGCGTTCAACAAGCCGGGGTGCCTGTTCCCGATCCCGCTCATCGAGATCGACGCGAACAAGAAGATCACCGGTACGCCGGTCTGCAAGTAACAAGTCGTTAGGCGGAAAACCGCCGAGCGATGTCAGGAACGACGCGAGGGGAGCCGAAAGGCTCCCCTCGTGACGTTTCCGGGATGTCGCAATTCCCAACCGAGATGCAGCGCGCGTTCTCCGCGCGCGGGCCAGCGTGCCAGCCAGGCGGCGGGCTACGTGCCGGGCGGCGTGGGGCGCGTCGGGGAGCCGGAGACGAGGCCGGTCGCCTTGGCGATGGAGTAGAGGAGGGCGACGCCGAGGGCGCCAAAGCCCGAACCGGCCAGGATGCTGCGAGAGCGGCTCAGCTTGCGCTCACTCATGAAACGCACGTCCTCGCGGTTCAGCTGCAACAGGTCGCCCGTCCACCGGGCCTCGGGCTCGCCGCGCCGGCGGAGCGTGGTGACGCGGAGGGCGACGCCGTCGTTCCCGTTTCGCTGGACCGCTCCCTCCACGTACAGCACCGAGGCGCCGATCGCGGGGGAGAGGCGCTCGGTCCCCGCGTCGGTGAGCTCCACGCGGACGATGGCGTCGTTGGGGAGCGGAGAGGTCGGCGCAACGTCGCGATAGCTGTAGCAGCCGCTGGCGATGAGGGCGCTGCCGACGAGCACTGCGACGCGGGCGGGGCGGGGCATGCAGGGGTGACTGAGGGAGCGGAGATAGTGCTGGCGTGACTCGGCGCGTCGTGACGTCGACCGGGACCAGCGGGTCCGATGCCGGAATCTACGGTCTGCGGGGTGGGGACAGAAGTCGGACGGGATGGGCGGCGAGCCCACTCACGAGATTCGCGCCGTCGCCGGGCGGTGGTGCGAGTGGCCCCAGTGACAGGACACGCCGGCGACGCTGTTCCCGTACGCGAAACCCGCCACGGTGGTGTTCGACGATGCACCGTCGTCCACCACGACCGACAGACGAAACACGTCCACTGTCTTGTCAATGCGAGAGGTGGGACTCGAACCCACACGCCTTGCGGCACTGGATCCTAAGTCCAGCGCGTCTGCCAGTTCCGCCACTCCCGCAATGCTCGAACACAATGCTCGAACACAGTGCTCTTTCCAACTGCCCAGCACAACGCCCGACAAGCTAACCGCCGCCACCACCCCCCGGAACGGACGAAGCCCGGCGCGCGTCACGCACCGGGCTCCTTGCTCCACCATTGCCGCGGTGTTGCCCCTACTCGCCCCCGACCTTCACCGAGACCACGCGCGTGCTCTGCTGTTGCGCGTTGTACACGAGGAGCGACACGTACTCGCCGGCGTTGACCTTGGCCACAGCGGTCTGCAGCTCGGCTGCGGTGCGGACGGGCTTGCGCGGGGCGGGGTAGATGACCTCGACGATGATGTCGATCCCGTTGGCGACAAAGAGCTGGCGCGCTCCGCCCTGCGGGTCCACGTCCATCACGCGAAGCCCGCGACGCTCCTCGGGAACCTTGGCCTGGCGGGCGAATTCGGCGCTCACCGGTTCCACGGTGATCCCCAGCTTGCTCGAGGTAGTCCCCGCCGAGGCGGCGGGTTCGTCATCGCCCTTGCCCTCGGCGCGCGCCACCTGCTGCGGCTCGCTAGGGGCCTCGGCGAGCTTCACCTTGAACGTCTTCATCTGCCCGTAGCGGTTCACCTCGAGCTCGACGGTCTCACCCGGCTCGTGCGAACGGATGATGCGCTGCAGCGTCCCCACGCGGTCGGCGACCTTGCCGTCGGCCTTGAGGATGATGTCGCCTTCCTGCAGCCCGGCGCGCCTGGCGGGGGAGTCGTCGGTGGTGTAGCCGCCCACCTGCACGCCGCGCACCTCGGTGAGCTTGGCGGCCGCGGCATCGGCGGCGCTCACGTCGCGAATGCTCACGCCAATCACCGCGCGGCGAATGCGTCCGTGCTTGATGAGGTCGTCCATCACGTCGCGCGCCAGGCCGATGGGGATGGCGAAGCCGTACCCCTGGTAGTAGCCGGTGCGTGTGGCGATGGCCGAGTTGATGCCGATGACCTCACCGCGAATGTTGACCAGCGGGCCGCCGGAGTTGCCGGGGTTGATGGCCGCGTCGGTCTGGATGAAGTCCGAGATGGCGTACTGGCTCTGGAACAGGTTGATGTCGGCGCTGCCGCGCCCCTTGGCGCTGACGATGCCGGCGGTGACGGTGTGCTCCAGGCCCAGCGGGTTGCCGATGGCCAGGACCCACTCGCCCACGCGGGCGTTGTCGTCACTGCCTAACGTGGCGACGGGGAGGCTCGTGGCGCCGTCGATCTTGATCACGGCCACGTCGGTCGTCGAGTCGCGCCCCACCAGGTGCGCCTTGAAGATGCGGTTGTCGGTGAGCTTGACGGTGAGCCGGTCGAAGTCGGCCACGACGTGGTTGTTGGTCAGGATGTACCCTTCCGGCGACACGATGAAACCCGAGCCGCTGGACTGCATGGGTTGCTCCTGACGGGGATCGAACTGCTGGAAGAAGTCCTCCAGCCCCGGGGGCGCCTGGCGGCGCTGGTTGGGGTTGCGCTGCTGCACGCGCTTGGGCTCGGAGCGCTCGGCCTCGATGGAGACGACGGCCGGGGTGACCTGCTCCGAGATGCCGACGAACGAGGCGTTGAGCGACTCCACGTTGGCGGGGGGCGCGTAGGCCGGGTTGCTGGCCGGGCGCAGGATCCCGTTGCGGGACTGCTGGGCGTAGCCAAAGCGCGTGAGGTCGAGCCCCGACGCGAAGACCAACCCGCAGGCGAAGGCGATGGCGACCGCGCCGGCGAGCTTCAGGCGAGAGGAAATCGGTGACTTCATCATGAGCACCAGAAGACGAGAAGATGCGAGCGAAGCGAGCAGCCCAGCGATGGCTGGGGCCCATCGAACGAGAAGAAGCGGGCGCTTTCCTTTCCTACGACACTAGTCACATCTGGTTCCCTGAAACGTTGCTTCTTCACTCTACGAAGAAGTCGCGAAGGTCGGTACCCGGTTCCGGGAGACCGACCTTCGGCGGGGGTGAGGCGTTCAGGGGCGCCTCAGCACGGATGGTGACCGCTCCGAAGGGTGGGGGGACCGTGGAGATGAAGCTACGCCCCCCACCCTCAACCGGAGATTACGCGGCGCTACGACTTCTTGGGTTCGTCGACGATCTCGTAGTCGGCCTCCACCACGTCGTCGGCCTTGGGCTGCTGGGCGCCGGCGCCGTCGGCGGCCGGTTCACCGGCAGGCGGCTGCTCACCGGCGGCCTGCTGCTGCGCGTAGAGCGAGCGGCCGGCTTCCTGGTACGCGGTGGACAGCTCGTCGAAGGCGGACTTGATCTCCGCCATGTCGTCGCCGCGGTGCGCCTTGCGGGCGCGCTCCACGGCGCCCTCGAGACGCGACTTCATCTCGGGGGCCAGGCGCTCGGACCACTCCTTCGAGTTCTTCTCCACCTCGTAGGCCAGCGAATCGAGGCGGTTGCGCGTGTCGATCTCCTCGCGGCGCTTCTTGTCGTCGGCCGAGTTCTTCTCCGCGTCGCGCACCATGCGGTCGATCTCGTCCTTCGACAGACCGCTCGACGACTCGATGCGGATCTTCTGCTCCTTCCCGGTGGCCTTGTCCTTGGCCGACACATGCAGGATGCCGTTGGCGTCGATGTCGAAGCCGACCTCGACCTGCGGCATGCCGCGCGGTGCGGGCGGGATCCCCGTCAGCTGGAACTTGCCGACGGTCTTGTTGTGGATGGCCAGTTCGCGCTCGCCCTGCAGGACGTGGATCTCGACCGTGGTCTGGTTGTCGTCGGCGGTGGAGAAGACGTCGGTCTTGCGCGTGGGGATGGTGGTGTTGCGCGGGATGAGCACGGTCATCACGCCGCCTAAAGTCTCGATGCCGAGCGAGAGCGGGGTGACGTCGAGGAGGAGGACATCCTTCTGCTCGCCGGTGAGGACGGCGCCCTGGACGGCGGCGCCGATGGCGACGACCTCGTCGGGGTTGACGCCCTTGTTGGGCTCCTTGCCGAAGAACTCCTTCACCGCGGCCTGGATCTTCGGGATGCGCGTGGAGCCACCGACGAGGAGGACCTCGTCGATCTCCGACGGCTTGAGCCCGGCATCGGCCAGCGCCTTCTTCATTGGCTCGAGGGTGCGCTGGATGAGGTCATCCACCAGCTGCTCGAACTTGGCGCGGGTGAGCGAGTAGTTGAGGTGCTTTGGCCCCGACTGGTCGGCGGTGATGAAGGGGAGGTTGATGTCGGTCGACATGGTCGACGACAGCTCGCACTTTGCCTTCTCGGCCGCTTCCTTGAGGCGCTGGAGCGCCATCGGGTCCTTGGAAAGGTCGATGGCCTGGTCGCGCTTGAACTCGCCGACCAGCCAGTCGATGACGCGCTGGTCGAAGTCGTCGCCGCCGAGGTGGGTGTCGCCGTTGGTCGACTTGACCTCGAACTGACGCGTGCCGTCGACGTCATAGAGCTCGAGGACGGAGATGTCGTACGTCCCGCCGCCCAGGTCGAAGACGGCGACCTTCTCGTCCTTCTTCTTGTCCAGGCCGTAGGCTAGCGCGGCCGCGGTGGGCTCGTTGATGATGCGGAGCACCTCGAGGCCGGCAATGCGCCCGGCGTCCTTGGTGGCCTGGCGCTGCGAATCGTTGAAGTAGGCGGGGACGGTGACGACCGCCTTGGATACCGAGTGTCCGAGGTAGTCCTCGGCGGTCTGCTTCATCTTCTGCAGGATCATCGCCGAGATCTCGGGGGGAGAGAAGCGCTTTCCACCCACTTCGACCGAGACCTGGTCGTTGGCGCCCGAGACGATGGCGTAGGGGACGCGCTTGGACTCCTCGGTGACCTCGGAGCTCTTGCGCCCCATGAAGCGCTTGATCGAGAAGACGGTGTTCTTGGGGTTGGTGACGGCCTGACGCTTGGCGATCTGCCCGACCAGGCGCTCCCCGTCCTTGGTGAAGCCGACGACGGACGGCGTGGTGCGCCCGCCTTCGGAGTTGGGGATCACGACCGGGTCGCCCCCTTCCATGACCGCGACGACCGAGTTGGTGGTCCCCAGGTCGATGCCGATAACCTTGTCTGCCATGATGGATTCTGGATGAGTAGGTGTTGCGGGCTCTGGAAGCCTCGCGCGCGTTCAGGGCAAGTCCGGGACCGGGGAAAGGCGTCAGAATGGCAGGTGGAGGGGAGATTCGCCGGGGATTTTGGCGGGTGCTTGCGATTTCGGCGGAGTGGCGCGAGGGTGCAGCGCGCAGAATCAGCCCCACGACCGTCCCCGGCCATGATCCCGCTCAGCGACGACAACCCGACGCTCGACACGCCGTACATGACGTACCTCCTCCTGGCCGTCACGGTGGGGGTGTGGGTCCTGGTGCAGGGGGGCGGGATGGACGCGACGCGCCTGGCGGCGACGGTCTGCGACCTGGGGATGGTGCCGGGTGAGGTGACACGGATGGCGCCGCTGGGCGAGGCGGTGCCGATCGGCCCGGGGATGGCATGCTCGGTGGACGCGCAGCCCATCAATGTGCTGACGCCGCTGATCTCGATGTTCCTGCACGGGAGCTGGATGCACCTGCTGGGGAACTGCCTCTTCTTCTGGGTCTTCGGGAACAACGTCGAGGACAGCATGGGGCATGTGCGCTTCCTCGCCTTCTATCTCTTGTGCGGGCTGGCGGCGGCGGGGGCGCACGTGGCGCTCGACCCTACCTCGCCCGTGCCGACAGTGGGGGCGTCGGGGGCCATTTCGGGGATCATGGGGGCGTACCTCGTCCTCTATCCGCACGTGCGGGTCAAGATGCTGATCCCGATCATCATCTACCCGCTCATCGTGCACATCCGGGCGTGGATCGTTTTGCTGTGGTGGTTCGGGCTGCAGGTGCTGAGCGGGCTTCCGCAGTTGATGTCGCTGCGGCGCGAGGTGTCGGGCGGCGTCGCGGTCTGGGCGCACGTGGGAGGCTTCGTGGCCGGCGTGGTGCTGATCCGCTTCTTCCAGGATCGCGAGTTCGTGCGGCGGCGGCGCGCGGTCTCCGATGCTCGGCGCGTCTTTGACTGACGGCGTAAGCCACTACCCCGTGGCGATGGACGGCTCCAGCTTTGGCGCATGCATCTGGCGCGCGTGATGGGACGCCTCGTGGCGACGGTGAAGCAGGAGACGCTGACGGCGATTCCGCTGCAGTGGATCCAGCCGCTCACCGCCACTGGTGAGCCGGCGGGGAAGCCCATCGTGGCGATCGATCGCGTGGGGGTGGGGCCGGGGGAGGTGGTCGTCTACATCACCTCGCGCGAGGCGGCCATGACGCTGGAGGAGCCGCTGGCGGCGGTGGACGCGGGGATCGTGGCCAAGGTCGACTGGTGCCACGTGGTGCCCAAGGGCGAAGCGGCGGCTGAAGGCGGGGTGCCCGTGCGGACGCTCGATGCGTAGCGCCCTCCGGTCCGGGCCGCTGACGCCTGCGGGGCGCTGACGATGTTCATCGCGCGCGTCGTGGGTGAGGTGGTGGCCACGCACCGGCATGGCGAGCTGGCCGGGCGAAAGCTCCTGCTCATCCGTCGCCTGACGACGGTGGGGGACGAGGAGGGGGCGGAGATTGTGGCGCTGGACGTTGTTGGCGTCGGGGTTGGGGAGCGCGTCCTTGTGGTGCAGGAAGGGGGGGCGGCGCGGTCGCTGTCGAAGAGCGCGCGCATCCCGGCGCAGGCGGTGGTGGTGGGGGTGGTGGATCGCGTGGACCTGGAAGACGGCGAAGTCCCGGAGGAGGGACGGTGACGGAGAGATTGCAGGCGTTGGCGCGCGAGATCGCGCGCGAGTTGGCGGCGGGGGATCGCGCCACCGCGGCCAACGCGGCTAGCGCGGCCAACGCGGCAAACGCGGCCAACGCGGCCAACGTGGCCAACGCGGCCACCAGCGCTGGCGGCGCCGGCGGTACACCCGGTGCCCCGCCCGGCGTCACCTTCGTGCGCCAGAACGCGCGCATGGCCGACTTCATCGATCATACGCTGCTCAAGGCCGAGGCGACCGCCAGCGAGATCGACAAGCTGTGCGACGAGGCCAAGGAGCACCGCTTCGCCGCGGTCTGCGTGAACCCGGTCTGGGTGCGCCGCTGCGCCCAGCGGTTGCGCGGCACCCCGGTGCAGGTGGCGACGGTGATCGGCTTCCCGTTAGGCGCCAACACCTCCGAGATCAAGCGACGCGAGGCGGCGCTGGCCGTGGAGCACGGTGCGACGGAGCTCGACATGGTGATCGCGCTGGGGCACCTCAAGAGCGGCGACTGGGCTCACGTGGCCGACGACATCGCCGCCGTGGTCGAGGGGGCGCAGGGGCGCCTGGTGAAGGTGATCATCGAATCGGCGGCGCTGTCGCCGGTGGAGATCATCAAGGTGTGCGCGATCGCCAAGGAGATGCGCGCGCAGTACGTGAAGACGTCGACCGGCTTCCACGCCGCCGGCGGTGCGAGCGCCGAGGCGGTGGCGCTGATGCGCCTCGTGGTGGGGGACGCGATGGGGGTCAAGGCGTCGGGTGGCGTGCGCGACTGCGAGGCGGCGCTCAAGATGATCGCCAACGGCGCCACCCGCATCGGGACGTCGAGCGGGGTCTCGATGGCCAAGTGCCTGGGGCAGGGGCCGCTCCCCCTCAACGACCTCCTGTCGCTGGCGTCGCAGCACTCCACGGGGTGTGCGACCTGCGCCACCGGGTCGCACGCAGCGGGACCGTACTGACCGGTCTCATGCGAATCGTTACGTGGTCGTGATGATTCGTCTGCCGCCGGGCTCCCCGGCGGCATATTTTTTTGTCGCGACGTGGCAACGTTTCCGTCACGGCGCTTGACCCGCGAGGCGACCGCTTCCGGATCGAAGGCGCCGCCCCCAGCTCGAGACCTCCCGTGGCTTTTCGCCTCATTCCGCGCGACGAAGGCTTCTTCGACCTCTTCAACGCGCTGTCGACCAAGCTCATCTCCTCGGCCTCGCTCCTGCGCGACATGTTCACCCAGCCCGAGCGGCTGGACGAGATCGCGGCCCAGATCAAGGAAGTGGAACACGAAGCCGATCACATCACGCACGAAGTCAGCACGCGCCTCGACAAGAGCTTCATCACGCCGCTCGATCGCGAGGACATCCACAACCTCACGCAGGAGCTGGACAACGTCGTCGACCTGATCGACGGGACGGCGCGCCGCGCGCAGATGTTCCACCTGAACGAAACGCGCGAGCCGGCCAAGAAGCTGTGCGAGATCCTCACGCAGTCGGTCCGTCAGCTGGAAAAGGCGGTGAACGCGATTCGCGACCCGCGCGCGGTCGCCATCGCCACGCGCGAGGTGAAGCGCCTGGAGGCCGAGGGCGACACCGTGTACCACAACGCGATGGGGCAGCTCTTCTCCGGGCGTCCCGACCCGCTCGACGTGATGAAGTGGAAGGAGATCTATGACACGATCGAGGAGACGCTGGACCGCTGCCAGACGGTGGCCATCGTCCTCGAGAGCATCTCCCTCAAGAACTCGTAAGCCGTGGTCACCTACGTACTCGCGATCGTGCTGATCGCGTTCGTGTTCGACTTCATCAACGGCTTCCACGATTCCGCCAACTCCATTGCCACGATCGTCGGGACGCGCGTCCTGAGCCCGCTGACGGCGGTGGTGTGGGCCGCCTTCTTCAACTTCGTGGCGGCGTTCACGGTGGGGACGGCGGTGGCGAAGACGATCCACAAGGGGATGATCGATCCGGCGATCGTGACGCCCAACATCATCCTCTCGGGGCTCCTGGGCGCGATCATCTGGAACCTGATCACCTGGTACTGGGGACTGCCGAGTTCCTCGTCGCACGCCTTGTTAGGCGGCTACGCAGGGGCAGCGGTGGCCAAGGCGGGGTCGGGGGCGATCATCGTGGCCGGGTGGACCAAGACGATCATCTTCATCTTCCTGTCGCCGCTCATCGGCATGGCGTCGGGCTTCCTCCTGATGACGGCGATCTACTGGACATTCCGCCACGTCTCGCCGCGCCGCGTGGACTCGATCTTCCGCAAGGTGCAGTTGGGGAGCGCGGCGCTGTTCTCGCTGTCGCACGGGGCCAACGATGCGCAGAAGACGATGGGGATCATCGTCGGGCTCCTGGCATCGGTGAACATGTCGCTGGCGGGGGAGACGGGGTGGGCGCACTTCCTCTACGTCCCCAACAGCGACCACATCCCGTTGTGGGTGGAGATGGGGGCCTACACGGCAATTGCCTCGGGGACGCTCTTTGGCGGGTGGCGCATCGTGCACACCATGGGGAGCCGCATCACCAAGCTGCGCCCGGTGGGGGGGAGCGCGGCCGAGACGGCCGGGGCCTTTGCGATCCTGCTGGCGACGCGCTTCGGGATCCCGGTGAGCACCACGCACACCATCACCGGGGCGATCATGGGGGTCGGGGCGACCAACCGCGTGAGCGCCGTCCGGTGGGGGATCGCCGGCCGCATCGTCTGGGCGTGGATCATGACGATCCCGGCCGCGGCGGCCATCTCGGCGCTGTGCCTCGTGGTGCTGGAGCGGCTGATCACGGTCTGACGGCGCGCGGGCGGCGGGAGCGAGCGCTCGCGCATCGCCGTACCGTGACACGCCGGTGACCATTCCGGCGTTAGCTTGGGAGACGAGCCTTCCGTGACGAGGCGTGCGCGGGCATGGTCATCACCATGCCCGACGCGATCGCCCGCACCTCACTCCCCGCGCCGCCTCCATGATCGAACACGCCGTCGCGCCCTCGCTCTACATCAACCGCGAACTGTCGTGGCTGGCGTTCAATGCGCGCGTCCTGCACGAGGCGCTGGACGAGCGCACGCCGCTTCTGGAGCGGCTCAAGTTCCTCTCGATCTTCAGCACCAACCTGGACGAGTTCTACCAGGTGCGCGTGGCCGGGTTGCGGCGCCAGGTGGCGGCGGGGGTGCAGCAGGTGCCGGCCGACGGGATGTCGCCAGCGGCACAGCTCGAGGCGATCGACCGTCGCGTGCGCGAACTGGTGGGCGACGCGCTGCAGTGCCTGCATGCGCGGCTGATCCCGGCGCTGGAGTCGCACGGCATCATGCTCGTCGGGATGGAGGCGCTTGCGCCTGACGAGTCGGCGGCGATGAACGCCTTCTTCGAGCACGAGGTCTTTCCCGTCCTCACGCCGCTCGCCGTCGACCCCGGTCATCCGTTCCCGTACATCTCGAACCTTTCCATCTCGCTGGCGGTGGAGCTGCGCGACCCGTCGCGCGGCGGGGAGCACTTTGCGCGTGTAAAGGTGCCGCGCTCGCTGCCGCGCTGGATCCCGGTGGGGGGCGGGCACCGCTTCGTTCCGCTGGAGCGGCTGATTGCCGCGCACCTCGACACGCTCTTTCCCGGGATGGAGATCCTGGGGTGCCACACCTTCAAGCTCACGCGCTACTCGGACCTCGACGTCCCCGCGGCCGACGAGCCGGAAGATCTCCTGGCCACCATCGAGGAGCAGGTCTTCCAGCGGCGCTTTGGCGAGGTGGTGCGCGTGGAGGTGCAGCAGGGGACGCCGCCGCACATCCGCCAGCTGCTCCTGGACGAGTTGCGCGAGGTGACGGAGCCCGACGTCCTCCCGCTCACGTCGCGCGACGTGCACGAGACGGGGACGCTCCTCGAACTCGGCGACCTGATGGCGCTGGCGCTGCTCGACGTGCCGGCGCTGCGCGACGCTCCGTTCGCGCCGCTCACGCCGCCGGAACTGCGCGACACGACGCGCTCGATCTTCGACGCCATCCGCGAGCGCGACATCCTGGTCCACCATCCGTTCGAGTCGTTCGCGACGTCGGTGGAGCGCTTCTTCGAGGCGGCGGCCGAGGACGAGCACGTGCTGACGATCAAGACGACGCTGTATCGCACGTCGGGCGACAGCGCGATCGTGCGGCAGTTGACCAACGCGGCGCAGCGAGGGAAGCAGGTGGCGGTGCTGGTGGAGCTGCAGGCGCGCGGTGACGAATCGAACAACATCACCTGGGCGCGCACGCTGGAGGACTTCGGCGTGCACGTGGCCTACGGGCTGTCGGGGCTCAAGACGCACGCCAAGATCGCCCTCGTGGTGCGCCGCGACCCCGACGGCATTCGCCGCTATGTGCACATCGGGACGGGGAACTACAACTCCAAAACAGCCCGCCTGTACACCGACATCGGGTTGTTCACCTGCCAGCCCGAGATAGGCGCCGACTGCACCGACGTCTTCAACCTCCTCACCGGCTTCTCGCGGCAGCGCGAGTACCGCAAGGTGCTGGTTGCCCCGGCCAACATGAAGGCGCGCTTCATCGAGCTGATCCGCCGCGAGGCCGAGCACGCGCGCGCCGGTCGCATGGCAAAGATCGTCGCCAAGATGAACGCGGTTGTCTCGCCCGACGTGATTGCCGCGCTGTACGAGGCGTCGCAAGCCGGGGTGGACATCGACCTCATCGTGCGCGGGATCTGCTGCCTGCGCCCCGGGCTCCCCGAGGTGTCGGAGCGCATTCGCGTGCGCTCGATCATTGGGCGCTTCCTGGAGCATTCGCGCCTTTTCTACTTCGCCAACGGCGCCGAGGAGGAGTTCTACATCGGTTCGGCCGACTGGATGCCGCGCAACCTGGAGCGGCGCGTGGAGGTCATTGTCCCGGTCGAGGACGCGGCGCTGCGGCACCGGATGTACTCGCTGCTCGAGACGTGCCTGGCCGACAATCGCCAGGCGTGGGTCCTTGCGGCTGACGGCACCTACACGCAGGTGTCACCGGGCGATGACGCCGAGCTGGCCACGCATCGCAAGCTACTGCGCGACCCCTGGGGGCTGGAGCGCGCCGATTCGCGCTACACCACGGCGGAGGTGCGCGCGGTGACGGCGCTGGCGGCGGCCGCGCCGGCAGCCGCAAACGGCGATGCGCCGGCCGCGCCGCCAACGTCGCGCGGCAAGGGGAAGCGCACCAAGCTGCGTTAGGCTCGGCCCGCGGGCGCTACTCGCCGTCGCCGTCCTCGTCGTCGCGCCCCTCGACCACGGTCCCGTCGGGGGCAACGATCTCCACCGGCACTCCCACCAGCGACTCGAGCAGCGCCGCTTTGCGCGACGCCCCCCACAGTTCGAGGCGCAGCACGCGGGCGCGCGGGTCGGGGACGGCGGTGATGCGAATGGCGCGATCGGTCCAGCGCACCTTCACGCGCTGCACGCCGCCCACGTGTCCGCGGTCGAAGCCGTCAGCGATGCGGAGCAGCGCGGCCAGGCGCACGATGCGCTCGCGCGAGGCGCGATCGAGCCGCCCGAAGTTCTGGTGCTTGCGCCTGGGGGGGGCACCGCGATGGTAGCGCGCCACGTTGGCCACGATCACCTGCTCCACCGGCGACATCCCCAGCAGGTCGGCGTGCAGGATGAGGTGGTACGAGTGCTTGTGATGCTGGTCGTAGTTGATGTGGTAGCCGATGTCGTGCAGCAGCGCGGCGTCGGCGAGCGCCTGGCGGTCGTCGGCGGTGCAGCCGATGCGTGCCCCCACCGCGTCGAACAGCTGCAACGCGAGGCGTTGCACGTGCTGGGCGTGCGGGGCCTCGTAGTGACAACGCTCGGCCAGCGTGCGCACCGAGCGCCCGCGCGCCTCGCCAGGGTCGGCGGGGAGCGGCGTCACGTCGGCGCACTCCAGCAGGAGCCCCTCGCGGATTCCGTACGCCGAGACCACCAGGTCGCGCGACTCGGTGCGCGCCATCACTTCGGAGGCGACGACGAGGCCGGCAAGGATGATGTCCGACCGTCCCACGTTGAGCCCGCGAATGTGCGCGCGCTCGTCGGGGGAGCATTCGTGCACCAGGTCGATGATGTGCTCGAGCTCCTCGCGCGGGACGCGCGTTCCCTGCACGCGCCCGGCGGCGCTCGTCGTTCCCTGCCGATAGAGATAGATCCCGGCCAGGTTGGTGAAGGTCCCGCCAGAGCAGATGAGTTGCGAGCCGCGCCAGTCGCGCAGCGGGAGCGCCTTGCGGATGGCGTCGCGCACGTGCGCGCGGAGCGCGCGGACATCCTTGCGGCGCGGCGTCAGGCCGAGGAACTGTTCCGTCATCCGGATGGCACCGTAGGGGAGCGAGACGAGTCGGTCCAGCACGCCGTCGGCGCTCATGGCCAACTCCAACGATCCGCCGCCGATGTCCATCACCACGGAACGACCGCGGGCGAGGTCGAAGTGGGCCACGGCGGAGCGAAAGGCGAGCCGTGCCTCGTCCTCGCCGTGGAGGACGCGAACGCGGAGCCCCGTGTGCCGCCTGACGAGATCGACGAACTGCTTTCCGTTGGTGGCGTCGCGCACCGCGCTCGTGGCCACCGCCTCGACCTTGGCCGGGGCGTATTGCGCGGCGAGCGTGGCCATTCGTTGCAGCACCTCGAGCGCGTGCTGCATGGCATCCTCGTCGAGGTGCCCGGTGCGATCGAGACCGGTCCCCAAGCGCGGCGCGGCCTTCATCTCGTCGAGGACGCGGATGCGCCCTTCGAGCGAGACATCGGCGATGATCTGCCGGATGGAGTTGGAGCCGATGTCGATGGCGGCGAGCCGCGTCCCGTGCTCGGGGCGTGGGGCGCTGGCGCGCAGCGGAATGACGCGCGGTCGAACGGGAGAGGCCATCGCGGGTGAAGGGGCGAGCGCAGGCAGCCTACGCGGTGTCGGCCGCCGAGCGCTCGTCGACCTCGAAACGATGCTTGATCTGCTTCCCCTCCGCCAGATAGACCGCGTCCTCGCCGATGTTGGTGGCGAGGTCGGCGACGCGCTCCAGGTTCCGGCTTACGAGGAGGAGTTCGAGCGACGGATTGATCGTGCGCGCATCGGCCATCATGTGCGTGAGGAGGATGCGGAAGAGCGAGTCGTGCAGCGCATCGACGGCGTCGTCGGCCCTGCACACCTCGCGCCCCAGCGTGCCATCGGCGCGAATGAAAGCGTCGAGCGCATCGGAGAGCATGCGACGCGCGCGGCGCGCCATGTCCTCGATCTCGGGATCGGGGGTGATCGTGCCGCGGAGCGCGATGAGGCGCAGCGCCGACTGCGCGATGTTGACCGCGTGGTCGCCCACGCGTTCCAGGTCGCTCGAGACCTTGATGGCGCTGATGATGAAGCGCAGGTCGCGCGCCATGGGCTGTTGCGTGGCGAGCAGCTCGACGGCGAGCGACTCGACCTCTATCTCGAGGACGTCGATTTCGCGATCGCCGAGGATGACCGCGTCGGCCGTTTCCTTGTCGCGCGTGAGCAGAGCGTCCACGGCGAGGTCGACGAGCTCCTCGGCGCGCGCCGACATGTCCAGCAGGCGCTGCTTGAGCATGGCCAACTGATCGTGGAAGTGGCGAAAGCCGATGGACTCGGTCGCTGGGCTCACCCGAACCTCCCGGTGATGTAGGCCTCGGTGCGCTCCTCGCGCGGGCTCGTGAAGAGGCGCTCGGTCGCGTCCACCTCGACAAGGCGTCCGAGGTAGAAGAAGGCGGTCTGGTCGGCGACGCGCGCCGCCTGCTGCAAGTTGTGCGTGACGATGACGATGGTGAGGTCGGCCTTGAGCTCGTAGAGGAGCGCCTCGACCTTCTGCGTGGCGATGGGGTCGAGGGCGGAGCAGGGTTCGTCGAGGAGGAGGACCTCGGGTTGGTTGGCGAGGGCGCGCGCGATGCAGAGGCGTTGTTGCTGTCCCCCGGACAGGCCTAACGCGCTCTGCTTGAGGCGTTCCTTGACCTCGTCCCACAGCGCCGCGCGCTGCAACGACGCCTCCACGATCTCATCCAGCTCGGCGCGCGACGACGTGCCGTTGATGCGCGGGCCGTACGCCACGTTGTCGTAGATCGACTTGGGGAACGGGTTCCAGCGCTGGAAGACCATTCCCACGCGCTGGCGCAGCTCCACCACGTCCATCGTGCGCGCGTGCAACGAGTCACCGTCGAGGAGGAGTTCCCCCGAGTGCCGTGCGCCGGGAATGAGGGCGTTCATCCGGTTGATGGAGCGCAGGAAGGTCGACTTTCCACAGCCGGAGGGGCCGATGAGCGCCGTCACCGAACGCGCCGGCATCGTGAGGGTGATGTCGTGCAACGCCTGCGTCTCGCCGTACCAGAACGAGTAGTCGCGCGCCTCGATGACGCCGGTTGCGACGGTCATCCGAATCTCCCTGTGATGTACGCTTCCGTTCGTGTGTCCTGCGGATTGGTGAAGAGCGCGCTGGTGGGCGCCACCTCCACCAGCTCGCCGCCCAACATGAAGGCGGTGCGGTTGGAGACGCGGGCGGCCTGCTGCATGTTGTGCGTGACGATGACGACGGTCACCGTGCCGCGCAGTTGGTAGACGAGTTCTTCCACCTTCTGCGTGCTGATGGGGTCGAGCGAGGCGGTGGGCTCGTCGAGCAGGACCACGCGGGGCGAGGTGGCCAGGGCGCGGGCGATGCACAGGCGCTGTTGCTGGCCGCCGGAGAGCCCGATGGCGGAGTCCTTCAGTCGGTCCTTCACTTCGTCCCACAGCGCGGCATCCCGCAGCGAGCGCTCGATGATGCGGTCCAGGTCGCGGCGTGACGGCGTTTCGCCCCCTAACCCTCTGAAGCCGGCGGCGACGTTGTCGCGGATCGACATCGTGGGGAACGGGGTGGGGCGCTGGAAGACCATCCCGATGCGCCGCCGCACCTGGATGGGTGATGCATGGCGCGCGTAGATGTCCGCGCCATCGAGGAGGACCTCTCCCTCGACGCGTGCCCCAGGCGCCGTCTCGTGCATCCGGTTGAGGCAGCGGAGGAGCGTCGACTTGCCGCATCCCGACGGGCCGATGATGGCCGTCACTTCGCCATCGTGAAAGGCAAGGTTCACGTCGCGCACGGTGCGCGTGGCCCCGTAGTAGGCGTCGAGCGCTCGCACCGCGATGCGCACGGTGGGCGCGCTCGGCGCGTTAGGCGCTGGGGGCGCGTTAGGCGCGGGGGGAGCCTGCGGCGCGTTAGGCAGGGACCGCAACAGCGTTGGCGATGGCTTGCGGCTGCCGAGCGTGAGGTCAGTCACCACTCCCTCCGAATCGTGAACGGGTGACGAGGCGCGAGAGAAGCGATATGACGAGCACGAGCGCGATGAGGACGAGTGCGCCGGCCCAGGCCAGGCGGTGCCACTCGTCGTACGGGCTGATGGCGTACGCGAAGATCTGGAGCGGGAGCGCCGAAACCGGCTGGTCGAGCGCGAGTGACCAGAACTGGTTGCCGAAGGCGGTGAAGAGGAGTGGCGCCGTCTCACCCGCAATGCGCGCGACCGCAACGAGCGCGCCGGTCACGATCCCGGGAAGGGCGGTGCGGAGCACGATGGCCAACGATGTCCGCCACCGGGTGTAACCCAACGCCAGCGCCGCCTCGCGCAGCGACACGGGAACGAGGCGGATCATCTCCTCGGTGGTGCGCGTGACGAGCGGGATCATCATCGCGCCTAACGCGATCCCCCCCGCGGCGGCCGAGAAGTGCCCCACCGGCCGCACGAGGAACTGCCAGGCAAAGATCCCCATCACGATCGACGGGAGCCCGTTGAGGACGTCGGCCAGGAAGCGCACGGCGACGGCAAGGCGGGTGGTGCGCTGCTCCGCCAGGTACAATCCCGCGCCGACCCCGACCGGGAGGCCGATGAGCGACGCAATGCCCAGCAGGACGAGCGTCCCGGCGATGGCGTTGGCCATCCCGCCCCCGGCTTCCCCCACCGGCTTGGGCATCCTGGTGAAGAAGTCGGCCGAGAGCGACGAGGCCCCCTCGCGCGCCAGGTGCCAGAGGATGAAGACGAGCGGGAGGACGGCGACGAGGGCCGCAACGTTCATCACGCCGAGCATGACGGCGTTCGTGGCGCGCCGCAGCCCCAGCGAGCGGGCGGTGCGCTGCATCGCCGCGCGCTGCACACCGCTGGGGCGGCGCGCGGGAGACGGCGACGGCGCGGCCGCGTTCACGTTCATCGCCCCTCCCGCGACACGCGCCATACCAGCCAGCGTGCCACCACGTTCACCACCAGCGTCACCGCCAGCAGCACGGCGCCGCACGCCATCAGTGTGGACGTGTGCAGCGCACTCGTTGCCTCGGCGAACTCGTTGGCGATGACCGAGGCCAGCGTGTAGCCGGGCGCGAAGAGCGACGAGGAGATCTCGTGCCGGTTGCCGATGAGCATCGTGACCGCCATCGTCTCGCCTAACGCGCGCCCCAGCCCGAGGATGATCCCGCCAACGATCCCCGAGCGCGCGTAGGGGACCACGGCATCCCGGATCATCTCCCACTTGGTGGCGCCGAGGGCGAGCGCGGCCTCGCGCTGCGAGCGCGGCACGGCCATCAGGACCTCGCGCGACACCGCCGAGATGTAGGGGAGGACCATGATCCCCAGGATCACCGCGGCGGCCAGCATCGACGGACCGTACGCCGCTCCGCTGAAGAACGGGGTGTGCCGGAGCCCGAGCGTGTCGGCGAGGAAGGGCATGACCTGCTCGCGCAGCACGGGGAGGAGGACGAAGATCCCCCACAACCCGTAGACAACCGATGGAATGGCGGCCAGGAGATCGACGAGGAAGGCGACCGGCTGGCGCAGCCACGTCGGCGCGAACTCGCTCAGGAAGACCGCCACGCCTAACGCCAGCGGGGTGGCCAGCGCGAGGGCGAGCACCGAGGAGACGACGGTGCCGTAGATCATCGGGGCGGCGCCGAAGTTGCCCCGCACCTCGTCCCACTGGCTCGACGTGAGGAAGTCGAGGCCAAAGGTGCGAAACGCCGGCCACGCGGCCACGACGACCTCGAGCGCGATGAGTCCCAGCAGTAGCGGGACGGCCCACGCGAACGCCGTCGTCACCAGGCGATAGATCCGGTCGCCGGGTGTCGAGCCCACCAGCGCCCCCCCTGCACCCAAAATGGGCGATGGCACCGGCGGCGCCGCCGCCCCCAGCGCGGGGAGCTGCGACGGCGACGTCACCGGGGCGCGCCCGCCTTCACGCGGTCGAGGCGCGCCGTGAGCTGCGTCGCGAGCGCCTTGGGGAGCGGGGCATAGTCGAGCGCCGAGGCGCTCTGCTGCCCCGAGTCGTACATCCACTTCATGAAGTCGACGAGCTTCTCGCGCTTGGCCGCGTCGCCCTGCTGCTCGTACACGAGGAGCCAGGTGAACGAGGCAATCGGATACGCCCCGGCACCCGGCGCGTTCACGATGGAGACACGATAGTCGGAGTCGGAGGCGAGGCCGGCGACCGCGCCCTCGGCGGCGGCGGTGATGCTGGCGATCGTTGGAGGTACGAATGTCCCGGCGGCGTTCTGGATCAGCGCGCTGGGGAGCTTGTTCTGGTTGGCGTAGGCCAACTCGACGTAGCCAATGGCGCCCGGTGTCTGCTTCACGGCGCCGGCGACCCCCTCGTTCCCCTTGCCGCCCAGCCCAACCGGCCACTGCACCGACTTCCCCTTCCCGGGGCCCGCGCCCCACGCCTTGCTCACCGTGGTGAGGTAGTCGGTGAAGATGTAGGTGGTCCCGCTGCCATCGGAGCGATGCACGACGAGGATGTCCTTGGCGGGGAGCGCGGCGCCGGCATTCTCGGCGGCGATGCGCGGGTCGTTCCACCGCGTGATCTTGCCGAGGAAGATGTCGGCCACGAGGGCGCCCGTCAGGCGCAATGGGGTCGTGACCTCGGGGAGGTTGTAGGTCACCACGTCGGCGCCGAGGACGGTGGGGAAGTGCAGGACCATGCCCCCCTTTGCGTTGGCCAGCTCTGCATCCGACATGGGGCCGTCGGTGGCGCCGAAGTCGACCGTCTGCTCGGAGAGCTGCTTGATGCCGCCGCCGGAGCCAATCGACTGGTAGTTGATCTTGACGCCCGTTGCGGTTGCGTAGTCCGAGAACCACTTGGAGTAGATCGGATACGGGAAGGTGGCGCCGGCGCCGTTGAGGTCGACGGATGACGAGGCGGCGGCGCTGGCGGCCGCCGTGTCACCGGATCTCGGGTCACCGCCACCGCAGGCGGCGATTGTTGCAATGGCGAGCGCGGTCAGGGCGCGTGCGTGCACGTGACGATCTCCAGTAAGTCGAGTAGTGACGGGAAGATCGCACGCCCCTCGATGCAACTGAGCGGCGAATGTGTAACGGCGCCGTCACACCTCATGCGGCTGTGACCGCGCCGTTACAAACGCGGCGAGCGAGGGGGCGGACGAGAGCCCGAGCGCCCGGTCGCGAGCGCTGTCAGAAGTCGTTGCCGAACGAGAGCAGCTTGAAGCGGCCGTTGACCGCGACCACCGCGCCAAACAGGCGCTGCGCCCGTGCCTCCCCGTCGCGCCCCGGCACCGTCACGCGACAGTTAGGCCAGAGCGTCAGGCTGCCGTACGTCTCGCGCTCGTCGCAGGCGAGGGCGCGCGCCACGAGCGGCGTCGCGCGAAAGCGCTCCAGCAGCCGCGAGCGACCGGCGCGGCTCTCGGCGGCCAGGAGCATCCACGCGGCGTCGGGCGGGTGATTGTAGGGAGCGCGCGCGATCGGGAGTTCGGGATAGACGAGCCAGGCGTACTCGGCGCGCGACACGGCGAGCGCGGCCAATGCGTGCGCGTCGTGCCGCGTGACGGCGGCGATGACGAGTGCCACCAGCGAATCACGCGATGGCGCGCCGCCGGCCAGGTTGCGCACCGTGGGAAGGGAGGCGCGGAAGCGTTGCAACTGCGCCAATGGCGAACGCGCCGAGTCGACGACGTAGCCCGGTGTGGCGCGATGCATCGAGTCGGCGAGTGCACGGGCGACGGAATCTCGATGCAGCGATGCCAGCGAGTCCGCGCGCGCACGGTGTACGGAGTCGGGCGGTTGCAGCTGTAGCACCACGGTGTCGCGCGTCGGCGCGCCAGATACACGCGAAGGCGCCGCGCCGCCTTCCCCGCAGGCGGCGAGTCCGGCGATCAGGACGCTGCCCGCGAGCGACAGAGTACGTGTCCTTCGGGACAAGGTGAGTGGGCGCACACTCGGGCTTCGTGGAGTGAGGCGCGGGACCGGCCCATGACGCTGGTCGGTTCCGCGCAACGTGGAGCGGACGGTGCGGCGCCTACTGGCGCGCGTAGTATGTCCACCCCTGCCACCACTTGCTCCCTCCCGGTGCGGCAGCGCCGAGGTAGGGTGTGCCCGTGACGGCCGCCCCGGCGGCCGTGGCCAGTTTGCCGGTGAAGGCGGCGAGACCACCGGCCGCGGCAGCGCTCCCCGCCTTAGGCGTCCAGTCGAAGCTGGCGGCCGTGGTGTTGGGCGAGGCGACGTCGGGGATCGCGGTGAAGAGGTCGGTGATGGCGAGCGTGGGGTTCACCGTGATGGCGTTGCCGGCGATGTCGAAGGCGTATCGTGCCGATCCCGTCTCGAACGTGGTGCCTGACGAGGCGATGAGGATGTTGCGCACTGCCAGGTCGCTGGTGGCGATGTCGGGAATCGGCGCGTTGCCGGCGCGCTTGTACGTCTCGGCGTCTCGCACGGCGATCGCGCTGCGCGGCCAGCGGGCCAGCACCCCGTTCACATAGTAGCCGCCGGTTCCGCGACGCAGCATGACGCCGACGCCGCCGCTCGCCCCCGAGGTGGAGGCGTCGCCCGTGCCGACGAGCGAGTAGTTGGCCACCACGGGCGTGGTGAAGGGGGCCTGGTCGAAGCCGTTGGTGCATCCCGTGCCGTTGCAGCCGTCGTTCTCGATCCCCTGCGGATCGGTCGAGACCGAACCGGCGCCGGTGCGCGGCGTGAGGACGGTGCTCTGGTAGGCAACGAGGTACTGCAGGCGGCCGCGGTATCCCTCCGACATGTCGAAGTGATCGTCGCCCGATTCGTAGGAGACGAGGTACGAACCATCGACGGTACCGCCAAAGAACTCGAAGGAGTCATCGAGGCCGGAGAGCGATTCGAGGTACGAGAGCCTGGTCCCGCTGCCGACGGCGGCGAAGGTGAACGAGTTGAGCTCGTTGTTAACCGACGGCGCAAAGCCCGCGAACTCGACGCGCACGTACTTGAGCTCACCGCTCGAGTCGGTATCGCTCGTGCCGCCGCTGTAGAGAACGCGATAGTTCTTCCCCGAGGCGACCGTTGTCCCGTCGGTGCCGCTCCCTTCCACCTCCACATCGCCGTCGCGGGAGGAGCGCGCGTTGCCGATGATGATCACCCCGCCCCAGTCGCCGGGCGATCGCTGGCCAACGCCGCGCGACGACGTGAAGACGATGGGCGCATCGACGGTGCCGACCGCCTGGATTTTCGCGCCGCGCATGACGAAGAGCGACGACCCGAGGGTGGCGTAGTCGCCCTTGATCGTCGTCCCCGGCTGGATGGTGAGCGTGGCGCCGTTGGTGACGTGGATGAAGCCCTTGAGCGTGTACGCGGTGTCGGCGTTGAAGGTCGTGTTGCTCGTGATGTCGGCGGTGATGTCCTTGGCGGCGCTGCCGAAGGCGAGCGTGGTGGCTGCTGTTTCGTTCGTGTAGTCGCTTTCCTGCGTGCCGCGCTGCGCCTTCACGCGATAGCGATAGAGCGTTTCGCGCTTGAGGTTGGCGTCGGCGAAGGTGACGGCGCCCGCGGTGGCGGGGGCGGTGACTGAACCGGCCATCGCGAAGGTGCCGGCCCCCTCGGCGCGCTCGACGACGTAGCTGTTGTCGCCAGCCGCACTGTTGAAGGAGACGCGAATGCTCGACGACGAGAGCGCGGTTGCGGAGAGGCCCAGTGGTGGCGACGGACGGTCCGGCGCGCCGGGACTGTCGCTGTCGCCACAGGCGGCGAGCGTGCACAACACGCCGGTTGCCACGGCGCTGCGGAGGAGCTGCTGGGAGAACGGTATCATGCGGAGTCCTGAAGGGCTGGAGTTGTCAGGGTCGGAACTGGAAGCCGAGCTGGATGGTGCGTCCGGTGCGCCAGTACTCGCGCACGACCGTCCCCTGCACGGTCTGGTAGGGGGCGTCGAGCAGGTTGCGGGCGTCGAACCTGGCGCTGAGCGCACCGGCAAGCGGGAATCGCAGCGAGAGGTCGAGGACATTGCGCGCGAGTTCCTTCACGTCAGGCAGCGGCTGGTCGCCCGCGGCATCGATGCGATCGCCCACGCGGTTGAAGAGGAGCGTGGCGCTCGTGGCACCGTTCGCGCTCGCGTAGGTGAGCCCCGCGTTCAGCACGTACGGCGCCTGTCCCACCATGGCGCGCGACGGGTTGGTCGACGCCTGGCGTGCGGAGTCGCCGAGCGTGATCGTCGAGGACATCACGGTGAGGTTGGTGAAGGCCGTCAGCGCTCGCAGCGCCTGCGCGAACATCCCGAGCCCCTTCCGCAGCTCGAACTCCACGCCGTAGTTAGTCGCCCGCTCGGCGTTCACGTAGGCCAGGAAGCGTTGCGCGCCGGCGCTCTTGTACACGCGCTCGATGGGGTCGGAGAACGCCTTGGCGAAGAGCGACACGCTCACGATCTCCGCGGCGTCGGGGTACCACTCCCAGCGGATGTCGGCGTTGTCGATGCGCGTGCGCACGAGGTTCGGGTTCCCCTCGAGGTCGTCGCCGTTGAGGACGTCGCGGCTCTTGATGGGCGAGAGTTCGCGGTACTCGGGGCGCGCCAGCGTACGCGACACTGAAACGCGTACGGACTGGTACTCGCCCAGCTTGACGTTGAGCGCCGCCGAGGGGAGGAGGTCGTTCCACAGCTTCTGCGTCACCACCGGCTGGCCTAACGTCGACTGCGCGTTGACGGTGAGGTCGTCGCGCTCGTAGCGGGCGCCGGTGATGAGGCGCAGGCGGTCGGAGAGGGCGAGGTCGGCCATGAGGTAGCCGGCCGTTAGGCGGTCGCTCGCCGAATACGCGCCGCCCTGCGACAGCGGGGCGATTTCGAAGACCGATGAGGTCGGGGTGGTGAAGCGCCCGTCGAAGAGCTGCGAGGCGGGGAGCGCGCGGTCGGCCAGCGATATGCGTGGCGCGCTGATGGAGTACGAACGTGAGTCGGCGTCGCGATCGGTGCCGCGCCACAGCCCGCCGACCTTGAGCATCTGCGGACGCCCGAAGCCGCTGAAGGTAAGGAGGTAGTTCGCCCGCCCCTCGTTGGCGTCCTCGGTGAGGGTGGAGAAGGTGCGCACCGCGCCGCCGTTGCCGGTCGACAGCCACAACTGTTGCTCGTTGGCGGCGCCGGGGTTCACGATCTCCGAGACAAACTCCGAACGGTCGGGTTCGTCGCGGCGCACGCCCGACGTCGTGACCTGCCAGTCGATGCGGTGCCGCTCGCCGAGCTGGTGCTCGACGGCGAGCTGCGACGAGCGCACCGAGCGCTCCACGTACTGCATGCGATCGATGCGCGCCGCGATCCCTTCGTTCTCGAACGATCCGCGCTCGACGCGCGCGTCGTTATCGCTGGTGCGATTGTAGGTGTTGTTGAGCGAGACGCGCGTCGCCCCTCCCAGCAGCGTGCTGAGGTTGAGCAGCCCACCCCACAGCGTCCCCTGGTTGGCCGTCGATCCCTCGAAGCGATCGATCTCGTTGGTGGTGCCTGGCGTCGAGCCGCGCTGGGCAAGGGCGCGGCGCTGGCCGGTGCGCAGCTCCTCCGAGTAGCTGTACGTTCCTGAGAGGAGGTAGCCGATGCGCTGAGCGAGGATCGGATCATTGCCGCCGACCGACATCGCCATCGAGCCGTTGGGGAGGGCGTTGCGCTGCCCCGGCGTCCAGGCGTCGCGAAAGGTTCCCACCAGACGGTTCTTGTCGCCCTGCGTCAGCTCGATGTGCTGGAAGTTGCCCGCCGAGCGCACCAGCGCCGGCAGCGCGCGGTTGGAGCGTCCCATGGCAAACGGTTCGCCGCCGGCATTCACGCTCCCCAGGATCGACTGTCCGGTGACGCCGCCGTTGTACCCCGCGCTGCTCTGCCAGGTGAAGGTGCGGCGCGCCGGAAACTCGCGCGTCCTGATGTCGACCTGCGCCCCGGAGAAGTCTCCCTGCTGGTCGGGAGTGAAGGTCTTGGCCGTCGTCACCGACTGCAGCATGCCGGTAGGGAAGAGATCGAGCGGGACGACGCGGCGTTCGGGCTCGGGGCTTGGCATGCGCGCGCCGTTGAGCTGCGTCACGGTGTAGCGCTCGCCCAGTCCGCGCACGAAGACGTAGCGTCCGTCCTGCACCGTCACGCCGCTCACGCGCTGCACGGCCTGCGCGGCGTCGGAGTCCGGGCTCTTCGCGATCTGCTCGGCGGTGATGGCGTTGACGATGCCGGTGGCGGTGCGCTGCGCGTCGAGCGCGTCGGCCACCGAGCCACGCTCGGCGCTGGCGGTGACCGTCTGGGCGGCGAGGGTGATGGCCGCCGTCGAAAGCGTCACGTCCTGCGCCAGTGTCCTGTCGGCGCCCAGCATGATGCCGGTGACTGTTTTCGGCGTGTAGCCAATGCGGCGGAACTGGAGGGTGACCGTGCCGGCCGGGATGCTGGCGATCGTGTAGCGGCCGTCCACGCCCGACATGGCGCCTAACGTGGTGCCGACCACCTGGATGCCGACGTCGGAGAGTCCGAGGCCGCTGGCGACGTCGATCACGCGCCCGACAATGCGTCCGGCAGGCGCTGTCGACTGGGCGTGCAGGGGGCGCGGTGCGCCGATACCGTTCAGGAGGCAGACCGATCCCGCCAGCGCGAGCGCGACATGGCGCGCTCGCGCGAGGGAGTCGAGGATGCGACGGGGCATGTGTGTCTCGCACGTAAGGGAGCTGCGCGGCGCGGCTGGCGCGCGGCGCTCCGTTACATTGCTCATCCTTCGACACGGCTTGGCGACGGCAGTGCAACAGAGCCGTCACGGGAGGGCGCCTTCGTTAGGTGTCGCCCGCCCCGCTCGCCCCGGTCGCCGTGTCGCCGGCGTATGGTCGCGCACGGTCGGGGAACCAGGCGCTGACGCTCGTCCCCACCCCGGCGGTGCTCTCCGCCGTGACACGTCCGCCGTGCGCCTCGACCATGTGCTTCACGATCGCCAGGCCGAGCCCCGTCCCCCCTTCCTGACGCGAGCGGGCGGCATCGACGCGGTAGAAGCGCTCGAAGATGCGCGGGAGGTGCTCGGCCGGGATTCCTGATCCGGTGTCGCGCACCGTGAGGCGCACACCGTTGTCCTCGCGAATGGCGGCGATGGTCACGTGGCCGGCAGTGGTGTGGCGCAGCGCGTTGTCCACGAGGTTTCCAAGGACCTGACGCAGCGCGGTGGGGTCGGCGTGCACGACGTGGAGGTCGTCGCCAATCTCCGATTGCAGGGCAACGCGCTTGCGGTCGGCAATGGCGCGCGCGCCGGCAAAGGTCTCTTGCGCGACGGCGCGGATGTCCACGTCGTCGGGCGCTGGGCGCCACCCGCCGGACTCGATGCGCGACAGGTCGAGAAGGTCGTCGACGATGCGCTGCATCCGGTTTGTGTTGGAGAGGATGGTGGCGCTGAAGCGCGTGCGATCCTCCGGGGTCAGCGAGGGGTCCTGCAGCGTCTCGGCGAAGCCGTTCACCACCGTGAGCGGGGTGCGCAGTTCGTGCGAGACGTTGGCAACGAAGTCGCGGCGCACCTTCTCGAGGCGGCGTATGGTGGTGACATCGAGCAGCGCGAGGACGGCGCCTCCACCATCCAGCGCTCGGGCGGTGAGCGTGACGGCGCGGTCGTTGAGCGTGGTCTCGATTGCGTCGGTGGCGAAGCCGGCGAAGGCCGCGGCGAGTGCCTCGCGCAACACGCGATCGCGGGGGAGGCGGTCGGCGGGGAAGGGGAGCGGATCGCGCGCCCCCAGCAGGCGGCGCGCGCCGGCATTCATGTGCTGCACCTGCTGCCGTCCGTCGAGGGCGACTATTCCTTCGTTGAGTGCCTCGGTGAGGGCGCGCAGCAACGCGTCGTCGGCCTCGAGTGCGGCCACGCGCGCCGAGAGCTGCTCGGCCAGGCGATGGAACGCCGAGGCCAGCTCGCCCACTTCGCCAGGCGCAACGAGCGAGGGGCGGCGCGCGAGGTCGCCGCCGGCAATGGCCTGCGCGTCGTCGCGCAGCTCAAGGATGGGGCGCGTGACCGAGCGCGCGAAGAGGACGGCGAGCAGGAGCGCCACCAGCGTGGCGACGATGGCGACGGAGAGGACGTCGCCTTGCACCCGGCGGACGATCGCCGTCTGCAACGACGTGGAGATGGAGACGCGCGCTACGCCAAACGGCGTGCGCAGCGCCGCATACAGCTCCTCGTCGCCAGCGGACGGGGAACGACGCACCGACGATCCCTGCCCCGCCTGCAGCGCCTGGATGACTTCGGGGCGCGTGCGATGGTTCTCGAGCCGCCCCAGCGCCGGCGCGTCGAACTCGGAATCGCCGATGACCTTGCCTGACGAGTCGATGAGCGTGACGCGATGTCCCAGCGCCTCGCCGGCGGCGTTGGCGAGCGAGTCGGCGTCGACGCCGGGGTGCCACGCGGCGGCGATGAATCTCGCCTCACGCCACAGTTCCGCCTCGGTCTCGTCGTGCAGCCTGAGCCCCAGCCGCCAGTCGAGCGCCACCACCACCAGCAGCACGAGCACGCCGATGAGCAGGAGCGAACCGGCGAGCAGCCGACGGGAGAGCCTCACGCACTGCGTGGTTGGGCCGCCTTGAGGCGATAGCCGAATCCCCGCACGGTCTCGATCAACTCGCCGGCCGACTCCAACTTGGTGCGAAGGCGCTGCACGTGCATGTCCACGGTGCGCGTCTGGATGTCGGGGGCCGCGTCCCACACCGTTTCCAGCAGGTGCGCGCGGGCCTGCACGCGCCCGCGACGCTCGGCCAGCGTGAGGAGGAGCTTGTATTCGGTCGGCGTGAGCTCGATCTCGCGCCCGTCCACGTGCACGCGGTGCGCGGCGCGGTCGATCGCGATGGGACCCACGCGCAGCGTCTCCCCCGGCGGCTGTTGCCCCGCCTGCAGCCGGCGCAGGATGGCACCCACGCGCAGGATGAGTTCCTGCGGCGAGAATGGCTTGGTGAGGTAGTCGTCCGCACCTAACGACAGCCCCTTGATGCGATCCGGTTCGTCCTTGCGCGCCGTGAGCATGAGGACCGCCACGTCGCGCGTGACCTCATCGGCGCGGAGCTGCTCCAGAACCTCGAAGCCCGACATCCCGGGGAGCATGAGGTCGAGGACGACCAGGGCGGGGCGCTCCCGTCGCGCCTCGGCCACCGCGTCGGGGCCCGAGGCGGCGGTGGAGACGCGGTAGCCTGCCTTCACCAGGTGATAGGCGACGAGGGCGACGATATCCGGTTCGTCGTCGACGACGAGCACGCGCTCGCTCCCTGCGGCCGGGCGCGCCGTCATGCCCGCGCGCCTTCGCGCGCGCCTTCGCGGACGCTGTCGCGAACGCTGTCGCGCGACTCAGCGCCAGCCGCGTCGAAGCGGCGTTGGATCTTGGCCGTGATCATCTCGATGGCCACGGCGTTGTGGCCGCCGCGCGGGACGATCACGTCCGCGTAGCGCTTGCTGGGTTCCACGAACTGCTCGTGCATGGGGCGCACGGTCGTCATGTATTGCTGCAGGATGTCCTCCAGCGGGCGCCCCCGCTTGGCCATGTCGCGCTTGATGCGGCGCGCGAGGCGAATGTCGGCCTCGGCGTCGACGAAGACCTTCACGTCGCAGAGATCGCGCACCCGTTCATCCACGAACAGGAGGATTCCGTCGACCACGATCACGTCGGCGGGGGGAACCCGTCGCGTCTCCGCACGTCTCGTATGCGTCACGAAGTCGTAGATCGGTTTCTCGATCCCCGTCCCCGACACCAGCTGTTGCAGCTGCTCCACCAGCAGGTCGAGGTCGAAGGCATCGGGATGGTCCCAGTTGACCTGGCGCCGTTCCTCGATCGGCAGGTGCACGAAGTTGCGGTAGTACGCATCCATGTCGATGAAGGCCACCGACGCGTGGGACAACTGCTCCGCGACGCGCCGCGCCACCGTCGACTTCCCCGACCCCGTCCCTCCCGCGATGCCGATGATGAGCGGCTTCACGAGACTAACCCCGCCGTGTATTCGTGCGGAGAACGTTCGTGGATCAACGGCCTGGGGAGAAGCTGGAAAGGCGTCACGGTTTGGTATCGATCACGAAAGGGCGGGCTGCGGCGCACGAGACATGGCCCCGTCCGCGACGGGCACCAGGTGCCGGCGGCGGGCAGTATCTGGAAGCTTGCGAACGCCTTCGCCCCGGTCAATCACGGCTCTGCCGCATTGCCCGGCGCTCCCCTTCGACGAGGGGGGCCGCTAGCTTCTCCCCATGCGTCACCCCGTTATGGCCCTCCCGCGCGTCGTGCGTCGGGAAGGGCGCCGCCGAGCGATTGTCGCCCCCCGCCTTTCCCTGCTCGCCGCGCTGGCGGCGGTCGCGCTGTGTGGCTGTGCCTCGTCCACGGCGCGCCCCGCGTCAGCTTCGGCATCCGCCGCCGCCCCAACCGCCAAGGCCGGCGACTCGACAGTCATCATCGTCGCCGCCACCACCGACGTCCACGGGCGCCTGCGCGGGTGGGACTACTACGCCGATGCCGCCGACACACTGCGCGGCCTGACGCGCTCCGCCACCATCGTCGACTCGGTGCGCAAGGCCCGCCCTGGGCATGTCGTCCTCGTCGACGCCGGCGACCTGCTGCAGGGCAATCCGCTGACCTATGTCGCGGCGCGCATCGACACGGCGGCGCCGCACCCGGTCATCGCGGCGATGAACGCGATGCAGTACGACGCCGCGGCGCTGGGCAACCACGAGTTCAACTACGGCCTGCCGACGCTCGACAAGGCCGTCGCGCAGGCAACGTTCCCCTTCCTCTCTGCCAACACCTTCCGCACCAACGGCCAGCGCGCGTATCCGGCGTCGACGGTGGTGCAGCGCGGCGGCGTGCGCATCGGGATCGTGGGGGCCACGACCCCCGGGGTGCTGGTGTGGGACCGCGACAACGTCGCCGGCAGGTTGCAGCTGAAGGACATCGTGACGGAAGTCGGGCGCGAGGTGCAGGCGGTGCGCCGGCGCTCCGACGCGGTCGTCGTCGTCGTCCACTCGGGGCTCGGCGAGCCGGCCAGCTACGACACGGTGTCCACGGGGCTCCCCAGCGAGAACGTCGGGGCGCGCATCGCGCGTGAAGTCCCCGGGGTGCACCTCATCGTCATCGGGCACTCGCACAAGGAAGTCGCCGACACCGCCATCAACGGCGTGACGATCGTGCAGGCGCGCAACTGGGCAACGTCGGTGGCGCTGGCGACGATGACGCTCACGCACGATGGAGCGGCGTGGACGGTGGCGCGCACGCGCGGCCAGATCGTGCGCGACGCTGGTCACGCCGAGCATCCGGCCGTCCTCGCCGTCACGCAGCGCGCCCATGAGCAGACGGTGCGCTGGGTGAACCAGACGTTAGGCACCACGCCGGTGCCCTGGCGCGCCGACTCGGCGCGCGTGCGCGACACGCCACTCATCGACTTCATCCTGGAAACGCAGCGCCAGGCGGCGGGGACCGACCTGGCCTCGACCGCCGCTTTCGACATCGGCGCCTCGCTCGACGCCGGTCCGGTAACGGTGGCCGAGGTGGCGCGCTTGTATCCGTACGACAACACGCTGCGCGCGGTGCGCATCACCGGGAAGCAGCTGCGCGAGTATCTCGAGTACTCATCGCGCTACTATCGCACCGCGGGGACACCGGAGGCGGCGCAGTCGCCCACCGATCCCACGGTGCCCGGTTACAACTTCGACATCGTGGCCGGCGCGGACTACACCATCGACATCTCTCGCCCCATCGGGAGCCGCGTCACGCGCCTGCAGGTGAAGGGGCGCGACGTGGCCGACACCGACTCGTTCACGCTGGCGCTGAACAACTACCGGCAGACGGGCGGGGGCGGCTACGCGATGCTGCGCGATGCGCCGCTCATCTACGACAAGCAGGAGGAGATCCGCGACCTCCTCATTGCGGAAGTGCGCCGCCGCGGGACGTTGCGCCCGGACGACTTCGCCGTGCGCAACTGGGCGCTGGAGCCGTCGGGTGCGGCCGACGCGGCGTACCGGGGCATGCACGCGAGCGCATTCGACGCCAGCGGAACCACGCGCCGGCCGTCAGCTGCCGCCAACCGCCTGACGAGTGGGCGCTGGCTCCGCGTCATAGCCACCAACGACTTCCATGGCGCTTTCGAGGCGCGCGCCGACAACAACGGCGTGCTGCGGGGGGGCGCGCCGTGGTTCATCGGGGCCATCGAGCAGGCGCGCCGTGAATGTCAGGCGCCCACCTGCGCCTCCCTCTGGCTCGATGGCGGCGACGAGTTCCAGGGGACGCCGGCGTCCAACATCACCTACGGCGCCAGCGTCGTCTCGCTCTTCGCGCGGCACGGGCTGGTGGCCTCGGCGTTAGGCAACCACGAGTTCGACTGGGGAGTCGATTCGCTCAAGGCGCGCATGCGCCAGGCGCCGTACGCCATCCTCGGCGCCAACGTGACCGACAGCGCCGGCCGCGACGTCCCGTGGATTCGCAACGACACGCTCGTCGATGTGCAGGGCGTCAGGGTCGGCGTGATCGGTGTGGCCACTGTGGAGACCCCGACCACCACCAAGGCGACCAACGTCGTGGGGCTGCGCTTTACCAACCCGGCGCGCGTCGTGGACGAACGCGCGCGCGCGCTGCGCGCACGCGGGGCCCACGTGGTGGTCGTCATCGCTCACGCCGGCGCCTTCTGCGACCGCCGGAGCCTCGACGGCTGCAACGGCGAGATCGTCGACCTGGCCAACGCCGTCACCGAGAAGATCGACGCGATCGTCAGTGGACACACGCATTCCGGCGTGGCCACGCGCGTGAAGGGAATCCCGATCGTGCAGGCGTACTCGCGCGGCTCCGCGGTGGGGGTCATCGACATCCCGCTCTCGAGCGCGGAGGCACCGCCGGTCATCGTACGCAACGTCTGGCGTGACTCGGTCGCCGCCGACCGGCCGTCAGCTGCCTACACCGACTCTGTCCTCGCCCGCGCCAACGCCATTTACGACAAGCCGGTCGCCGAGATCGCCGAGCGGATGAACGCGGGGGCATCGGGGACGCTGGGCAACCTCATTGCCGATGCGTTTCGCACGGTGGGGAAGGGTGACGTGGGATTGATGAACAGCGGCGGCGTGCGCGCCCCGCTGTATGCCGGTTGGGTCACGCTGGGGAAGCTGTTCGAGGTGGAACCGTTCGGCAACTCGCTCATGCGCGTGCACGTGCTCGGGCGCGACCTGCGACGCCTGTTGGAAGAGATCGTCGATACCTCCAACGTGCGAATGCACCTGAGCGGCGTGAAGGTCACCTACGATCCGGCACGGCCGGCAGGGCAGCGCGTCACCTCGCTCACCTTCAGCGATGGACGCCCGGTCAACGCCCGGCAGTTGTACACCCTCGTCACGCTCGACTTCATCCTGATGGGCGGCGACGGCCTCTCGCTCGCCAAGCGCGCAGCGAAAGTCGTCGACCTCCGGATGTCCGACCTGGACGCGCTCGCGCAGTACCTGCGCACGCGCCCGCAACCGGTGCGCGCCCCCAGCGACGCGCGCCTCATCCCCCTCTCCAAGCCATGAGCGCCACGGTGCGCGTGTACGTGAATGGCCGCGGCGTCGATGCCCCGGCCAATGGAACCCCGGTCGATGCGGTGCGCCTGGTCGACGCCGCGCTCGCCGAGGCGATCGTTGCCGGCGAGCGGCTGGTGACCGATTCGCGCGGGCTCCCGCTCGAGTCGAATGCCCCCGTCTTCGCTGGCGCGATCTTCCGCGTGGTCGCCAACCGGCAACGCGGGTCCGCAGGCGCCAACGGTGCAGCTGGCGAGGACGCCTGACGAGCATGGCACGCGTCATCACCCGCACGCTGCTCGAGCGACTCCCCAAAGCCGAACTGCATTGCCATCTCGACGGGTCGCTGCGCCCGGAGACGATGCTCGACCTCGCGCGCGAGGCACGCGTGGCCATGCCGCGCGACGACGCCGAGGCGCTCGCCGACTACATGCTCGTCACCGACGCGCGCACGCTGGAGGACTACCTCACGCGCTTCGAGACGACGCTCTCGGTGATGCAGACGGCCGAGTCGCTGGAGCGCATCGCCTACGAACTGGCCGAGGATGCCGCCGCGGAAGGCGTACGCTACCTCGAGGTGCGCTACGCGCCGATCCTCAACGTCGCCGGCGGCCTGTCGTTAGGCCAGGCGGTCGAGGCGCCGCTGCGCGGCCTGGCCAGGGCGCAGCGCGACCACGACATCGTGGCCCGCGTGCTGGTCTGCTCGCTGCGCCACCTCCCCCCCGCCACCTCGATGGACCTGGCGCGCCTCGCCGTCGACTACAAGGACCAGGGAGTCGTCGGCTTCGACCTCGCGGGTGGCGAGGTGGGGCACCCCGCGTCGGCCCACGCCGAGGCGTTCAAATACGCACAGTCCCACGGCCTGGCGTGCACCTGCCATGCCGGTGAGGGCGACGGCGCTGCGTCGGTCTGGCAGGCGGTGCATGCCTGTGGTGCCTGTCGCATCGGGCATGCAACGCGACTGTTCGAGGATCCCTCGCTGGTGCAGGAAGTGAACGACGCGCGCATCGCGCTCGAGATCTGCCTGACGAGTAACGTGCAGACGCACGCCGCGCGCTCGTACGAGACGCACCCGCTGCGACAGTACTACGACCAGGGGCTCAACGTCGTCCTCAACACCGACAACCGCCTCATGAGCGGGACCAACCTCGTGGACGAGTATCAGCACGCCGCCGGCTCGCTGGGTTTCGACTTCGATGAACTGTCGGCGATTGCGCTCAACGGCTTCGCCAGCGCCTTCCTCCCCGAGCGCGAACGTGAGGCGCTCCTCCAGCGTGCCCGCACCGAGATCGAGGCGTTGCGTGATGCCTGACCGTTCCGCTGCACACGACCGTCTCGACCAGGCGACCACCTTCCTGCGTGGGCGGCTCCCTGTGCGCTCGCCGGTGGCGGCCATCGTCCTGGGCTCCGGATTGGGAGGGTTGGCGGCGCGCATCGAGGGAGCCACGCGCGTCTCGTATCGCGACATTCCCGGTTTTGCCGAGCCCAGCGTGGAAGGGCATGCCGGCCAACTCCTGCACGGGACGCTTGGAGGGCGCGAGGTGCTCGCCCTCGCCGGCCGCTTCCACATGTACGAGGGGCACGAGGGCGATCACTCGGCGTTTCCCGTGCGCGTCGTGCACGCGCTCGGCGCGCCGACGCTCATCCTCTCCAATGCGGCCGGCGGCATCCGCCGCACGTTCAGGCCGGGACAGTTGATGATCGTCGCCGACCACATCAACCTGATGTTCCGCAACCCGCTCATTGGCGGCGTGGTGCCGGGCGATGCGCGCTTTCCCGACATGTCGAACCCGTACGACCCGGCGCTCATCCGCCAGCTGCACGAGTGCGCGCGCTCGCTCGGCATCCGGCTTGAGGAGGGGGTGTACTGCGGCTTGCTGGGGCCGACGTACGAGACACCGGCCGAGGTGCGGATGCTCGAGCGCCTGGGGGCGGACGCCGTGGGGATGTCGACGGTGCACGAGGTGATGGTGGCGCGAGCGATGGGGATGCGCTGCGCCGCCGTCAGCTGCATCACGAACCCCGCGGCGGGGACGAGCCCGCACCCCATCAACCATGCCGAGGTGATCGAGGTGACGAAGGTTGCCGCGCACGACTTCGAGCGGCTGGTGGAGGCGGTGGTGCGGGGGTTGTGAGGTGCGGATACGAATGATGACGGGCCGTCCCCGGCCCACCCCCGACCCGACCGCCGCCCCCCGCTAGAACGTGAAGCCGAACGACACCGGAATGAACTGACCGGTCGACTTCTCGCCCCCCTCGGGCGTGATGGAGAACTGGTGGAAGCGCGCCTCGACAAAGAAGGCCGTCGCCCGCCCGAAGCGAATCCCCGCGCCCCCGCTGAAGCCGAACCCCGACTCGGTCGTGCTCTGCGTCACCCCAGACGTGTCCTCGAACTTCACCGTCTGCGAGTAGAGCCCCAGCCCGCCAATCACATACGGCCGCACCGTCCCCGCACGCCCCGAAATGAAGTAGGGTGCGGCAACGCCGGCGTAGAGGATGCTGCTCGTCCACTTCTGGTCGGGAAGCCCCCCGCCGGCATTGATCGCGTCATCGGTCAGGTTGGAGCGCGTGTACAGCGCCTCGGCGCGCACCGCCCACGGCCCTTCGGCGGCGGGCTGGTACTGCACGTGGCCGTTCACCTGCCACCCGGTCTTCACGTCGTTGGCAAAGTCGCCCACGGGGACCACGCCCCCCCCGCCGAGCCCCGCGCTCAACGCGCGCGGCCCCGCCGTGGAGCGCTGCTGCGCCCCGGCCAGGGCAGGGAATGCACAGGCCACCAGGACAAGCCCGGTGCGCAAGATCGAGGAAGGACGCATCGTAGCGGTGCGCATGCGAACGGGTGCGGGGGTGGAATGGGCAAGTGACTGGACGGCGCAGCGCGAGTCGGATCTTCCAACGCGCCGCACGTTGTGCGCCCCGTCCGGCGGGCGCAATCCGCGACTACCCCTCACAGATGAGCCGCCCTCCCTCACCGCGCCGTGACCCCGCGCACGTCGCGGCGCACATGGTCGCGAGCGCGCGCCCCGCGACGCTAGCGAGCGCGCCCCTGCGCGACGGGGAGCGATTGCAGCCGCGCCTTGAACTGCTCGAAGCGCGGCGTGTCGCGCGTGAGCCGGTCGAGTTGCGCCTTGGGATACTGCGCGAGTGTGCGTTCGGTCGCCCTCACCCGGCTCTCCTCCAGCGGGTGCGTCCGGAACCACGAGTCGATCCCCCCCGACGGACGCTCGTTGCGCTCCTTGATCAGGATGCGGAACATCTCCGGGATCCCGCGCGGGTCGATCCCGGCGCGCATGGTGTACTTGATCCCCTCCTGGTCCGACTCCGCCTCGTCGGATCGCGAGAACGACGCCATTGCCAGGTTCCCCGCCATCCCCACCGCGACGTCGCCCCCGTTGGTGCAGATCGGCGTCAGGATGCACCCCAGCATCATCCCCATGCTCAGCCCTTGCCCCTTCTGCATCTGCTTCACGCTGTGCCGCCGTACCACGTGCCCGATCTCGTGCCCCAGCACCCCCGCGAGTTGATTCATCGCCGTGGTGCGCTGGATCAGCCCGCGGTTCACGTACACGAAGCCCCCGGGGATGGCGAAGGCGTTCACGTCGGGGCTATCGACGATGTAGAAATGCCAGTCGAGATTCCGGTCGTCGGCCACGCGGGCAATCGAGTCGCCCAGCACATTGATGTAGCGCACGACTTCCGGATCGTTGATGATCGGGAGCTGCGCGTTGACCTGCTGCGAGTAGTCGGCGCCGAGCTGGATTTCCTGCTGCGTGCTGATGGCGCAGCCGGCGAGCGCCGCGAGGATCGCGACGGCAGCGTAGCTTCCGGGTCGACGAGGGGAACGAGAGTATGCCATGGGACAGAAGCTGGACCTAGGCGCGTTGCGCCCGAACCGAACCGGGGCATCGCGCGCCCACCACGACGCTGGTCGATGAACTGGTCGATTCTTCAGATACACCGCGAACCGAGAAACAGATGCGACTCCTGACCCTGGCTCGCGACCTCACGCGCCGAAAGGCGCGCGAACGTGACGGGCTCTTCGTCGTGGAAGGGATCCGCACCGGCGAGGAGCTGGCCAGGTCGCCGTTCAACGTGGTCGGCGTCCTCGCCGCCCCGCAGCTCCCCGACAATCCGCGCGGCGCCGCACTACTCGCCCGCTTCGTGGAGAAGGGGGTACCGGTGACGCACGTCACCGATCGCGAATTCCAGAGCGCCGCCGAGACCGACTCGCCACAGGGATTCCTCGCGGTGGCGGCGATTCCCAAGGAGAACGGGATAAACCTCCCCTCCGACGGCACGTTCCGCCCCCTGGTCCTCGACGCCGTGCAGGACCCCGGCAACGTGGGGACGATCATCCGGACGGCGGCCGCTTTGGGCGCCAGCGCCGTCCTCGCCCTCCCCGGAACCGTTGACGTGTGGAACGCGAAAGTCGTCCGAAGCGCGATGGGGGCGCACTTTCATTTTCTCGCCACCGGGATGGAGTGGGAGGCGCTGCAGGAGCTCCTGCGTTCCACGCGTACGCCGTTGTGGGGGGCCGATATGGGTGGGGCCGACATCGCCACGCTCGCACCGCCGCGCCGGTGCGCGCTGGTTGTAGGGAACGAGGGGAGCGGGCTCTCGCCACACGTGCGCTCGGCGCTCGCGCAGGTGGTCTCGCTCCCCGTCACGCCGCTGGTGGAATCGCTCAACGTCGCCGTCGCCGCCGGCATCCTGCTGTACGAACTTCGTCACCGCCACTCGTGATCGACGCCTTCCTCGGCACCTTCGCTTTCGCCCTCGGCGCGTGCGTCGGATCGTTCCTCAACGTCTGCATCGGGCGGTGGCCGCACGACCAGTCGGTCGTCGCGCCGCGCTCGCGCTGCCCGCGCTGTGCGCACCAGATCGCGTGGTACGACAACATCCCCATCGTCAGTTGGCTCATCCTGTTGCGCGGGAAGTGCCGCGGGTGCGCGCTCCCCATTTCCGTGCAGTACCCGGTCGTCGAGGTGGTCGTCGGACTCATCTGGCTCCTCGCCGCCTTCCACTTCGGCCCCACCTTCACTGCGCTGCGCGTCGCCGTCTTCGCGACCATCATGCTGGGGATCGCCGTCACCGACGCCCTGCACTATCTCATCCCCGACGGTTTCACGGTGAGCGGGCTGGTCTTCGTGATGGCCACGTCCATCGTCGCCGCCTTCCGCGCTGAACCTTCTCCCTTCGCCCTTCCGTACGATGCGCTCATCGGGGCGTGCGCCGGCGCCGGCGCCGTCGCCATCGTGGGGTGGCTGGGCGAAGTGGTCCTCAAGAAGGAAGCGATGGGCTTTGGCGACGTGACGTTGATGACGGTCGTGGGGGCGGCGGTGGGACCATCGCGCGCCCTCCTCGTCATCTTCATCGGCGCGGCGTTAGGCGCGCTGGCCTTTGTCGGCGTCGTCTATCCCGTCATGAAGCTGCGCGGCGCGCCACGCGGCGAGCAGCTCGAGATGGGAATCGAGGCGCCGGCGGCCGAACTTCCCCTGGTCCCCTTCGGCGTCTTCCTGGCCCCGGCCGCGGTCGTCGTCCTCGTCTGGGGCGAATCGCTTGTCTCCTGGTACCTCTCCCGCTTCCTGGGGGTCTGATGGACGAGGGGGAACTCGACCGCCCCATCACCGGGGCGCTGGGGCGATACACGCGCGACCTCACGCGCGACGCGCGCGACGGGCGGCTGGAGTCGGTGCGCTGCCGCGACGAGGAGGTGGCGCGTGTCATCGACATCCTGCTGCGCCAGGGGAAGAACAACCCGGCGCTCGTGGGCCCCGCCGGCGTGGGGAAGACGGCAATTGCCGAAGCGCTCGCGCAGCGTCTCGTTGGGGGTGATGTCCCGCTGGCGTTGCGCTCGACGCGCCTCCTCGCCCTCGACCACGTCTCGCTCCTCGCCGGCTCCACGTATCGCGGGCAGTACGAGGAGCGCATTCGCGCCCTGGTGAACGAGACGTCGTCAGACCCCGACGTCGTCCTCTTCGTCGACGAGCTGCACAACCTGATTGGACAGGGAACGGCGATTGGCGTGGCGATGGATGCGGCCAACATGCTCAAGCCGTCGCTGGTGCGCGGCGACTTTCGCGTGATTGGCGCAACGACCGACGAGGAGTACGATCGCTGGATCCGCGGCGACCCGGCGCTGGAGCGTCGCTTCCAGCGCGTCCTCGTGCGCGAGCTGACCACCGAGGAGACGTTCGAGGTCCTGCGTGCGCGCCTGGAGCGCCTGGAGCGGCATCATAACGTGGTCATCGCCGACGATGCCATTCGCGCGTCGGTGGAGCTGACCGACGTCCACATGCTCGACCGCCGCCGCCCAGATCGCGCCATCGACGTGCTGGACGAGGCGTGTGCGCATGCGCAGGCGGTGACGCGCTATTCGCCGCGCGCGGAGGCCATGGTCCTGCGCCGGCGCGAGCTGCTGCGCGAGCGGCGCGATCGCCGTGCTGGCCACGCGTCGGCGGAGCGTCGTGCGCGTGCCGACCGGCGCGATCCCTCGCCCGGCGCGGCGTGGGAGAGTCGCGGCGCCGCCCCCGGTGGCAGTGCCAGTGACTCCTCGTTAGGATCAGGAGACGACTTCGAGAGCCTTGCACGCGGCGGCCTCGAGGCGCTGCAACGCTTCGGGGCGGAGTTGGAATCGATCTTCACCGCCTCGCCCGCATCGGTCGCTCGTGAGGCGCGCGGCGAGCAGGATGCGCGTGAGGCGCGTGAGGCGCGTGAGATGCGTGAGGCGAGCGAGAGCGGCGCGGAAGGCGGGAGCGGCGAGAGCGGGCGTGCGAACGCCAATCAGGCCATCGCGACTTCCATCGCGGAGGGGGCGGCCGATGCGATCCCGGCGGCAACCAGCGGCTCAACCGCTGGCGCGACTGCTGCCGCGACCGCAAGCGCGGCTGCAAGTGCGACTGCTGGCGCGACACCCGCGGCGCCCCCGCGCGCGTCCAGCCTCGCGGTTCTCGAAGTGGAGTTGCGGTCGTTGCTGATCGAGGATGGTGTGGTGGTGCGGGGGCTCGATGTCGCCCGGGTAGTCGCCCTGGCGACGGGACACACGGTACGATGGAGCGAGTGATGGCACGACCTGGGGGATGGCTCGGCAGTCACCGCGGGGCACGCCACCGCGACTCGGTTCGCGCGCGCAGGTGGTCCCGCGCGCTGGCGCGGCTCGCCGGCGCCGCGTTGCTGCTGACGGCCGCCGCCTGCGGCAAGCAGAAGGCCAAGGACCCCGTCGCGGCCAAGGTCGCCGACGCCATCCCCAAACTCGAGGAAGCGATCGGCCTCAAGTTCAAGTCTCCCCCCAGGTTCGAGGCGCGCACCAAGGACGAGGTGCGCGCGTTCCTTGAGAAGCGCTTCACCGAGGACATGCCCGAGGCAGAGCTGAGGGGGAGCGAGCATTCCTACAAGCTCCTCGGCCTCATCCCCGACACCCTCGACCTCAGGAAGTTCATGCTGGCGCTCCTCACCGAGCAGATCGCCGGCTACTACGACCCGTCGACCAAGGTCCTCTACATCGTGCAGGGGGCCAACGACGAAATGCTGTCGGTCACCGTGTCGCACGAGCTGGTGCACGCGCTGCAGGACCAGTACCTCAACCTCGACTCGCTGCAGAAGGTGAGGGGGCACAACGATCGCACCGTCGCCGCGCAGGCCGTCGTCGAGGGGCAGGCCACCTTCGAACAACTGGCCAGCATGCTCGGCGGCGGGACGATGGTCGCCAACCTCCCCGGTGGATGGGAGCGCGTGCGACAGATCATCCGCGAGAGCAACTCGTCGATGCCGGTCTTCTCGTCTGCGCCAACGCTCATCCAGGAGACGCTCCTCTTCCCGTATCTCTCGGGGGCGGAGTTCATGCGCCTCTTCAAGGAGAAGCGTGCCGGCAAGCAGGTCTTCAGCGAAATGCCCGTGTCGACCGAGCAGGTGATGCACGAGGACCGATTCTTCGGGTCGCGCGACGATCCCACGTTTGTCACGCTCCCCGCACCTCCCGGCAAGCTCCTCTACGAGAACAACCTCGGCGAGTTCGAGACGCGCCTCTTCCTCTATGAGCACCTCAAGGATCGCGATGCGGCCTACCGAGGGGGAGCAGGTTGGGATGGTGACCGCTTCCAGCTCTTCGAGACCGGGAAGGGCGAAGGACTGGCGTGGCTCAGCGTGTGGGACACGTCGGTGGATGGCGCCGAGTTCTTCGACCTGCTCGATACGTCCATCCTCAAGCGTTTCGGCAACGTGAAGCCGTCGCAGGCGTCGCAGAGCACGCGCGTCTACTCGGCGCGCGGGCGCACCATCGCCGTCACGGCGGGCGACATCGACGGGCGCCCCGTGGTGTTGTACGTCGACGTGCCGGCGGGGGCGAGCATCAACGTGCTCGACCTCGGCAAGGTCAAGCTCGAGGAGTAGGATGTCCGAGGCGCCGCGACGACCGGCTCCCGACCAGGCCGCGCTCGCCGTTCCGCAGCCGCTGCGCCCGGAGGACGAGGCGCAGCGGATCGCCCGCCTGCGGGCGATGAAGCGGTGGGCGCTGGCGCTGCTCGTCGTGGCGACGGTGACCTTCATCGTCGCCCGCTACTTCGAGGGACAATACCCGTGGTTGGGGATCGTGCGCGCCACCGCCGAGGCGTCGATGATTGGCGGGTTGGCCGACTGGTTCGCCGTCACGGCGCTCTTCCGTCACCCGTTAGGCATCCCGATCCCGCACACGGCGATCATCCCCGCGCGCAAGGACCGGGTTGGGCAGACGCTGGGCGCCTTCGTGCAGAAGAACTTCCTGCACCGCGACGTGATCGTGGTCAAGCTCCACACGCTGAATGCCGCGCAGCGCATGGCCACGTGGATGGTGGAGCCGGAGAACTCGCGGCGCATCGCCCGCCAGCTTGCCCGCTCCGCCGCCGCCGCCGCCAACGTCCTCAAGGACGACGACGTGCAGGAGTTCATCAGCAAGGCGGTGATCAATCGCGCGCAGAAGACGCAGGTGGCGCCGCTCATCGGCAAGGCGCTCTCGATCCTGACGGCGGGGAACCGTCACCAGGCGCTGCTCGACGACGCCATTCGCCTGCTTGCCAAGGGGATCAGCGAGAACCAGGACCTGATTCGCGAGCGGGTGGAGAAGGAGAGCCCGTGGTGGATTCCGGGGGCGATCGACGACAAGATCGCCGGGCGCATCGTGCGGGCGCTGGAGAACACCATGCAGGCGGTGCACGCCGACCCCAACCATCCGCTGCGCCAGCGCTTCGACGAGGCCATCGACGAGTTCATCGTCAAGCTGCAGGCGTCGCCCGAGGTCATCCTCAAGGCCGAGCAGATCAAGGAGGACGTGCTGCACGCCGACGCCGTGCGCGGCTTCAGCGCCTCGCTCTGGGCTGACGCCAAGGCGAGCATCGCGCGCCACGCCGAGAATCCGGAAGGGTTCTCGCCGGAGACCATCGAGCGCGGGCTCACCGCTTTCGGCAATGCGATTCTCTCCGACCCCGTGCTGATGGAAAAGGTCGACGCTTGGCTGATCGAGGCCGTGGTGGCGATAGTAGAGCGCTACCAGGACGAGGTGGGGGAGCTGATCGCGGGGACCGTTAGGCGGTGGGATCCCGTGGCGACGTCGCACCGGATCGAACTGGCGATCGGGCGCGATCTGCAGTTTATCCGAATCAATGGGACGTTGGTGGGGGGGCTGGCGGGGATGGTGCTGTATCTGCTGCAACGGGCATTCTAGAGAAGACGAGAAGCCTGCCCCAGCGAAGGCTGGGGACGAGAAGCCTGCCCTAGCGAAAGCTGGGGACGAGAAGACGAAGACGAGCAACAGAAACACCACGGGGGATTCACGGAGACACGGAGGGCACGGGTTGGCGTCGCGTGTGCGACCTCCCCCGTGCCCTCCGTGTCTCAGTTCCCCTCCGTGTTGACGCCCTTGTAGTAGTCCTTTGCCGTTTCTCGTCTTCTCGTCCTCTCGTCTTCTCGTCTTCTCGTCTTCTCGCATCACGTCTTCGTCGCCGCCCCCGGCTGCGCCGCCCCCATGCTCCTCGTCGGCTCATCCGGCGGGGCATCGGCCAGCGTCGTCGTCGCGTGCTCCATCAGCGCCAACCGAAACACTTCGTCCATCCCGCTCACGAAGGTGAACGCCATGTTCCCCCGCACCTCGTCCGGCACGTCGCGCAGGTCCTTCGAGTTGCCGGCGGGGAGGATCACCTCGCGTAACCCCGCGCGATAGGCGGCGAGCGTCTTCTCCTTCACCCCGCCGATCTCCAGCACCTTGCCGCGCAGCGTCACTTCGCCGGTCATCGCCACGTCGCGGCGCACGGGGCGGCGGCTCAGGACGGAGCCAATGGCGAGCGTCACCGCCACGCCGGCGCTGGGACCATCCTTGGGGACGGCGCCAGCGGGGAAGTGGATGTGCAGGTCGCTCTCCTTGAGGTCCTGCGGCGTCACGCCTAACGAATCGGCGCGCGAGCGCACGAACGACATCGCCGCGTCCACCGACTCGCGCATCACGTCGCCCAGTTGCCCGGTCACGGTCAGCTTTCCGGTCCCCGGCATGCGCAGCGCCTCGATGGTCATGATGTCACCGCCATTCGAGGTCCACGCCAGCCCCGTCACCGCGCCGATCTCGGGCTCCTTCTCGGCCTCCTCCGCCGCGTACTTGGGGGCGCCCAGGTGCTGTTCGACGAGGGCACTGTCCACCACCCACGCCCCTTCCTCCCCCTCGGCCTTCTTGCGCGCGCGCTTGCGCATGATGGTGGCGATGTTGCGCTCGAAGTTGCGCAGCCCCGCCTCACGCGAGTAGCGCGACGAGATGAAGCCCAGCACCTCGTCGGTGAACTGGATGTCCTTGTCGGTGATCCCGTGCTCCTCGAGGAGGCGCGGCAGGAGATAGCGCCACGCAATCTCCACCTTCTCCTCCACCGTGTAGCCGGCGATGCGGATGACCTCCATGCGGTCGCGCAACGGGGCGGGGATGTCGAAGAGGTTGTTGGCCGTGCAGATGAAGAGCGAGCGCGAGAGGTCGTACGGGAGGTTCAGGTAGTGGTCGACGAAGTCGTGATTCTGCGCCGGGTCCAGCACTTCGAGCATGGCCGCCGTCGGGTCGCCCGAGGCGCCGCCCCCCGACATCTTGTCGATCTCGTCGATCATCAGGACCGGGTCGCTCACCCCAACGCGCCGCAGCGCCTGCAACAGGAGCCCGGGCATGGCCCCCACGTAGGTGCGCCGGTGGCCGCGCACCTCGGCTTCGTCGCGCACCCCGCCCACGGAGATGCGGTAGAACTCGCGCCCGATGGCCTTGGCGATCGCCTCGCCTAACGACGTCTTCCCCGTCCCCGGCGGCCCCACGAAGCAGAGGATCGGCCCGTGCGAGTCGCCGCCGCGCAGCTTGCGCACGGCGAGGAACTCCACGATCCGCTCCTTGGCCTCGTGCAGCCCGTAGTGCCGCCCGTCGAGCGCCTCCTCGACCTTGGTGAGCGCGATCTCGGCGTCCCCCGATTGCTTGTGCCACGGCAGCGACAGGATCCAGTCGAGATAGGTGCGGATCACCTGGTACTCGCTCGACGCCGGCGAGAGCATGCGCAGCCGCTCGGTCTCGCGCCGCGCCTCCTGCCCCACGCGCTCGGGGAGCCTGGCGTCGTCGATCTTCTTGAGGAGCTCGATCGCCTCCTTCTCGCCGGGGTCGGTCTCGCCCAGCTCGGCCTGGATCGCGCGTAGCTGCTGACGGAGATAGAACTCGCGCTGGTGCTGCTCGATCTTGACCTCGGTCTGCTTCTTCACGTCCTCCATCACGCGGGCGCGCGCCACCTCGCGCTCCAAACGCGAAAGGATGAAGCGCAGTCGCTGCCCCACATCAAGCCGCTGCAGCACTTCGTCCTTGTCGCTGATCCGGAAGTTCATGTTCGTCGCCGCGAGGTCGGCAAAGCGCCCCGGGTCGGAGACATTCATCTTGAGAATCTGCGGGACCTCGTCCGGGATGCGGTCCACGAGATCGGCCAGCGTCTCGGCGGCGCTGACGATGCGCGCCACGAGATCGTCGAGTTCGTCCGGATCGGCGGGGAGTTCCTTGGCCGCGCGCACCCCCGAGATGACGAACGGCTCCTCCTGTTCCACCGACTCGATGGTGATGCGGCGAAGCCCCTGCAGCGTGATCTGGACGGTGTCGCCCGGGAGGTTGATGCGTTCGTGCACGCGCGCCGCGACCCCCACGCGCCCAATGAACTTCCGGTTGTCGATGGCATCGTCCACGTCGCCAGTTGCAACGACGAGGGCGACGATGAGGCCGGGGTCCTCGTTGGCGCGCAGCAGGGCGAGGTTCTCCGGGGCCCCCATCTGCACCGCGATCGTGCCGAGCGGATAGACGATCGTGGACCGCAACGCCATGAGCGGGAGCGTTGGCGGAAGTTCCTGGCCGAGAATTTCGTCGCGACGCTGGGGACGGGACATGAGAAAGGCAGACGGGAAAAGCCTGTGCCAGCGAAAGCTGGGACGGGAGCGGGGGCGGGAGTTGTTCCTCTCCCGTCCACGTTCCGGCGACGGTTCCAAAGGTATGACGCCACGGGGCGAATCGCGATACAACCGAGTCGCCGCGGCGGGCTCCACCTAACGAGACGCCGGGCTCGCTCCAAGGCGATTGCGGCGTCCTGGTGCGCGGGGCGTGCCGGGTAAGCGTCCCCGGGCGGACCGCCAGTGGCGCTCGCCGCGCTCGTCGGAGGGGGGAGCCGCGCCCCTGGGGGCGGCGTGCGGCCCCTGTGGGCGGGGGCGCAGGGGAGCTCGAGACGCTCGGTGCCGCGATGAACGCGTGCGGCCCCCGCCGAGCGCCGGGAGACACACCCCCTAGGTTGTGTTTCCTCGGCCACTTAGCTAGCGTTCTTGGCTCTATGTTTGACGAGCTTTCAGACAAGATTTCTGGCGTCTTCGCCAAGCTCCGCGGCCGCGGTGTCCTGACCGAGTCGGACATCAAGGAAGGGCTGCGGGAAGTGCGTCGCGTGCTCCTCGAGGCCGACGTGAACTTCCAGCTCACGCGCGAGTTCCTGGAGCGCGTGGAGAAGAAGGCGGTCGGCGTCACGCAGCTCAAGACGGTGCAGCCGGCGCAGCAGCTCGTGAAGATCGTCTACGACGAACTCACGGCGATGCTCGGCGAGCGCCGCGAGCCGCTCAAGCTCTCCTCGGTCCCGCCCACGGTCGTCATGATGGTCGGGCTGCAGGGCTCCGGGAAGACGACGTCGGCCGCCAAGCTCGCCCGCAAGCTCAAGGGCGAAGGGCGCCCGACCCGCCTGGTGGCGGCCGACGTCTATCGCCCCGCCGCCATCGACCAGCTGGAGACGTTAGGCGCGTCGCTCGAGGTCCCGGTCTACGCCGATCGCTCCACGAAGGATGTGGTGAGGATCGCCCGCGCCGGCATCGACGAGGGGAAACGCGCCCGCGACCGCGTCGTGATCCTCGACACCGCCGGCCGCCTGCAGATCGACGACGAGATGATGCAGGAGCTGGTGCGCCTCAAGGAGGCGGTCCGCCCCGAAGAGATCCTCTTCGTCGCCGACGGCATGACCGGCCAGGACGCCGTGCGCATCGCCGAGGGGTTCAACAAGGCGTTAGGCGTCACCGGCGTCATCCTCACCAAGATGGACGGCGACGCCCGTGGCGGTGCGGCGCTCTCGATCTACGGCGTCCTCAAGAAGCCCATCAAGTACATCGGCGTGGGCGAGAAGCCGGACGCGCTCGAGGAGTTCCACCCCGAGCGCATGGCCGGCCGCATCCTGCAGATGGGCGACGTGGTCTCGCTCGTCGAGAAGGCACAGGAAGCGTTCGATGCCTCCGAGGCCAGGAAGCTGGAGAAGAAGGTCCGCAAGGAAGGTCTCGATCTCGAGGACTTTCTCACCGCCATGAAGCAGATGCAGAAGCTCGGCCCCATGGAGAGCATCCTCAAGATGTTGCCAGGGGTCAGCAGCAAGATGCTGAAGGGGGCCAACATGGACCCCAAACGCCTGAAGCATGTCGAGGCAATCGTCCTCTCGATGACCAGGGAAGAGCGCAAGACTCCCAACCTGATCAACGGTTCGCGCCGCGCCCGCATCGCCAAGGGGAGCGGGCGCCCGATCAACGAGGTCAATCGCCTGCTGGAGCAGTTCCGCGACATGCAGAAGATGATGAAGAAGGCCGCGAGTGGCGGCCGGATGGGTATGCCACCGGGACTTATGGGGAGATGACGAGAAGACGAGAAGACGAGATCCACAACGAGCCCCTCCTCGTCTTCTCGTCTTCTCGTCCTCTCGTCTTCTCAAGATTGGCCTGGGCGCGCTCCGGAAATGCCGCGAGTCGCGAGGAGCTCAGGGTAGCAGGATCCACGCACCAACCGAGGTTTGACATGGTTCGCATTCGACTCCGCCGCGAAGGACGCAAGAAGAGCCCGATGTACCGCATCGTCGTCGCCGACTCGCGCTCCCCGCGCGAAGGGCGCTTCATCGAGATCATCGGGACCTACCAGCCCCGCAAGTCCGAGGGGGCGGTGGAGCTCAAGCAGGATCGCGCCAACTACTGGCTCGACGTCGGCGCGCAGCCGAGCGACACGGTGCGCTCGATCCTCCGTCGTGCAGGGATCCTGAAGGCTCGCCACGAGGCGCGCCTGGCCACGAAGCTGCAGGCCGCCGCCGTCCCGCTGGCCGAGGGCGAGAAGGGCGCCGAGTAAGGGGCCATGTCCTCGTCGTCCCGCGGGAGCGCCACGCACGCCATCGTTGGACGTGTGCGCCGCGCCCACGGGGTGCGCGGGGAGCTGGTGGTCGAAGTGATGACGGATGCGCCGGACGCGATCTTCGCGCCCGGCGCACGTCTTTTAGCCGGCACGACCGCCGGCGACCTGGCGCCGAACGGGAAGGCGTTGCACGTGGACGACGCGCGCCCCTTCAAGGACGGCCTCCTCGTCACCTTCGAGGAGATCACCGACCGGACCGAGGCGGAGCTGTGGCGCGAGCGCTACCTCCTGGTCCCCATGGAGGAACTCGAGCCGCTCCAGGACGACGAGGTCTACCTGCACCAGCTCGTTGGACTGGAGGTGCAGCGCACGGACGGCAGCACGATCGGCACGGTCTCCGGCTTTTTCGAGTTGGCGCATGGGCTCCTGCTGGAGATCCGGCGCACCGGCGCGACCGACACCGTCCTGATGCCGTATCGCGAGGAGTTCATCGCCGGCGTGGACGTGGAGCGCGGCGTGCTCGTCGTCGACGCGCCGGAGGGGCTGTTCGAGTGAGCCCGCTCCGCATAACGATCGTCACGATCTTCCCCGACTTCTTCCGCATCCCGCTCGAACTGTCCATCCCGGCCAAGGCGGCGGCCGCGGGGAGCGTCGAGTATCGCCTGGTGGACCTGCGCGACTACACGCACGACCGCCACCGCACGGTGGACGACTATCCGTACGGCGGTGGCGCCGGGATGGTGATGAAGCCGGGGCCGTTCTTCGAGGCGGTGGAGTCGTTAGGCTGCCGGGCGCCGATCGTCCTCCTCTCGCCGCGCGGGCGAACGTTCGCTCAGCAGGACGCGGCGCGCTTCGCCGCGGGTGACGAGCTAACGCTCCTCTGTGGGCACTACAAGGACGTGGACCAGCGCGTGGCCGAGCACCTGGCTACCGAAGAACTCTCGCTCGGCGACTTCGTCCTGAGCGGCGGGGAGCCGGCGGCGCTCGCGATCGTCGATGCCGTGGTGCGGCTCCTCCCCGGGGCGATGTCGGATCACGAGAGCGCGCGCACCGATTCGTTCCACGAGACACGGATGATCAGTGCGCCGAGTTACACACGCCCGCCGGACTTCCGCGGACTCACGGTCCCCGAGGTCCTCCTCTCGGGCAATCACGGCGAGATCGCGCGTTGGCGCCGGGCCGAGGGAGAGCGACTCACCGCGGCGCGTGACGAGGCATTGGCGCGTGCGCGGGGCGCGTGCGCGGAGCGGGAGAAAGGCGAGGCGCAGGCCTCGGGACTCCAACTGCCGGGAGGCGAGCGAAACTCGCCGTAGGGAATCTCGGTAGATCGCAGAGCGTTTTTCATGCTGGACGCGTTGGCCTGCTGTGTGCATACTGTGGCGTCTGCTGGAAAGGCCTCCCCGTTCCCCATCCCCCCGCCCCTGCCGCGTGCGTCGCACCCTCGCCCTCGCACTCACCATCGCTGCGTTCTGCCCTGCCTGCGCCACCATGGCCACGCAGGGAGGGGCAGCGTTGGCGGCGTCCGAGATCGGGGGGCATCCGGTCTCGCGCGAGCGCCGGGTCTTCACGTCGCGCGTAAGCGCCGTTGACGAGCGTCCGTCGGTCTCGCCAAGCGCCCGCTCGTCGTCGGCATGGGGGACCGTGCGCATCGTGGTCAGGGACGATGACCGTTTCGAGTACCTGGCCACCATCTACAACCCAACGGGTGAGACTTTCAGCGCGGCGTTCCTTCGCCGGCAGGGGGGAGGGGACGTGGGCGCGGTGCTGGCTACGCTGTTCTCGGACCTGACGCTGCGCACGCCGTACATCCAGCTGCGAGGGACGGTCTCGGTGGCGCGGGACGCGCAGGCGTCGCTGCTGGCCGAGGAACTGCGCGAGAACCCTCGCGCCTTCTCGGTCACGTTCCACACGGCCGCCGCGCCCAGCGTTGCGGCGATCTGGGGGACGGTGGAGTAGGGAAGGGTAGCGGAAGGCACGCTCCCCGTTTACGTTACGGGTCTCCCGAAAACCGACCCAGACCGGGCGCAGCCCCACCGACCCGAGCGTCATAGCGTCATATGCATCCGTTCATCGAAACCCAGAAGGAGTGGCTCCGCGAAGTGCCGCCGTTTCGTGCCGGCGACACGGTGCGCGTCAACGTGCGCGTGAAGGAAGGCGACAAGGAGCGCCTGCAGGCGTTCGAGGGCGTGTGCATTGCCCGCCGCGGCAGCGGCGTGAGCGCAACGTTCACGGTGCGCAAGGTTTCGAACGGCGTGGGCGTCGAGCGCATCTTCCCGGTGCACTCGCCGATGCTCTCGGAGATCACTGTGGTGCGTCGCGGGCGCGTGCGCCGCGCGAAGCTCTACTATCTCCGCCACCTGGCCGGCAAGGCGACGCGCATCAAGGAGAAGAAGGCGCGCGTGGCGGTGCCGGGCGCCGAGGGCGGCAAGGCGTAAGGGGCTGGACGCGGGCGCATGCCGGCTCGCCGATCGCACCGGCGTACGGCACGCTGGTCGCGCGTCGAGCGCGATGCCCGGGAGACATACGGCGAGCTGATCGCCGGGATCGATGAGGTCGGACGGGGCCCCCTGGCGGGCCCCGTTGTCGCGTGCGCCGTCGTCATGCCCTCAGCCGGACGGCGCATCGCCGGGGTGGACGACTCGAAGAAGCTGCGCCCAGCGGAGCGGGAGGTGTTGGCAAGCGAGATCCTTCGGCGCGCCACCGGAGTGGCGCTGGGGGCCGCGTCGCCGCGCGAGATCGACCGCATCAACATCTACCAGGCGACGGCGCTGGCGATGCGCCGGGCGCTGGCGCGCCTGGCGAGGGCGGGGGTCACGCCGCACCACGTGATTCTCGACGGGAAGCCGATCCGCACGCTGGGGGTGGCGCACACCGCGGTGGTGGGAGGCGATGGGAAGTGCTACGCGGTGGCCTGCGCGTCGATCGTGGCCAAGGTGACGCGCGACCGGCTGATGGCGCGCCTGGCGGTGCGCTATCCGGGGTTCGGTTGGGAGCAGAACGTCGGCTACGGGACGCCGGCGCACTTGTGGGCGCTGGATGCGCTGGGGGCGACGCCGCATCACAGGCGGTCGTTTTGCGTGAAGCAGCTGTCGTTGTTCGTGGGGGACGCGGGGGCGCCGCCCCAGGCCCCCATCCACACCCTCATCGCGCCGCCATCATGACCTCGGTCTTTCGTCCCGACCTGTACGCCGGTTCCGTCGCCGTCATCACGGGCGGCGGGAGCGGGATCGGCTTCGGCATCGCCTCGCTCCTCCACTCGTTAGGTGCGACGGTCGTGATCGCCAGCCGCAACGCGGAGCGGCTCGAGGCGGCGGCCATGCGGCTGCGCGACGCCGGCGGGACGGGGGGCGTGCACACCGCGCCGCTGGACGTGCGCGACCCAGAGGCGGTGAAGGCGACCATGGCGCGCATCGCCGACACCCACGGCCGCATCGACCTCCTCGTGAACAACGCCGCGGGGAACTTCTACGTCCCCTCGGACCAGATGTCGCCCAATGCGTGGCGCGCCGTGCTCGACATCGACCTGTCCGGGACCTTCTTCTGCACGCAAGCGGTCTTCCCCTACATGCAGCGTGCCGGTGGCGGCAACGTCATCAACATCTCCATGACGCTGCACTACCGCGGCTGGCCGCTGATGGCGCACGCCACCGCCGCCAAGGCGGGCATCGACGCGCTGACGCGGACGCTGGCCGTGGAGTGGGCGCGCCACAACATCCGCGTGAACGCGATTGCCCCCGGGCCCATCCCAACCGAGGGCGTGCGCAAGGCCTTCACGCCGCCTGGCGGGAGCGGCGCAGCCGACGTCTTCGCCGTGCAGCGCGCGATGGGCGACTACGCCGCGAAGACGATCCCGCTGGGTCGCTGGGGCGAGCCCGCCGACATCGCGAACGCGGTGGCGTTCCTTGCTTCGAATGCCGGGTCGTGGATCACAGGAGCAATCCTCGTGGTCGACGGGGGCGAGTGGCTATGGAAGCCCCAAATACCGGGCACCGCTACCTGATTGGGCGGCTGAACCTCCCGCTGGATTAGTCGTTGGTTAGGGTGTGATAGCAGTCACACGCGGAAATCCCTGCCGCTGCTATACTACCCCTCGCCTGAACGCTGCCCTCGCGGCCGGCCCACCTGATGGGCAGCGCGGCACATCCAACCGAAAACTCAGCCTACCTGAGGAGTACATCATGAGCGGTATTCGCAAGCTGTCCGCAGCAGCGCTCGCGGCGATGGCCCTGAGCGCCTGCGCCACCAAGGGATACGTCCGCAACACCGTGGAGACCGGCCTGTCCGCGGAGCGCGTGGCCCGCGCCCAGGGAGACAGCGCGCTGTCCGGTGACATCACGTCGGTGAAGTCCGAAGTTGCCACCCTCAAGACCGACGTTGCCGCGCTGCGTCGTGACCTCACGGCGCTCCGCACCGAGTTCGGCGCCAAGATCACGGCGATGGAGAACGGGATGAAGTTCGCCTTCCCCGTCACCTTCGCGTTCGACGACGCGTCGGTTCGCGATGAAGACCGCCCGCAGCTCGATCGCTTTGTCCAGGTCGTGAACAAGTACTACGGCGGCGCGCTCGTCACCGTCGAGGGCTTCGCCGATCCGGCGGGCTCGCCGCGCTACAACGAGGCGCTCTCGAAGCGCCGCGCGGAGTCGGTGGCGTCGTACCTGACGCAGGCGGGTGTGCAGGGCATCTCGATGCGCACGATCGGCCTGGGTGAAGTCCGCCAGGTGGTGCAGGGCGCCGAGCGCGACATGCCCGGTGCGCAGGCCAACCGTCGCGTCGTCTTCGTCGTGGAGACGAAGGGCGGCGAGGCGACCACCGCCTCGGTGCAGTAAGCAACACGCGGAATGCCCTGCCGCCTCCGCAGAGAAGGCAACTATCGCGTAGGCAGGAGTAGGCAGGAGTAGACGCGTCACATCGATGGACCACGAGGGCCCCGGCAGCGCCGGGGCCCTCGTGCGTTGACACCCAATGCGCCGTAGCCAACTCTCCTCACCAAGCGCGCCACCGCGCCCCCCCACCCCCCCGCGCGGGTCGGTACAATCCCGAATGGCGCGGCGATACATTCAGCGCGCGACAGCGACGAAACATGATCGCAGTCGTCGAGCACGACCCGGTAGCTCAGTTGGTAGAGCAACGGACTTTTAATCCGTAGGTCCCGGGTTCGAGACCCGGCCGGGTCATGAGCAATGCTGCACGGCACGGTCAAGTTCCTCTAATCTCTGTCGAAACTCTGGTCAGGCGCCTCCCCCCACCCCGCGGCGCCGACCACCATTTCGCGGACCGTGCTTCGATCGCTCTCCCGGCGCATCCTGATCGGTTTCCTCGTCGTCGCAATCGTTCCGATCGCGACGGTGACGGCGTGGGATGCGTGGACGACGCGGCGCGCCCTGCTCATCACCGCGTCGGGTGAGCTGAACGACGTCGCGCGCGAAGTCTCCGATCGACTCGATCGCTACCTCGAGCCGCGTCGCGCTGCCGTCACGCTCGCGTCGCGCCTGATCAACGCCGAGAGACCGCTCGACGCCGACATCAATCGCGACGCGCTGCGCCTCCTGCACAAGGAGTTTCCCGAGTTCCGCACGGCCGCCCTCTTCGACGCCGAGGGAGTTCTCCGCGCAGTGGAACCTGTCGAGCCGGGCGCGAACGGCACCACGTCGTTCGTGGGCCAGTCGTTTGCCTATCGCGACTACTTCCAGCGCGCCATTCGCGACAGCTCGACGGTGACGAGCACGGTCTATCGGCAGCGGAGTATTGGCAACCACGTGATCGTGGCCTTCGGGCGCGCGATCCGCGACCGGTCGGGGAAGGTGCGCGGCGTGGTGCAGGCGTCGCTCAACCTCACGCTCTCCGGCGCGCTGGTCCAACGAGGAAAGCACTCCGGCGCCGCCTACGTCATCGTCGACCCGGCTGGGGTCGTGGCCGCGTCGGCGGGCGACATTCCCATCCAGCCGCTCGACACGCTCGATGCGCGGGCAATGCGCGCACGCTGGGGCGCCGTGCCCACCAGCGGAAGCACGGGCGAAGTCCTCACGACACCGGACTGGCTGGTCGCCCGGTTGCGGCTGGCGGATGGGTGGCAGGTGGTCGTCGAGCGCCCGATGGCCTCGGTCCTGGCCGAGTCGCGCGCGGGACACCTCGCGGCGCTGCGCGCGGCGGGCTTCTCGTTGCTGCTGGGGGTCTTCTTCTCCTTCCTGCTGATCCGCAACATCCGGCGTCCGCTGCGGAGCGTGCATGACTGGCTGCGCGATTTCGACGTGCGTGTGGATCGCTCGCCGCCCGAGGTCCCGGCCAACACCCCGATCGAGATTCGCGAGGTGATATCGGCCATGGGGATCCTCGGCGAACGCCTGCGTGCCTCGTACGAAGAGGTGGAACGCACGGCCTGCGAACGGCAGACGCTCAACACGCAGCTCAACGGCGTGCTGCGCGAGCTGGACGCGCGCGTGGCGGCGCGCACGGCCGAGCTGCAAGAGGCGCTGCGCCGCGCCGAGGAGGCCAGCGTCACCAAGTCGCGCTTCCTGGCCAACATGTCGCACGAGCTGCGAACGCCACTCAATTCGGTGATCGGCTTCTCCTCCGTCCTGCTCAAGAACCGCGCGGGACGGCTGTCGCGCTCGGAACTGGACCTGATCGAGCGCATCCTCGCCAACGGGAAGCACCTGCTTTCGCTGATCAACGACATCCTCGACATCTCGAAGATCGAGGCGGGGCGCATGGTGCTCGATGTGGAGGAAGCGGATCTCGTGGCGCTCGCGCACGAGACGCTCTCGCAGCTCGAGGGGCAGGCGGCCGGCAAGCCGGTGGTGCTGCGCTACGAAGGGCCGAACCACGTCCCGTTGATGCTGACGGACGTGGCCAAGGTCCGGCAGATCCTGATCAACCTGGTGGGGAACGCGATCAAGTTCACGGAGCGCGGCGCGGTGCTCGTGCGCGTCGAGACCGATGCCGCCGGGGTGGTGACCGCCATCGGCGTGCACGACACGGGGATCGGCATCCAGCGCACGCGCCTGGAGTCGATCTTTCTCCCCTTCGAGCAGGCCGACAGCAGCACGTCGCGTCGCTTTGGCGGGACGGGGCTGGGGTTGGCGATCTGTCGCAGCCTGGCCGAGATGCTGGGCGGCTCCCTTGCCGTGGAGAGCGAGCTGGGGAAGGGCTCGTCGTTCCGCCTCGTCTTTGGCCAACTCCCCAGGGAGGGAGCGTAGGGGGCGGCCCGGCTCAAGGTGAACCGGGCGGTGGCGGGGATGTTCGTCGGCTAGAGGCGGTTCGAGAACCGGTAGCCGCAACGCCGGCGCACGGTGCCCGCAACGGCGCGGCGCCCGGTTCTGCAACCACTCGTAGCGCCGGCGCCTAACGACCCCCGCCCGGCGCGGTGGCGTGCTCCCACACGGCGCGCGCAATGTCCTGGATGAGGCGCTGTCCCGTCTTCTCGTCAGGCAGGCCGCGCGTGAGGATGACCAGCACGAAGGGCGAGCCCCTGGCCGGGAAGACGAGCGCCGCGTCGTGCATGGTGGCCGTAATCCAGCCCGTCTTGTGCGCCACGCGCGTGCCGGCCGGGAGCCCGGCGGGAATCTCCTCGTTGAACTCCTGCCGCTCGAGGATGGCCAGCATCTCGGCGGTCGACGCCGGCGACGCGGCCGTCCCGCGCGCCAGCGCCTCGAACAACGCCCCCAGGTCGCGCGCGGTGGTCGTGTTGTTGAGCCCCGCGCGAAAGGCGAGGTTGTCCTCCACCCCGCGTCGCACGTTGATGGTGGACGCCCCCAGGGCGCGCGCCGTTGCCTGCGCCTGCGGCGCCCCGACCAGTGAGATGACGACGTTCGTGGCCAGGTTGCTGGAGCGCGTGATCATCCGCTCGACCAGCTCGCGCACGGGGACCTCGCGCCCCACTGACTGGTACAGCGAACTGTCCGAGTCGTCGCCAGCATCCAGCGTGTAGGGCGATCCGTCGACAATCGAGGCAAAGCGGTTCACGAGCGTCACGCGCTGGTTGGGCACCAGGCGCCCCTGGTCGATGGCGCGAAAGTACTCGATCATCACCGGGACCTTCATCGTGCTCGCCGCGTGAAAGACCGTGTCGGCGTTCCAGCTGACGGTCTCCCCGGTTCCGAGGTGTCGGTAGTAGACCGCCGCCGTGACGCCGGGTAGCTCGGCGACCCGTGCCTGGATGCGTCGCTGCAGCGCGTGTGTTGCCGACGGCGCCTGGGCTCTGGCGCCAGCGACGTGCAGCGTCGAGGCTGCCACAACGGCGAGCAAAAGGCTACGGGCGAGGCCCCGCGGGCGGGCGGTGGCGGGCTGGACCAACCGGCGTGACGAAGGCATGGGACGAAGATCCACTTCCCGGCGGCCGCGGGCAATCGGTGTGTGGAGCGTCGGCGTCTCAAGGCGCCCCCGGCGCCCGCTGCGCCCGCTACGCCGGACTCGGCGGGCGTCGCAGTCGGTGCGGCACCCGGTGTGTTGCCTCTCATGGGGGACAGTCGTGTGACAGGGGACTCCCCTTTCAAGCAAGCGACCTCACACCTCCAGTCGGCCGGGACACATGCGACTTCCCGTGGATGACCTGAACATCTCCCTCGTCGTTGGCGCGCTGGACGACCGCGCCTCCACGAGCGCCGCGCGACGCGAGCGCCTGCGCTTCACGCGCTTCTCGTTCGAGCGCACCCCCAACGCGCGCTGCGTGGCCGAGGTGGAACTCGAGTACCAGTCGGGCGACGCGGTGGTGGGGCGCGCCGAGGGGATCTCGGCCCCACTGGGAGACATCCGCCTCGCCGCCGAGGCGACGCTGCGGGCCATCGAGGAGTTCTCGCGGGGGACGCTCCGGTTCGAGCTGCTGGGGGTCAAGCAGATGCGGGCGTTCGACGCCAACGTCGTGATTGTCAGCGTGCACTGCCTGGCTGGCGATCTGGGGAGCGGCGACCGCGCGAAGGAGCGTCGCCTCCTGGGCTGCCACCTGGCGGGTGACGATCCGCTGCGCGGCGCGGTGATCGCGACGTTGCAGGCGACGAATCGACTCCTCGGAAACGCGATCGCCACTCGCTAGGCACTCGTCAGGCGTTCTCACGGCACTCGTCAGGCACACTCGCCCGGCACTCGGCACGAGCGCATCTTCTCGACGCCAGGCGCACGAGCGCGCTCGCATGAGCGAGCCCTCATGCGTGGGGACGCAACAGATGAACGTCACCCGGGTACGAGGTTCCCAAGCTCCGGACCGCGTGCGAGATTGCAGCGCCCTTTCAGGGCGAGCGACGTTGGGCCCGCGCCGCGGGTCGCCACAGAACCGTCGCGTTGCACACGCATCCTCTCGCCGTTCCGCCTCGTCCCACACCTCCCGTTGGAGGTCGGCATTCCGCTATTCACCATCAACCGCCTGACGCACGCCGCTCTCGCGTGTCATCTGCGTCGCGCGACTACGCGTGACGTCGTGCGTCTCCAGCAATGCCTCGCGGCGATGACGTTCTCGCTGCTGGCCGGGTGCGCACCGGCCATCCGTCCCACTCCTCCCCCTAACGCGCCGCTCCCCGATAGGGGAACGCCCGTGGCGGTGAGCGACAGTGCTGCGACGTTGCCGGTGTCGTCGCGCGATGCGAAGGCTGACTCGCTCGCCGTCCCCGATTCCGTCAACGCAACGCTTCGCGCGGCGATCAGGAATGTCAGCTCGGTCTTCGACGTCCCCGACTCGGTGGTGAGCGGGCTGGTGTCTTCGCGCATCATCGATGTCGACTCCATCTCCAACACGGGAAGCGAGCCGGCGTGGGACATCGAGGTCGATGCGTACGCCACGCAGGAGAAGGTGGCGCACTACATGGAGCTCTTCCTTGGCAACGCGCGCGGGCGCTTCGTGGAGCGGCTGCAGCGCGGCAAGCAGTACGAGCCGATGATTCGCGAGAAGTTCCGCGCTGCGGGAATCCCCGAGGACATGTACTTCCTGGGGTTGGTCGAGAGCGGCTACGACCCGCACGCCTATTCGCGCGCCGCGGCCGTGGGGATGTGGCAGTTCATGTCGTCCACGGCGCGCGGGGTAGGGCTCCGCGTCGACTGGTGGGTCGATGAGCGTCGCGACCCGATGAAGTCGACCGATGCGGCGGCGCGTTTCATCCGCGACCTGCGCGGGCAGTTCGGCTCACTCTACCTGGCCGCGGCGGCGTACAACGGTGGCCCGGGGCGCGTCTCGCGCGGGCTCAAGAAGTTCGACGACGAGCTGACGGCCATCGAGGGCGAAGACTGCTTCTTTGCCCTCGCCGAGCAGGACTACCTCCGGGCAGAGACGAAGAACTACGTCCCGCAGCTCATCGCCGCGGCGCTCATAGGCAAGACGCCGGAGAAGTACGGCATCCGACTGGACTCGGTCCCGCGTTATGCGTACGACTCGGTCATGGTACCATCGCTCACGCCGGTCGCCGCGGTCGCCAAGGCGATTGGCGTGACCGTGCGCGAGGTGCAGACGCTCAACCCGCACCTGCTGCGCGGGGTAACGCCTCCCGACGCACAGGTCGCCGTGCGCATTCCGGCAGGTTCCGGAACCTCCTTCGACTCGGCGTTCGCGAAGCTGCCGTCCAACGAACGGGTCGCCTTCGCCCGCGTCACCACGAAGAAGGGGGAGTCGCTGGCATCCATCGCCCGCGACCACGACGCGCAGGTGCGTCACCTCCAATGGTTCAACCGGAAGATCGCGACGCGAAAGGGGCGGCTGGTCGCCGGACAGACGCTGCTGGTCCCCACGGCGCTGGTGGTGCAGGGGGCGTTCGACGTCCCCGATCCGTCGATCGAGCGCTACGGGCCGGGCGGTGCCTCAGTCGGCGGGCGCGTGACCCATGTCGTGCGTCGCGGCGAGTCGCTGGGGGCGATTGCCAAGCGATACAGGACCAGCGTCTCGTCGCTGGTTCGCCTCAATCGCCTCAAGCGGGCGGTGATCTACCCCGGGCAGACTATCATCGTGAAGGGTGGCGCGGTGCGGGCGGGGTCGTCGCGTGCCGCACGGAGCGCCGTCGCCTCGCGCTCGTCAAAGGGGCGCAGCGCGACGGCCCGCAGGGCGTCGGCCGGGAAGTCGACTGCGAAGAAGTCGGCGGCGAAGAAGTCGACTAAGGCCTCTGCGAAGAAGTCGACCGCTCGCAAGTCGGCCGCGGCGAAGTCGTCCCGGGCCAAGTCGAGCGCCACGGCCAAGAAGAGGGCGGCCGCCCCCAAACAGGGGACGACCGCCCGATAGTCGTGGCGCTACGGCTACCGAGTTCTGTCAGTCGAGAATCCCCTTGCCGCGGTATCCCTTCAGGACGATGCGGTCGTAGCCGTTGGACGCGTCCAGGTCGAGTTCCTTCGCCACCTCGACCGCCGCCGGGCCGCGGTTGTAGGCCAGGAGCGCCATCTGGATGTCGCCCCGCTGCTCCCGGATCAGGTCGCGGAGATAGCGGAAGCCGATGTGAAGGTTGGTGTTCCGATCGTGCAGGCGCGCGCGCGTGAGCGTCGGGTCGTAGTACTTGGCCGTCGCCAGCATGAGCTGCGTGAGGCCGATGGCCCCCACTTCACTCAGCGCCGACTCCTTGAAGTCGCTCTCCAGCTTGACCAGCGGGAAGGCGAGTTCGGGGTCGATGCGCTCGGCAATGGCGGCATCGTACACGGCGCCGGCCATGTCGGCCGGAATCCGGAACTTGTGCGAGTAATGGAAGATGCGGTTCCAGCGCTCGAGCTGGGCCGTGGCGAGTCGCAGGTCCCCGCGCGCCTCCTCGATCTGGCGCTGGAGTCGCTGGACCTCGGCGCGATCGGCCAGGGTGCGCCGGAGCGGGGTCGCGGTGGCTTCAGCGGGCTCCCAATTCCGGGCGGCCATGGTGCCGGCGGTGATGACTCCCACCAGCATGATCGCCCCTCGGACTCTCCGCTTTCGTCGCTCCGCGTCGCCGCGGTGCACGTACGACTTGCTGAGATCCTGCATGTATGCCGTCCTCTATCGTCAGCCGGTTTGTCCTAAACCCCACGAGCAGTCGGATGACCGGCGCCTGATGAAAGCGGCGGGGGCCTTAAGTCCTTACCCAGTCCCCGCTCTTCCCGCCGCGCTTTTCGATGAGGGAAATCTGACCGATCACCATCCCCTTATCCACCCCCTTGGCCATGTCGTAAAGCGTGACCAAGCTCACACTTACGGCCACGATCGCCTCCATCTCGACGCCGGTGGAACCGCTCGTTTTCGCGGTCGCCTCGACCCACACGCCCGGAAGTTCTTCGTCAAGTGATAGCTGTAACTGGATGTCGGACAAGGCGATCGGGTGGCAGAGCGGAACCAGTTCGGAGGTCCTCTTGGCCCCCATGATCCCGGCGATCCGCGCCACGGCGAGCACATCACCCTTGGCGATCTGGTTCTCGCGGATGGCGGTCAGCGTTTCGGGGCGCATCGTGATCGCGCCGCGGGCGCGGGCCATTCGGAGCGTCGGCGGCTTGGCGGAGATGTCGACCATTCGGGCGGCGCCGGCGGTGTCGATGTGAGTCAGACTCTTCATGAGAAGACGAGAGGACGAGAGGCCTGCCCCAGCGAAGGCTGGGGACGAGAAGACGAGATTGGGCGCGGGTGAGGGGGGGGAGAGCTGTGGGGCTGGCGTTAGGCGTTCAGGATGCGGGTCAGGTCGGCGAGCAGGGTGGTGGTGATGAGCTGCGGGTTCACGTTGCCGCCGGCCATCAGCTTCGACTCTTCCACCAGCGACATGGCGCGGGCAGCGTTGCGGGCGGTGCGTTCGTCGGCGCGCTGGACGGCTTGGCGGGCGCGGTCGTGCAGGGCGACGCTCAGCGCTTCGAGGATGTCGGTGAAGGTGCCGCGGGCGCCGGCGCTCCCCTGGGCAAGCGCCAGCTTGAAGGCGCGGCTCTTGTCGCCGCTGGCGGCTACCTCCAGGATCCGCCGCGCGGCCTCGCTGGCGGCGCTGGTCTCCTGGGCGGCGAGGAGTCGCCCGGGAGCGCCGCCGGCCAGACGGACGCGTTCATCGACGTTGGCGGGGAGCTTCGCCTTGTCCAGCGCCTCCTTGACCGGTGGCTCGGCGAGCCACTGCCGAATGGCCGAATCGGCGAGGGGAGCGACGCGGACCGCGACAACGCGCGATCGAATGGTCGGAAGGAGGGCCCCCGGCGCGCTGGAGGTGAGGATGATGTTGGTATCCGCCGGCGGCTCTTCAAGGAGCTTGAGGAAGGCGTTGGCCGCGGGCGCCTCGGCGTTCTCCTGTGGCGGCGACATGCGGTCGGCCTCGCCGACGATGATGACCTTGCGCCGAGCCATGGCGGGGGTGACGGCGGCCATCTGGACCAGGAGCCGCGACGTGGCGACGAAGATGGCGTCGCTTCCCGGCGGCGGTGCATAGAGCCCGTCTGCCGCCGCCCGCTCCTGCACGCCCTCGCTGAGGTCCTGCCTGATGTCGGCGAGCGACGGGTCGGCGTCCTTGAGCTTCGGGCGCGGGAAGACCCAGATCAGGTCGGGGTGCGTGAGGTCGAGGACGTAGCGGCAGTGCCGGCACTGTCCGCATGGCGAGATGGCCCCTTCGCACAGCAGCGTCTGCGCGAGCCAGAGGGCCAGGCGCTGCTTCCCGATCCCGCCGGCTCCGTGCAGGAGGAGGCTCTGGGGGAGAAGCCCCTTGGCCAGCGCATCGGAAAGGCGCGCGCGAAGCGCGTCGTGACCGTGAATCGGGACGATGGACATGCGCCGAAATATGTGCCGGCGAGCGCGACTCCGAAGTGGGGAGCGCCCAGTGCGACGTGGGGGCTATCGAAGCGGGGGGACGGTGGCGGGAGGGTGGCGATGGTGCGTGCCCTGCTCGTAGGCGAACGCCAGGCGGAAGAGCGTCCCTTCCGCAAACGGGCGGGCGAGGAGCTGCAGCCCGGCGGGGAGGGTGGCGCGGGTGTAGCCCATGGGGACGGTGATGGCGGGGAAGCCGGTGGCGGGAGAGAAGACCTGCGAGTTGTCGCCCCCCGGTGTGTTGAGGTCGCCGATGAGGCGGGGCGGGTTGCTCCACGTGGGGTAGGCGACGGCGTCGAGCTTGAGCGAGTCCATGAGCTGTCGCAGGGCGAGACGCAGCGCCTCGCGATACCGCTCGCGCGCCTGGCACCCCGGGCTTTCGGCCGGCGACTCGGTGACGCGCACCGCGGCCTCGAGGCGCGCCTGGATGGAGGGGTGGTAGCGCCCCGACTTGAGGATCTCGTCGACGGTGCTCACCGGGGGGTGCGAGTCGGCAACGCGCGCCATGTAGCGGTCGAAGTCGTACCGGAAGGGCGAGCAGGCGCCGGATTGCAGCCGGCGGATGGAGTCGAGGGCGGGAATGGCGACCGGGTCGACGATGGTGGCGCCGAGTCGTGCGAGGTCGGCGAGGGCGCGCTGGAAGACCGCCTGCACCTCGCTGTCGAGCGTTGGGGTATCGTAGGCGGCGTGGAGGACGCCGATGCGCGCGCCGCGCAGCCCATCGGCGCGGAGCGAGTCTGCATAACGAGGGATGACACGAGCGCGTGCGGCGGCGGTGACGGGGTCGAGCGGATCCTCCCCGGCGACCACCTGGAAGACGGCGGCGGCGTCGGCGACAGTGCGCGCCATGGGGCCGGCAATATCCTGCGAGTCGAAGAGGGGGACGACGCCGGTGCGCGAGGTGAGCCCCATGGTCGAGCGGATCCCGACGAGCGCCTGGTGCGCGGAGGGGCCGCGGATCGAGTTGCCGGTGTCGCTCCCCAGTCCCACGGTGCCGAACGACGCCGCCACGGCGGCCGCCGTCCCGCCGCTGGAGCCGGCGGTGACGCGATCGAGCGAGTAGGGATTGCGCGTGTAGCCGGCCAGGATCGAGGAGACGGTCTCGTTAGGGGAGAAGGCCAGCTCCGCCATGTTGGCCTTGGCGAGGACGATGGCGCCGGCGGCGCGGATGCGTTGCACCTGGAAGGCATCGCGCGTGGGCTGCCACCCCTTGAGGGCGAGCGTCCCGGCGCTGGTGGGGAGGTCGACCGTCTCGAAGTTGTCCTTCACGATGACGGGAATGCAGTGCAGCGCCCCCACGAACCCGTTGCGCTGATAGCGCCGGTCGAGCGAGTCGGCGGTGGCGAGCGCCTGCGGGTTGACGACGATGAGGGCGTTGATGCCGGGGCCGTTGCGGTCGTACGCCTCGATGCGCCGCAGGTAGCCGGCCACGAGGTCGCGGCAGGTGAGGGCGCCGCGCTGCATGGCGGCGTGGACGTCGGCAATGGTAGCTTCCTCGATGACGAAGGGCGGCGCCGAGCGCGTTGCGGCTGGCGGCGGCGCGGCCTGGGCGCGCGCCACGAGGGGGAAGGCGAGCGCGAGCAGCAGGGAAGGGTGCGGCAGGGGAAAACTCGACGTCATGATTGGCCGGTCGCTCCGGCTCACTCGCCGGCGTGGAGGGCGTCGCGCAGCGCGTCGCCCAGGACGTTGATGGAGGCCACCGCGAGGAGGATGAGCAATCCCGGGATCACGGCGAGCCAGGGGGCGCTGAACATCGAGGTCTGGGCACTGCTGAGCATGTTCCCCCAGCTGGCGGCTGGCGGCTGCACGCCGAGCCCAAGGAAGGAAAGCGCCGACTCGGTGAGCAGCGCGCTTCCCATGCCTAACGTGGCGTTCACCAGGATGGTGGGCCACAGGTGCGGGAGGAGGTGGCGCACGAAGCGGCGCACGGGGCGCTCGCCCAGCGCCACGGCGGCTTCCACGAAGTCCTGGTGCTTGAGCGCGAGCAGTTCGCCGCGCACCAGGCGCGCGAGCCCCATCCACGACGTGACGCCGATGGCGATCACCAGCGTGGGGACCGATGGCCCCACGAAGGTGAGCACGGTGATCACGACGAAGATGGCGGGAATGGCCAGCGCGGCGTCGGTGAAGCGCATGAGGACGCTGTCGGTCCGCGGGCCGGACATGGCGGCACACGAGCCGACCAGCGTTCCGAGCGCGACCGAGAGGAGCATCGCCGCCGCACCGGCGGCGAGCGAGACGCGTGCGCCCACGAGGAGGCGCGCCAGCACGTCGCGCCCGCTCTCGTCGGTTCCCAGCGGATGGCCGGCGCCGGGAGGGGCAGCCGCACCGCCGAAGTCGAGCGCATCGGGGTCTGTGCGGTACACGAGCGGCCCCGCCAGCGCCGCGAGGACGAGCAGGGCGATGACCACCACCGTCAGCTGCACGCGTCGGCGCGGAGTCATGGCGCGGTGCCGGCAAGGGGTCGGCGCACCGCTATGCCTCCAGGCGGATGCGGGGGTCGAGCACGAGATAGGCGAGGTCGACGAGGAGCGAGGCGAGGAGGACCCCGCCGGAGACGACGAGCGTGATGGCCATGACCAGCGGATAGTCGCGTGCCAGCGCCGCCTCGATCCCCAACCGTCCCATGCCGGGCCAGGCAAAGACGGTCTCGGTGATGGCGGCCCCGCCGACCAGCCTCGGCAGCTGCAAACCCAGCACCGTGACCACCGGGATGAGGGCGTTGCGCATCGCGTGGCGCCAGCGCACCGCGCGCTCGCCCACGCCCTTGGCGCGCGCGGTGCGCACGAACGGTCGCGCGAGCTGGCGCCGGGCGCTGGCGCGCGTGTAGCGCATCAACTCCGCCGTGCCGGCCGCCGACAGCACGAGCGTGGGGAGGACCAGGTGCTGCAGGCGATCGGCGAGCGACCCGTCGCCGCCAACCGTCTCGGCGCCGCCCGCCGGGAGGAGGCCCCAGTGGACGGCGAAGAGGAGGATCCCAACGATCCCCAGCCAGAAGACGGGGATGGAGATGGCGCTGATGGCGAAGACGCTCCCCACGCGGTCGATCCACCCCCCGGGGCGCGCCGCGCTCGCCGCCCCGACCGGGACCGCCACGAGCACCGTGACCAGGAGCGCCGCGCCGGCCAGGAGAAGCGTGGTGGGGAGACGGTCGCCAATGGTGGAGAGCGTACTCGTTTCGTAGAGGAACGAATTGCCCAGATCACCGCGGGCGAGCGCGCCCAGCCAGCGCAGGTACTGCTCGGGGAGCGGTCGGTCGACGCCCAGTCGCGCCGCGATGGCGGCGCGCTCTGCAACGCTCAGTTTGGGGTCGGCGAGGAGCGAGGGGCCGCCAGGTGCGGCGTGCACGATGCCGAACGTCACCGTGGCGACGACGAACAGGACGAGGAGCGCGTGTGCGAGGCGTCGCAGGAGGAAGGCGACCATTGCCCCGGGTTACTGGGCGCGCATCGCGAAGCGCTCGCTGTGGCGGAGCGCATCGCGAATGCCGAGCGTCGGGAGCCCTTGCAGCCGCGACGAGACCGCCTGGATCTCGCGCGGATAGAACAGGACGAGGACTGGCGGGTCGACGGTCTCCAGCGACTGGAAGGCGCGGTAGACCGCGCGCCGAGCCGCGGTGTCGAGCGTGGAGCGCCCGAGCGCGAGGAGCGAGTCGGCGCGGCGGTTGGACCAGTGGACGTTGTTGTTGTCCTGCCCCGTGTAATAGAAGGCGTACTGGTCGGGGTCGGGCGGCGTCGTCCACCAGGTGAGGATGGCGTCGAAGGTGCCGGGGAGGATGCGATCGCGCACGAGCGCGGCAAACTCCATGGTGCGCAGCGTGACGTCGATCCCCGCCTTGCGCAGGTCCTGCTGCACGGCGAGCGCGGTCTGCTCGCGCGTCGGGTTCCCCTTGTCCAGGAGCAACTCGAAGGCGAACGGGGCACCCGACGCGTCGCGCAGCATCCCGTCGGCGCCGCGGCGCCAGCCGGCAGCTGCAAAGAGCGCCGTCGCCGAATCGGGATTGAACGGGAGCGGGGCGACCGAGTCGCTGAAGTAGTCCTTGAGCGCGACGGGGATTGTCCCGCGCGCCAGGTCGCCATAGCCGCGCAGCACCCCCTTGATGATCGCGTCGCGGTTCACCGACATCGCCAGCGCTCGGCGCAGCTGCGGCGAGCGAAAGCGCGCCCGGGCCACGTTGAAGCCAACGTAGTAGTGCTGCACGACCGGGACCTGCAGGACGTCGACGCCGCGCACGCCCTGGACGCTGGCGAGGTTGGCCGGCTCCAGCGTGATGATGTCGAGTTCCCCGGCGCGCAGCTGCGCCACCTGCGCGTTGAGGTCGGGCACGACCTTGAAGACGATGCGATCGAGCCGCGGGGTGTCACCGTAGTACGTCGGGTTGCGTACCATCGTGATCGAGGCGCCGGGGGCGATACTCGCGACCTTGAACGGTCCGGTCCCCACCGGGTGGCGCCGGTTGAAGTCGGTCGATGCGCTCAGCGGCCGCCCCTGCAGCAGGTGTTTGGGGAGGATCCCGGCGTTGTAGCCAAGCAGGGTGAGGAACGGCGCGAACGGCGCCTTGAAGCGAAAGGTGACGGTGAGCGAGTCGAGAACCTCGACGCCGGCGAGCGCCGCGAAGTCCGACCGCAGCCGTGACCCCGACGACAGGTCGAGGATCTGGTCGAAGGTGAACTTGACGTCGTCGGCGGTGAACGGCTTGCCGTCGTGCCAGGTGACGCCGGGGCGAAGCTTGAATGTCGTCGTTAGGCCGTCGTCGCTCGTGGTCCAGCTCAGCGCGAGGTCGGGGGCGGGGCGCAGCTCCTCGTCGGGGCGTACCAGCCCGGGAAAGAGGACCTTGTTGACCATCACCGACCCGATGTCCGGCGCGATGACGGGATCGAGGATCGGGTCGTTGATGATCGGGATGCGAAGCGTCCCGCCGCTGCTGGCGACGCTCGACCCGCTGGCGCCACTGTCCCGGTCACTCGCCGCGCCCCCGCCGCACGCCCCCAGGAGCGCGAGTGCGGCCATTGCGCCCAGGCGTCGCGTCGCGCCCGCGCGGCGCAACGCCGGCACGCCGGGTCGCGCGTGACGCTGCACGCCGTGCGTAGGGGCGAGGGTCACGCCATTGCCTCCTCCACCTCGCGACGCGCGTCGCGCAATGCGGCCACGAGGCGGTTCTCACCGCGCAGGAGCTGCGTGCGCAGGAAGCCCTGCTCCCACGGCGACATCGAGGGGGCGGTGAGCGCCGGCGAGAGGTCGGGGAGTGCCGGCGTCGTCTCCGCGGGATCGTGGAAGAAGGCGGGGCCGCGCGTGTAGTTCACGGGGACCAGGAGGCGTGCCAGTCGCCGCAGGGCGCGATTCACCTTGCGCACGCCGGGGTCCGTGACGCGCCCCGCCGCGGCCTTGCACGCGAACGTGCCTAACGTCTCGAGCGAGGCGTCGAGCGCGGCAATGGCGGCGCGGGCACGCGCGAAGTCGTGGATCCCGATCACCGGCGCCTGGTACTTGTCCAGCGTACCGGAAAACGTCGCCAGCGTCTTGCGAAAGTTGAACGGGGCGATGGTCGCGTTGGCGACCCCCATCACCGATGCCAGGTAGATCCTGATGTCCTTGAGCAGGATCTCGCGGTCGGCGATGTGGATGAGGTCTTCCTCGGTGTGCCAGGCGATGTTGGCGCCGCACCCGCCGACGGCGTAGTAGCCCAGCTCCTCGCGATGCGAATCCTTCATCGTCGAGAGGAGCATGAAGAACGACGAGATCCCGATGTTGTTGAATGAGTAGTCTCCCGCCTGGTGCGGACGCTCGCCCTGCGACTCCTGGCCCGTGACATCGCGAATGATTCCCTGGCAGAACGCCTCGGTCTCGTCCATCCACGAGATGTCCTTGTACTCGGTGGCCCAGCGGCATCCGGGGGAGTCGCAGTTCACCTGTGCAATGCAGTGTTCGTAGAGCTCGAGGGCGAAGTGATCGGCGAACCAGGTGCTCCCGGCGTAGCGTCCCGTGGAGTGGCCGGGCCACCAGGCGATCTTCACGCTGCGCTTGAGCGAGGTGCGCTGTGCCCACAGGACGCGGGCGATCTCGAGGAGCGTGGCGTCGCCGACCGCGTTGTCGCCGATTCCGTAGTCCCACGAGTCGTAGTGCCCGTGCAGGAGGACGAAGCTCTCCGGCTCCTCGGTTCCGGGGATCGTGACGACGGGGATGGGCGATTCCCACCACCCTTCGGTGACGTTGCTGGTGAGCGTGACGCTGGCGCCGGCCTTGGCCATCTCGATGAGCGCCTGTCCATCGGGGTTGTTCACCGCGACGACGGCCATGCGTGGCTTGCGCGGGAGGTCACGCAGGTCGGGCGTCCCCCACACCGTGGTGCAGATCCCCCAGTGCGGATTGTGTCCGGGGTTCACGGCTATCATCCCGATGGCGCCGCGTTCCTGGAAGTACGACACCTTGCCGGGCATTCCGAACCCTTCGCTGAGTACGATCTTGCCGCGCAGGTCCACCTCGGCGTCGCTCACGAAGCCCTTGGTGAACATCTCGTCGGCGTTGCGGGCGTAGCGTGCCGGCACGTAGGCCAGCGGGGCGGTGACGCCCTCGGGATAAGGGACCGACATCGCCATCGGCTTGGCGCGAAAGCGTTGCGCCCCCACGGCGACATTGGCCGTTCCCGGGAGGGAGAGGAAGAGCGAGGGGCGGTGCACCTCGACCGGAACGCCGAGTCGCGTTAGGCGTGCAACGATCTCCTCGGCCGCGGTGTTCACGTCGTCCGGGTGCTCGCGCTTGAGCGTCGTGAAGCGCTCGATGAGGGACCAGGGCTCGTCGAGGGTAACGGCGGCGGTGGCGGCGGACTGCTCGGGAGAGAGGGGCACGTGGGGCGGGGACGGGGACGGGGACGGGAGACGGGAGACGGGAGACGGGAGTTCTATGGGCGTCGGCGCGGCGGCTTTGCGCGTGTGCGGGGCAGCGTGAGTGCGGGGCAGCGTGAGTGCGGGGCAGCGTGTGGCAATTGCCGCTGCTGTCTCTTTCCTGTCAAGGGCGCGGGTTGTGGACGGGATTCGTGGGGGGCATGTTCTCGCGATCCTTCCGCACTGTGCCTCATGAATCGACGCTCGTCTTTCGCCCGTTTTCGCGCGCTTCCTGGGCTTCGCGCGCTTCGCGCGCTTCGCGCGATTCTCGCACCTCGCGCGATTCTCGCACCTCGCGCGCTCCGCCGCATGCTCGTGGTGACGCCATTCCTGTCGCTCGCCGGCTCGGCGTTAGGCGCGCAGGGGAGCGGAGGGCGGCCGGCTCGCCCCGATACGCTGCTTGCCTTCGTCGGGGCCACGGTCATCGATGGCACGGGGCGCGCGCCGATCGTCGATGGCGTGGTGGTGGTGCGCGGCGCGCGTCTCGACGCGGTGGGCGCGCGCGCCACGACGCCCATTCCTCGCGGGGCGCGCGTCATCGATGTCGCGGGCAGGTGGATCACCCCGGGCTTCGTGGACGCCAACATCCACGCTTCCATCTACAGCGGGCTGGAGAACTTCGCACGCTACCAGGATCGTTTCACCGACGTGGCGATCGAGGCGGCGCAGGCGCACCTCAAGGTTGGCGTGACGACGGTGCGCGACTCGTACGGGATGCTGGCGCCGCTCATTGCCGCGCGCGATGCAATCCGGCGCGGCGAGGTGCCCGGGCCGCGCATGTATGTGGCGGGGAACATCGTTGGCTGGGGCGGTCCCTTCTCGTTCTCCTTCACCGGGCGGCCACAGGAGAATCTGTCGCTCTTCCAGGAGCAGATGAACGACGCCATCGCGCAGGGGGCCGGCGAGGAGCTCGTGAACCTCGAGCCCGACTCGCTGCGCGCCGCGATCAACCGCTATCTCGACAAGGGCGTCGACTTCCTCAAGTTCGGCGGAACGTCGCACTTCGGCTTTCCCGTCTTCATCGGCTTCAGCGAGCGGGCACAGCGCGCCATCGTGGACGAAGTGCACAAGCGCGCCCTCGTGGCCGAGACGCACTCCACCACGCCGGAGGGGCTGTTGATCTCGCTGCGCGCCGGCGTCGATCTCGTGCAGCACCCGGAGGTGCTCGACGTCCCGATGTCCGACGAGGTCGTGCGCGAGTTCGTCGATCGCAAGGTCGTCTGTGCCATGCTCGTGAACACGATGACCGGCGCGCCGTGGATGGAATACGAGACCAAGCGGCGGCGCGACGACTCCACTCGTCAGGCACGCGTCGACTCGGCGCGCGCCCGGGGCACCGCGCAGCGCGACCTCACCGAGGCCGAGAAGCGGCGCGACCAGGGCGATCGCGGCATGGCCATCCGGCGCGCCAACGCGCAGAAGCTCATCAAGGCGGGGTGCGTGACGACGATCGCCACCGACAACTACCTGGGGCTGGCCCCCGAGTTCCGGCGCGACCCCAAGCCGGCGTGGCAGGATCCGGGGAGCGGCTCGATCGCCGCGATCGAGGGGCTGGTGGAGCTGGGGATGACGCCCATGGAAGCGCTCGTCGCCGCCACGCGCAATGGCGCGCTGGCCAGCAAGGCGCTCGCGGAGTACGGGACGCTGGAGCGCGGCAAGTCGGCAGACCTCCTGGTGCTGGGCGCCGACCCGCTGGCCGACATCAGGAACATCCGGCGCCTCGACACCGTCGTGGCGCGCGGGGCGATCATTGATCGGGAGGCGCTTCCGACGAAGCGGGTGTGGACTCGTCCGGCTCGATGAGCGCGTCGGAGCCGTGATTGCACAGCGCGCAGGCGCGCGGGATCACGCGGAAGCCATGCACCTTCACATGCCGCGAGAGGTGGTCGGCGCGCACCGGCTCTTCGCGCATGAGGTCCGTCGACAGGTACTTCTTGTTGCTGTCGGAGAAGACGGTGCAGACGACGGCGTCGCGCCCCAGCCGCTCCTGCGCCACGATGCAGGCCAGGAGGTTTGCACCTGACGAGATCCCCACGGCGAGCCCCACGTCCTGCGCCAGCTTCTGCGCCATGATGATCGCGTCGCCATCGTCGATGGCAATGGGATCGTCGAGGTAGTCGAGGTCGACGATGGACGGGATGAACTCGTCGGAGATCCCCTGGATGCGATGATGCCCGACCTTGTGCCCGGTGGAGAGCGTGGGTGAGTTCTCCGGTTCCACCGGGTAGAGCGCCACCGAGCGATCGTTGGAGCGCAGGTAGCGTCCCGTTCCCATGATCGTCCCGCCGGTGCCGACGCCGGCAACGAAGGCGTCGGGAGCGAGGCCGTGCGGCGCCAGTTGCCACCACAGCTCGGGGCCGGTGGTGAGTTCGTGCGCCGCGCAGTTGGCCTGGTTGGCGAACTGGCGCGGGAGGAAGGCGCCCGGTGTGCGCGCCGCGTGCCCCTCGGCCAGCGCGATGGAACCCAGGAAGCCGCCGTCGGCGCGGGACACGAGCCGCACGTCGGCACCGAACGAGCGAATGAGGTTGATGCGCTCGCTGCTCATCCAGTCCGGCATGTAGATCGCGACCGGATGCCCCAGCGCGCGTCCCAGTGCGGAGAACGAGATGCCGGTGTTGCCGCTGGTGGCTTCGACGATCAGCGACGCCGGCGTGAGCGTCCCCTCCTCGGCGGCCGTGCGGAGGATGTGGAGCGCCATGCGGTCCTTCACGCTCCCCGTCATGTTCATCGACTCGAGCTTGGCGTATACCGTGCGCGACTCGCCGCCAAAGGTGAAGTCGACGGCGAGGAGCGGGGTGTTGCCGATGAGGAGCGCGAGGGAGCGCAGCCGTTCCGCGTAGACGGGATCGCGCAGCGTGCGGTGGCCGGGGCGGGGTGGAACGCTCGACGCCATCGTTAGGTCTCCTGGGCGGAGAGGTCGTGCAGAGATGATGCGCGCCCCGCCCGGCGTCATCTATCGGCTTGTGTGCGTCAACAATGTCAGGGAGTCGCCAAGCGCGCCACAGGACCGGGCAGTCCTCCGGCGGCTCGGGGGGCGTTGCGCGTGGGCGCGACGGGAACCTCGCCTGCCGGAGGACAGCGAAGCGTCCACCCGTGGCGACACACAGCGGGGAGCGAGAGCGGTGGCCGATCTCGCACGGCGAGCGGCCGCAACGACTTACGCGCGGCCCGGGATGGCGACATCGAATGGCATCGAAGCTGCCCCCTGAAGCGTCGGAGCGACGCGAGCAAGCGTCCGGGCTCCGTGAAGGCATACCGGTCGAATGACCAACACGCAGGAGGCACCATGCGCAACACCGTGTTCGCCCTGATGGCCACATCGATCCTGGCCCTGTCGCCGCGCGTGAGTGTCGCCCAGTCGCGCTTGCCCAGCCAGGACGAGGTCCGCGGCCGCACCCGCGACGCCCAGATGGACCGCGATCGCAACGATCGCGCGCGCAGCCGCGACGGGCGCGGTCGCGATGACCGGTGGGACTGGGATCGGAGCCGCGACCGTCGGGTCGACCGCAACGACCGCGATCGTCGTCGCGACAACGATGCGTGGGAACGCGAACAGCGGGCGTGGGGGCGTGAGCAGCGTGACTTCGATCGCCGGTCTCGGCGCTGGAACCGCTATCAGTGGGATGCGTTTCGGGAGTGCGAGCGCGACATGTGGCGTCGCGTGAGCCGCGATCGCTGGGACCGGATCGACTCGCGCTGGGAGGAGCTGCGGGAGCGTCGCCGGATCCGCGACTACTGCGAGAACCGGGTATCTCGCTGGTAGGATCGGCACGCAACGGACGGCGAGCTCCTCGCCAACGATCGCCCGAGCGCGCATGATAGGAGGCCCCCGGCCACGATGGCCGGGGGCCTTCTCGCTCACCGGCACCCCCGATGGACCGTCGAATTCTCCTTGCGGTGTGGGGCGGCTTGGCCGCCATGCCTGCCGCTCCTGCCCGCGCGCAGACCCGCCTTCTCCGGCAGCCCAGCATTAGTGCCACGCAGGTGGCCTTTACCTACGCCAACAACATCTGGGTTGCCGCGCGCGATGGCGGCGATGCGCGGCGCGTGACCTCGTTCCAGGGGGTGACGACGAATCCCAAGTTTTCCCCCGACGGCAAGTGGCTCGCGTTCAGCGGGCAGTACGCGGGCAACACCGACGTGTACGTGGTGGCGGCGGAGGGTGGGGAGCCGAAACGGCTCACGTGGCACCCCGGCGCCGACGTGGTCCAGGGGTGGACGCCGGACGGCGCGCGCGTGGTCTTCTCGTCGTCGCGCACCTCGCCTAACGGGCAGCCCCGCTTCTGGACCGTCGCGCCGCAAGGCGACATCGAGGTGGCGATGCCCATGCCGCGCGCGGCGCAGGGGAAGATTGCGCCTGACGGCAAGCGGGTGGCCTACCGCATGAACGGTTCGTGGGACGACGAACGGCGCAACTACCGCGGCGGGCAAAACCGGGCGATCTGGATCTTCGACCTCGCCACGCACGACGTCACCGCGCCGGCGTGGACCGACTCAAAGGACATCGACCCGGCGTGGATCGGCGACGTGGTGTACTTCGCCTCCGATCGCGACGGCGTGCACAACGTCTGGGCGTACGACACACGCTCCAAGGCGCTGGAGCAGCTGACGAAGTTCACCGACTACGACGTGAAGTCGCTCGATGCCGGCGGCGGGCTGGTCGTCTTCGAGCAGGGGGGCTACCTGCACACCCTCGACCCGCGCACCAAACAGCACAAGCGGCTCGACATCACGGTGCGCGGCGACTTCCCGTGGCTCGTGCCGCAGTGGCGCGACGTGGGCAACCGGATCACGAACCTCGCGCTCTCGCCCACGGGAAAGCGTGCGGCGGTGGAGGCGCGCGGCGAGATCTTCACGATCCCCGCCGAGAAGGGCGACTGGCGCAACCTCACGCGTGCCAGCGGCAGCGCCGAGCGTACACCAGCATGGTCGCCGGATGGCAAGTCGGTGGCCTACTTCTCCGATGCCGGCGGGACCTACAAGCTGGTGATCGAGGCGCAGGACGGGATCACGCCCCCGCGCACCATCGCCCTCCCCGAGCCCTCGTTCTACTACACGCCGGCCTGGTCGCCTGATGGCTCGCGCATCCTCTACACGGATGCGCACCTGCGCCTGTGGGTCACCGAAGTGGTCTCGGGGCGGTCGACCAGGATCGACACCGATCCCTACATGCAGCCCGATCGGTCGATCAATCCGGTGTGGAGCCCGGATTCGAAGTGGATCGCGTACGCCAAGCGCCTCCCATCGCTCTTCCGCGCCATCTTCGTCTACGACGTGCAGGGCGGGAGCACGAAGCAGCTGACGGACGGAATGGCCGACGCCACATGGCCGGCGTGGGACGCGAGCGGGAAGTACCTCTACTGGCTGGCGTCCACCGACTACGGCCCCCGCACGGGATGGTTGGACATGTCGTCGTACGATCATCCGACGACGCGCGCGATCTATGCGGCCGTGCTGAAGAAGTCGGATGCGTCGCCGCTCGCGCCGGAGAGTGATGAAGAGGGGGCGGGGGACGGGAGACGGGAGACGGGAGTGGCGCCGCCGCAGGCGGCGCCGGGGGCTGCGGCCGGCAATCGGGATGCGGCACCGGTCGGTCCATCGGTCGCCATCGACTTCGATGGTCTCGCGAACCGTGTTGTCTCGTTAGGGGTGGTGCCGCGCGACTACTCGGCGCTCAAGGCGGGTGGGGCGGGGACGATCTTCGTCCTGGAGAACACCCCGGATGTCGGGACGCAGGCGGCGGGGGCGCAGGGCGGGGGGGATGTGCTGCATCGCTACACGCTGCGCGAGCGCAAGGCGAGCGTCTTTGCGCAGGGCGTCGTGCAGTACACCATCTCGCAGGACGGGAAGAAGCTCCTGCTGCGGAACGCTGGGCCGCAGGGTGGGCTGTCGATCGTCAACACCGAGGGGCCCGTCCCGCAGGGCGCGCAGGGACGCCTCAACACAAGCATCCGCATGCTGGTGGATCCGCGCGCCGAGTACCGGCAGATGTTTGCCGAAGGGTGGCGCAACCAGCGTGAGTACCTGTACGTCGACAACATGCAGGGCGCGGACTACGAGAAGGTGAAGGCGATGTACGAGCCGATGGTCGCGCACGTTGCACATCGCGAGGACTTCGGCTACCTGCTGGACATGACGGGGGCCGAAGTGGCGGTGGGACACTCGTACGTGCGCGGCGGCGACCTCCCCGAAGTGCCGCCGGCCAATGTCGGGACGCTTGGCGCCGACTTCTCGGTGGAGAACGGGCGCTATCGCATCACGCGAATCTATGACGGCGAGAGCTGGAACCCGGAACTCCGCGCCCCGCTCAGCGGCCCCGGCATCGACGTGAAGGTGGGCGACTACATCCTCTCGATCGACGGCGTGGAGCTGCGCGCCCCCGACAACATCTTCCGCCTGCTCGACGGGACGGCGAACCGCCAGGTGGTACTGATGGTGAATGCGTCACCGGAGATGGCCGGCGCACATCGCGTGACCGTGGTCCCGGTGCCGACTGAACAGGGGTTGCGCCAGCGCGCCTGGGTGGAGGGGAACCGGCGCCTGGTCGACTCGCTGTCGCAGGGACGGCTGGCGTACGTGTACGTCCCCAACACCGGGCAGCCGGGCTACACCTCGTTCAACCGCTACTACTTCGCGCAGCAGCACAAGCTGGGGGCGATCATCGACGAACGCTTCAATGGCGGTGGCTCGGCGGCCGACTATATCGTCGACATCCTGCAACGCGACTTTGACGGCTACTTCAACAATCGGGAAGGCGACCGCGTCCCGTTCACCTCGCCGGCTGCCGGTATTTGGGGTCCGAAGGTGATGATCATCAACGAGATGGCCGGCTCCGGCGGCGACCTCATGCCGTACATGTTCAAGCGGCGCAAGGTCGGGACGCTCGTCGGGAAGCGGACGTGGGGCGGGCTCGTGGGAACGTGGGACACGCCAGCGCTGATCGACGGCGGCACGATGATCGCCCCGCGCGGCGGCTTCTTCACGCGCGACGGGAAGTGGGCGGTGGAGAACGAAGGCGTGGCCCCCGACATCGACGTCGAGAACACGCCAAAGGAAGTGATTGCCGGCCACGACCCGCAACTCGAGCGCGCCGTGCAGGAAGCGTTGCGCCTGCTGCCCAACGCACCCAAGCGGATGATGACGGAGCCGCCGCCGCCGCTGTGGGGGAAGCGGAAAGGCTAGAACTGATCACGGGACACGGGAGTGCCGGCGCGCGATGCGCGCCGGCGACGGAACCCGCAACCGCGCACGACTCGCGAACGGCGCCGATCGGCGCCGTTCGCACTCCCGTCCCCCCCCAGTCTCCGCTGGGGCAAGCGTTCCCCCGTCCCCCGTCCGCTACCTGACGAGCAGCACTCGTTCGTTCACCGGATACACCCACTCCACGCCGCGCGATGTCACGATCGCATCGTCCTCGAGTGGGATGCGCAGCTTCTTTCCACCCCATTCGGGGATTGGTGTGTAGGCGAAGAGCTCGATCGAGAAGAGGTTGCTGGGGCGGATCTCGAAGGTAAGGCGCGTGGGGTTGAAGAAGGCCATCGACGGGCCGATGCCGTGCCCCCAATCGCCTACCGAGTGGCAGCCGATGATGAACTCGATCGAGTCGTCGGCGCGCACCTGGTTGAAGCCGCGCATCGGGAGCACGCCGCTCCTGGCAATCGCCGAGTTCACCTCGTCCATCATCGCTTGCGCCGTCTTGCCGGCCTTGGCGGTCTGCCGGATCACGGCGCGCACCTTGCGCGCGTTGTCAAAGGCGCGCTGGTAGCTCTCCGGGAGCTTCGTCTCTCCCGGTTTGAGGACGTAGGCGATGCGCTTCTGGTCGGTCCACATGTTGAGGTAGCCGACGCCGAAGTCGATCATCAGGATGTCGCCCCGCTGGATGATGCGCTCGTTCGACGTGGCCTCGATCCCGTTAGGCCCGGTGACGTAGATCGACGGCACCTCGAACGAACTCCCCAGCCCGCGCCGCAGCATCTCGTCCTCGATCCACCACGACACGTCGGCCAGCGTCGTCACTCCTGGCGTGATGACATCGTTCGACAGCGCGCGCTCGGCCACCTGACGCCCGATTTCCCCCGCCTGGCCGAAGGCGACGATCTCGCTCGCGGTGCGGCGTGAGGAAAAGTCCGAGATGAGCTTCTCGGCAGAGACGAGGCGGGCGGCGTACGGATCGCCCAGCGTCTTGACGATGTGCCGGTGGAGCGTGTGGGTGAGGCCGTCTGCCATTCCCATCTCCTCCGACATGTTGAGCCCGATCCGGCGCGGGTTGCGCGCCTTGACGAAGGCGGCCAGGTCGTTGCCACCGTCGTCGATGTCGTAGGCCCCGCAGGCCTCGCGGTGGTGATCCTCGATGCCTAACGCCGCGCGCTCGATGCGATCGCCCCGGTCGGTGAAGACGAAGTACCCGATGCTCCCCGCGTAGCCGCGCCCCAGCAGCGCCCAGAGCGGGTCGTAGTGCCCCTCCTTCATGGCCACGATCCACATGTCGATCCCGTTCTCCCGCATCGCCTCGGGGAGGATGAGGTCGAACTTGTCCTTGCGGATCTGGCACAGCCGTTCCCAGCGCGTGCGCGCCTCGTTGGTGGCCTGTGCGCGCAGCGGTGATGCGAGCATCGACGCGGCGAGCGCGCCGAGCGTGAGAAGGCGCGCGGTGTGTGCGGCGCGCGCAGCGTGGGCAGTGGGCGCGGCGAGCGCGGGGCGTTGTCGCGGGGCGTTGTGCATCGAAGTCGGCGTCGTGAGGAGTGCGCAACGCAATCCCGCATGCGGCGCAGGCGCAAGGGCGCCCCACGACTCGCCTCCGCGGGCGCGCCTCGGCAGATTGCGGTGTGCGCACGTCGGGGCGTGCGGCTCGGAGGCGCGCCAACGCGCCTCTCTCCCCGCACGTTCTACTGGCACACCTCTCTCCCCAGACCTCGAGGCGCTGTATGCACCAACGCAGTCCGTTCTTCGCGCGCCGCGGCATGGCCGGAGCGACGCTGCTCGCCGTTTCGCTCGTGGCCGCCGAGGGCGGCGCACAGGCAACGGCCGCCGCTCGCCCGGCAAGCTCGCCCGCCGCCCGTCAATCCCGTCCGGCGCCGGTGGCGCCGCTCACGCAGGTGAACCCCTCGCTCCTGCGGAACCTGCAGTACCGGAACGTGGGTCCCGCGCGCGGTGGGCGCGTGACCACGGTGACCGGCGTCGCGCAGGAACCGTTCACCTTCTACATGGGCTCCACGGGCGGTGGCGTCTGGCGCACGACCGACGCCGGGCAGACCTGGTTCAACATCTCCGACAAGTACTTCAAGGTCGGGTCGATGGGTGACATCGACGTGGCCGACTCGGACCCCAAGGTCATCTACGCCGGCACCGGCTCCGACGGCCTGCGCTCGAACGTCGCGATCGGGATCGGAGTCTACAAGTCGACCGATGCCGGCGCGACGTGGTCCCATGTCGGGCTCGCCAACGTCGGGAACATCGGCGGCGTCGAGATTCATCCCGGCAACCCCGACATCGTCTTCGTCGCCGCCATCGGCAACCCGTTCCGCCCCAACAAGGAGCGCGGGATCTATCGCACCACCGACGGCGGGAAGACGTGGACCAACGTGCTCTTCATCTCCGACTCCACGGGGGCGGTCGATGTCGAGTTCCAGCCCGGCAATCCCAACGTCGTGTACGCCTCGATGTGGCGCGCCGAACGCAAGCCGTGGACGATCATCTCGGGGGCGCGAGAAGGGGGGATCTACAAGTCGTCCGATGGCGGGAGCACGTGGAAGAAGCTCACCAACGGGCTCCCCAACGAGCTGTTCGGCAAGAGCAACGTCGCCGTGACGCCGGCCGCGCCTAACGTGGTGTGGGCGGTGATCGAGGCCAAGCCGGGGAGCGGGCTCTATCGCTCCGACGACGCGGGTGAGTCGTGGACGCTGGCGTCGAACTACGCGCCGATGCTCACGCGCCCGTTCTACTATGCCAACATCGCCGCGCATCCCAGGGACCCCAACACGGTCTGGGTGATGAGCGAGGGATTCTACAAGACGACAGACGGCGGGAAGAGCTTCCGGGCGCAGAACATCCCGCACGGCGACAACCACGACCTCTGGATCAATCCCGGCAATCCGGACTTCATGGTGCAGGCCAACGACGGCGGGGCCACGGTCTCGCTCAATGGCGGTCGCACCTGGTCGTCGATCTACAACCAGCCGACGGCGGAGATCTACCAGGTCGTCTCGGACAACCAGTATCCCTACCGCCTGTACGGGGCGCAGCAGGACAACTCCACGCTCATCATTCCGTCGCTCCCGCTCACGTCGGGGCGCCCGGACTCGCCCATGCAGGAGTGGATGCAGGGCCCGGGGTGCGAGACGGGGCCGATCATGCCGCACCGGACCAACCCCGACACCGTCTATGGCGCGTGCAAGGGGCAGTTCTCGCGCATGAGCATGCGCACCGGGCAGGAGCAACCCTACTGGAATGGCGGGCAGTCGCTCTACGGCAATCCTGGCAAGGACCTCATCCTGCGCTTCCAGCGTGTGTCGCCGATGGAGGTCTCGCCTAACGAGCCGAACACCGTCTACTATGGCTCGCAGTACGTGCATCGCACGCGCGACGGCGGTGTGACGTGGCAGACCATTTCGCCCGACCTCACGCTCAACCCGAAGGAACGGCAGGACGCGCCCAGCGGCGAGCCGATCACGATCGACGTCACGGGTGAGGAGTACTTCTCCGTGATCTATGCCATTCGCGAGTCGGTACTCGAGCCCGGGGTGATCTGGACGGGGGCCAACGACGGGCCGTTCTACATCACGCGTGACGGTGGCCGGACGTGGAAGGACATCACCCCGCGCGGGCTTGTGCCCACGTCGGGAGCGTTCGCACGCAACGGCTTCAAGGGACCGCCGGACGGGTGCCGCACGCAGCAGATCGAGCCGTCGCCGCATCGCAAGGGATCGGCGTACTACGCGGTGCACTGCTACTTGTTAGGCGACTTCCGCCCGTTCCTCTACCGCACCGACGACTACGGCGCGACCTGGACGCTCCTCACCGACGGGACCAACGGCATCGCCGCCGACAACCCGACGCGCGTGGTGCGCGAGGACCCGGCGCGCGAGGGGCTGCTCTACGCGGGGACGGAGTTCGGGATGTTCATCTCGTTCGACAACGGGAAGCAATGGCAGCCGTTCCAGCTCAACCTCCCCGTGGTCCCCATCACCGACATGCGCGTGCAGTACGGCGACCTGCAGGTCTCCACGCAGGGGCGCTCGTTCTGGGTGATGCACAACCTGTCGTCGCTGCACCAGCTCACCGACAAGCTCGTCTCGGCGCCGGCGGCGCTGTTGACGCCGCGCGCGGCGATCATGCAGCGCTATGCCGGATCGTTCGGCGGCGTGGAGTCGTCGCGCGCCGACCCGGCCGATCCGCAGTATCCGCCTAACGGCGCCGCCATCGACTACTGGCTGGCGAGCGCGCCGTCGGCACCGATCACGCTCGACATCCTCGATGCGAACGGGAAGGTGATCCGTTCCTTCTCCAGCGCGGGTGAGGGCGAGCGCGAAACGGTGCAGCCGTCGATGCGCCAGATGATCACCGAGCGTTCGGGGGCGCCGCGCTTGCCCGCGGCCGCCGGCGTGAACCGCTTCACGTGGGACTTCACGGTGGCCGGGCCGTGGGATGCGAACCCGATGCGGAGCGGTCGCAACGGGCCGCGCGTGGTGCCGGGGCGCTACAGCGTGCGCCTGACGAGCGGGAGCTGGTCCGCGACGCAGCCGCTCGAGCTGCGCATGGACCCGCGCATTGCACGTGACGGGGTGACGCTGGCCGACCTGCGCGAGCAGTTCCAGCACAACCTCAAGGTGCGCGACATGGTGACCGAGGTGAACCAGGTGGCGGCGCAGATCGAGGAAGGGCGCAAGCGCCTGGCCTCCGCGGCGAGCGCGGCCGACACGCTCAAGGCGCTGGAGGCGCTGCGAGCCAAGGTCGTCCAGCCGTCGGTGCGCTACTCCAAGCCGGAGTTGCAGGCGCACATCCAGTACCTGTACAGCATGACGATGCAGGCGGACCAGAAGATCGGGCGCGATGCCATCACGCGGTACGGCGTGCTGCGCAAGGAACTCGACGAGCGCATCCAGGAGCTTCGCAGGGTGCTCGGCCCCCCGGCGGTGAGCGATGACGACGATGCGGGGGCGGCGGCGGGGCGCTAGCCGGCGCCGCCGACCGAGGTAGCGGGGGGGGGGGGGAGCGCCGGTCGGCCGACGGTGCTCCCCCCCTTCCTCGTCCGCGGCGCCTTGGCGGGCCCCCCCGGTGTGACCGTGGCGGACTCGCCTCGTCTTTACACGGCAAAGCACTTGACGACAACACCTCACACAGGCGATTCTCCTGTCATGACGCGCCAGGACCGCCCGCTTCGACTCGAGCCCCCCACGCCGCCACCCGCCCTCTCGGACCGGGCGGCGGACAATCTCCGCTTCATTCGCGAGACGATGGAGGCGGCGGGGACCTTCACCGCGGTGTCGGGGGTGGGGATCATCCTGGCCGGTGTCGTGGCGCTGGTGGCCACGCTGGTGGCGGGGGCGCGTTTCGAGTCGCCGAGGTGGCTCTTCACCTGGATGGCCGCGGCTCCGGTGGCCTTCGCCGCCTCGACCATCCTCACGGTGAAGAAGACGCGTGCCTCGCGCGCCGCCTTCACCTCGGCGCTGGCCCGGAAGCTGGCGCTCGCCTTCTTCCCGTCGCTGGTGGCGGGGGCCGTGTTGACGGCGGTGGCGCTCCGCGCCGGCTGGTACGCGGCGCTGCCGGGGATGTGGCTGATGCTGTACGGGGCGGCGGTGATGGCTGGGGGGGCGCTGTCGGTCCCCGTCATCCCGGTCATGGGGGCGTTGTTCATGGGGTTCGGGGCGATTGCGCTGGCGGTCCCGCTCGTCTTTGCCGGCTGGCCGGTCGAGATGCGCGGGGTCCTGATCAACGCGATCATGGCGGCCGGCTTCGGGGGGCTGCACGTCCTGTTCGGCTTCGCGATTTCGAGGAGGTACGGTGGCTAAGGCAGCCAAGCGCAGTTCCGCTCCCGGGGCGACCGGGAAGGGGGCGACTGGGCGCGCGGCAATGGCGCCCGTCGACGGCCAGATGGCCGATGCGACTCCGGCGTCGCTGGATCGTCTGATCCACGAGCGCATCCGGCTCGGCATCGTTTCTGCACTTGCCGTGAACGAGTCGCTCAGCTTCAACGCCCTCAAGTCGCTCATGGGGACGACCGACGGCAACCTGAGTGTGCACGCGCGCAAACTCGAGGAAGCCGGTTACATCCGCTGCACCAAGTCGTTTGAAGGACGCTTGCCCAAGACGGACTACGCGCTCACGCCCACCGGGCGGGCCGCGCTGGAGCGCTATCTCGGGCACATGGAAGCGATCATCAAAGCCACGCGAGACACGCGAGAGCGGTGACCACACGCAGAATCGAGTCCGGAGACGGGAGGCGGGAACTGGCGCCCCTTCCCGGTTACATGCCGCGTCACGTTGCCATGATCATGGATGGCAACGGGCGCTGGGCGCAGCAGCGCGGCAAGCGGCGCACGATGGGGCACATCGAGGGGGCCAAGACCGTCAGGCGCATCGTGGAGCATGCGCGCCGCTCGGGGGTGGAGTACCTCACGCTGTATGCCTTCTCCTCGGACAACTGGAACCGTCCGCAGGATGAAGTCAGCGCGCTGATGAAGCTCTTCCGGCGCAACCTGGCGTCGGAGACGCCGCGCCTGATGGAGAACGACATCCGCCTGAGCGTGATCGGGCGTCGCGACCGCTTGTCGCCGGAACTCCGGCGGGCCATCGAGGCCTCCGAGCGCGAGACGGCGGCCTGTGACGGGATGGTGTTGCGCCTGGCGGTGGACTATTCGTCGCGCGACACGCTGGTGCGCGCGGCGACGATGGTGCCGCAAGGGGCCGCGCTCTCGCGCGACGATCTGGGGCGCGCCATCGCCATGGTGAACCATTGCCCGGGCGGCGTCCCCGACGTCGACCTCATGGTGCGCACCGGCGGCGAGCAGCGGCTGAGCGACTTCCTGCTCTGGGAATGCGCCTACGCGGAACTCGTCTTCTCGCACCGCATGTGGCCCGACTTCTCCAACGCCGACTTCGACGACAGCGTCGCCCAGTTCCGCGCGCGGGACCGGCGATTCGGCGGGCTGTCGAAGGCGATCTAGGGCGAGAAGACGAGAAGACGAGAGGACGAGAGGACGAGAAGCTGGGGCGCCTGCACTCGCGTGCGGGCGCCCCACTTTCATGCCCGATGGTGACCTCCCTCGTCTTCCCGTCTTCTCGTCTTCTCGTCTTCTCACACGAAGTGTGCCGACGCTTCGCCATGGCGCGCCACGATGTCGGGGATGGCGTCGATGTCGGCCATCGACGTGCGGAAGTTCACGATGCAGGCGCGTAGCAGGTAGCTGCCGTCCACCACGGCGTTGGAGACGAAGAGTTCACCGCTCCGCTCCAGGCGCGATTGCAGCTCACGGTTGAGGCGGTTGAGGTACGCCTCGCGCTCGCTCGAGCGGTCGCTGGCCAGGCCGGGCGGCACATAGCGGAACGTCGTGATGCTCAGCCCACGCGCGCCCACCTCGAAGCGCGGGTCGGTGGACAGGCGTTCGTGCAGTGCGCGCGCCAGCGCGATGTCGTCGCCGATCATCTGCCGGTAGCCGGCGCGCCCCACCTGGCGCAGCGCCATCCACACCTTGAGGGCGCGGAAGCCGCGGGAGTTCTGCGGCCCCAGGTCGACGTAGTTGGTCGCCTCCACGCCGAAGTGATAGTACGGCGGGTGGTAGGAGAACGCGGCGCGGTGCAGCGCCGCATCGCGCACCAGCGCGCACCCCGCCTCCAGTGGCGCATAGAGCCACTTGTGCGGATCGACGGCGACCGAGTCGGCGAGCGCGAGCGCGTGCAGGTCGTCCGGCACGAGTTTCTCGTCGTCGAGCATGGCGGCAAAGCCACCGTAGGCCCCATCGACATGGAACCAGGTCCCGTGCTCGCGGCACAGCGCCGCCATTGCGCCGAGCGGATCGACCGCCCCGGTGCTCACCGTCCCCGCCGTTCCCACGACGGCGATCGGGATGCGCCCCGCCGCCAGGTCGCGCGTGAGCTGCGCGGTGAGGTCGGCGAGCTGGAGCCGACGTTCGGCGTCGACGTCGATCGATCGCAGTGCATCTGACGGGAGGCCGAACATGTCGATCGCCTTCTCGATCCAGGTGTGCGTCTCGCGCGAGGCGTAGATGGTGGCGCGCGCGAGCCCCGCCGTTCGCTCGGCGTCCTCGCGCGGGAAGCGCGCACGGAGCGCCGCATAGAGCCCGACGAAGTTGGCCTGGTTGCCGCCGCTTACCAGCACGCCGCTGCACCCCACTGGATATCCAAGGAGTTCGGCGATCCAGCGAATGGTCTGCGACTCGATCTCCGTCGCCACGGGGGAGAGCGCCCACGCCCCCACGTTGGGGTTCACCGCGGCGGCCAGGAGGTCGCCCAGCATGCCGATGGGCGCTGGCGACGCGGTGATGTAGCCGAGGAAGCGCGGATGCCCGTTGAACAGCGAGTGCGCCGTGAGCAGGTCGGCGGCCTCGGCGACGATGGAGGCGGCGTCGCCTCCCTCGTCAGGCATCGCGCCGAAGCGCGAGACGAGCGCGCGCACCTCGTCCACCGGCAGTCCGCCGGTCACCGCGCGGTCGCGCAACGTGGAGAGGAGGTCGGCCACGCGATCGACCAGGGCGTGACCGATGTCGCGAAAGTCCCCCGGCGACATGTCGATGGGGGCGTGCCGGCCAAGTGCCGGCGAGATGCTGGTCATGGTCCGTCGTCCTTCGAGGGGGGCGTGCGGTCAGGCGGTTTCGAGCTGGAATCCGGGGGTCGAGCGCGAGAGCGCGACTTCCTCGTCGGTCATGTCGGACGCCACGCCCTCGAACAGCGGCGTGGAGAGGTAGCGCTCGCCCGTATCGGGGAGCATGCAGCAGAGGACCGATCCCTCGGGGGCGCGCTGGGCGACCTGCATCGCCGCGCCTAACGAGGCACCGCCGGAGATCCCGGTAAAGATCCCTTCCTCCGCCGCCAGGCGCCGCGACCAGGCCATGGCATCGGGGCCGGCGATGGCGACCAACTCGTCGTAGTAGTGACGATCGACCGACTCCTGCAGGACCCAGGGAATGAAGTCCGGCGTCCACCCCTGAATGGGGTGCGGCGTGAAGGCGGGATGGCTCTCGGCCGGCGCATGATCGGCGGCGCGCACCTGCGGCGTCCCGCTGCCTAACAACTGGGCGATGCTCGGCTCGGCGAGGACGATCCGCGTCGCCGGGCGCTCGGTGCGCAGCACGCGCGCCACGCCGGTGAGTGTCCCGCCGGTGCCGTAACCCGTCACCCAGTAGTCGAGACGTTCGCCCTCGAAGTCGGCGACGAGTTCGCGCCCCGTCGTGTTCTCGTGGATGCTCGCGTTGTCGGCCGTCTCGAACTGGCGCGCGAGAAACCAGCCGTTGGCATCGGCCAGCTCCTGCGCCTTCTGGTACATCCCCAGCCCCTTGGCGGCGCGCGGGGTCAGGACGACCTTGGCCCCCAGGAATCGCATCAGGCGCCGGCGTTCGATGGAGAACGAGTCGGCCATCGTCACCACGAGCGGATAGCCCTTGGCGGCGCACACCATCGCGAGCCCGATTCCGGTGTTGCCGCTCGTGGCCTCGACCACCGTCTGCCCCGGTTTCAGTTCGCCGCGACGCTCGCCCTCCTCGATGATCGAGATCGCGAGGCGGTCCTTCACCGACGACGCAGGGTTGAAGTACTCGGCCTTCACGTACACGCGCACGTGCGGCGGTGCGATGCGGTTGAGGCGGATGCAGGGTGTGTTGCCGATGGTGTCGACGACGCTGTCGTACAGGCGGCCGCGGCCATCGGTCGTGCGGTGGGCGTGCGAAGTCATGGAGGGGTCCTCACCAGGGTGCGATTCCCGGGTTAGTCAGGTGCGAGCGGCAGGCGTCGCCACGAGCGCGCGGGACCCGGGAGGTAGCGTCTCACACTACTACCGGGACCTGCGCTGTCAATCGAGCGCGTGACAGGCTATGCGCGGCCATCGATCGAAACGCGACACCGCACGGGTGCCTGACGACGAGGGGCGCCTCACCAATGGTGAAGCGCCCCGGCCTCCACCTACCAGCGGGCGTTGGTGTGTAGGCTCGTCCCACGTGCCGCCACCAACGGTCACGCCCGCTGTTACATGCGGCGAATCACGCCGCAGGCGATGCGCGCCCCGCTGTTCCCGCTGGGGTCGGTGACGTCGTCGTCGCGATTGGCGTGGATCACGAGCGCCGTGCCGTCGGCATCGAAGAGCCCGCCGGGCGTGGAGTCGGCGACGACGCGCTGGGTGCGCGCCGTCCATCCGCGGGCCTGTCCGCCGGCAATCACGAGGTTGGGGAGGTCGCCGGCGTGCGGCCCTTGCGGGTTCTGCATGCCGTGTTTGGTCCCGCCGGGATTGAGGTGCCCGCCGGCGGTGGCGAAGCCGGGCGCGTCACACTTGCCCACCGTGTGGAAATGGAGCCCGTGCGTTCCATCGGGTAGGCCGTTGACGTCGAGTTCGAGCTGGAGCGCATCATCGACTTTGCGAAGGGTGGCTGTTCCCACCTCACGTCCGTCGGCGGCGCGCAGCGTGGCGGTCGCGATGGCGGCGGCGCCCTGGGCGGGGCGCGAGGTCGCGCACGCGCTGGCGAGCAGCCCGGACATGGCCAGCGTCGCGATGCGAACGCGGATAATCATGCGGCTGGCGCCACGTGCGTCAGTGCGGCGGGCGCGGCGGTGACTCATGGACTCAGGCATCTATCATGGGGCGGGTGGCGAGGCGATGCCGCGCGTCGAGGACGCGTTCCAGCGCATCATGCGCCGTGGGGGCAATCGCCGAGAGGTGCCCCATCTTCCGGCCGGGGCGTGCCGTGGCCTTGCCGTACAGGTGCAGACGCACGTCGGGGACGGTGAGCGCCTGCGTGAAGTGGGGGAGATCTCCCTCGACCCACAGGTCGCCGAGCAGGTTGGCAATGGCCGCCGGCGTGACGAGGTCGACCTTGCCTAACGGGAGCCCGCACACGGCGCGCACCAGCTGCTCGAACTGTGACGTGGAGTGCGCGCGCTCGGAATGATGATAGGTGTTGTGCGGGCGAGGGGCGAGTTCGTTGACGAGGAGGCGCCCGTCCCTCGTGACGAAGAGCTCGACGGCGAGGAGCCCGACGACCCCCATCGTATCGGCGATGGCGCGCGCAACCTGCTGCGCGTGTCGCGCCACCGAGTCGGGGAGCCCTCCGGGGGTGATGGCCCAGTCGAGGACACCGTTCACGTGATGGTTCACCGACGGCGGATAGGTCGCACTCTCGCCGTCCTCACGACGCGCGACGAGAACCGACAGCTCGACGTCGAGGTCGAGAAACTGCTCCACGATCACGCGAGCGCCGCCTAACGCCGACCACGCCGCGCGTCCCTCCGTCGCCGACTTCACCCGCACCTGGCCGCGCCCGTCGTAGCCCCCCATCGGGGCCTTGCAGATCGAGGGGCCTAGCGCGGCGACCGCCGCCGCACATTCCTCCGCGGTCGAGACGGCACGATACGCTCCCACCGGAAAGCCGTGCGTGTCGAGCCATGAGCGCTGCCGGATGCGATCCTGCACCGTGAAGACCGCCTCGGCGCGCGGGCGCAGCGGCGCCAGCGCGCTCACCGCCTCGAGCGACGCGCGCGCGATCTGCTCGATCTCGAGCGTGACCACATCGCACTCGCGGGCGAGGTCGGCGGCGGCGTCGGCATCGTCGAAGCGCGCCGTGACGGTGCGCGATGCGACCGCGCGTGCGGGACAGTCGGGATCCGGGTCGAGGACCTGGACATCGTAGCCTAACGAACGTGCCGCCATTCCCGTCATGCGCCCCAGCTGCCCGCCCCCCAGGATCCCGATCGTTGCGCCTGGAAGGATCACGCTCACGGCAGCACCTGGCCCAGCACCTCGTCGCGGCGCGCGGCGCGGAAGGCGCGAAGCCGCTCGCGCACCTCGGGGTGCCGCGCGGCCACGATCTCGGCGGCGAGGATCGCGGCGTTGATCGCCCCCGGCTTGCCAATCGCGAGCGTCCCCACGGGGACTCCCGCCGGCATCTGCACGATGGAGTACAGCGCGTCACTCCCGTTGAGAAGCGTTGCCGGGATCGGGACGCCGAGGACGGGGAGGAGCGACTTGGCAGCGATCATCCCCGGGAGGTGGGCCGCCCCCCCAGCGGCGGCGATGACGACGAGCAACCCACGTCCCTCGGCCGACTCGGCGTACTCGAACATCCAGTCGGGGGTGCGATGCGCCGAGACGACGCGCGCTTCGTAGGGGAGCTGCAGCTCGTCGAGCATGGCGCAGCAGTGCTGCATGTGCTCGTAGTCGGACTTGGAGCCCATCACCACCCCGACGAGGGGCGTGGTCGATTGCGGCATGGGACGGAAAGGGTGGAGGTGGCGCTCATCGCCTGTCGCGACGGAAATATGGACCGGGGTCGTGAGGGGGCGTAGGGGGAACGCGGTGAAGGGGGCGCGGTGGGCGCGAATGGGGGACATATTCTCGCCCGCTGCGCCGCACGAGGGGCGCGCGTCTTGCGCCCCGCGTCTTCCCCATTCGACGTCATCCCCATGCACCGCCCCACAGTTGTCCATCTGTTCGCCCTGCTGTGCGCTCTCTCCGCCGTTCCCGCCCCCCTTCCCGCGCAGGGGGCATCGCCGCTCACCATCGACCAGCTCCTCGCCGCGCCGTTTCCGCTGGAGATTGCGGCGGCGCCGCGCGGCGGTGCGGTGGCCTGGGTGCTCAACGAACGCGGGCGCCGCAACATCTGGGTGGCCGAGGCGCCCGCCTACGCCGGCCGTCGCCTAACGAGCTACACCGAGGACGACGGGCAGGAGATCAACACGCTCACCTGGGCGCCTGACGGCTCATCGATCGTCTTCGTGCGCGGTGGCGGGCGCAATCGCGCGGGGGAGAGCCCAAACCCGGCGCAGCTTCCGGGGGGAGCGGAGAGTGCGATCTATCGCGTGGCACTCGCCGGGGGGGCGCCGGTGCGGCTGGGTGGCGGGACCGCTCCCACCATCTCACCAGACGGCAAGCTCCTCCTCGTGTCGCGCGGCAAGCTGTGGGGGCGCTCGCTGGCCGAGGAAAAGGGTGAGTTCACCGAGTTCCTCAACATCCGCGGCGGGATGTCGAACGTGCGCTGGTCGCCCGACGGGACCAGGTTCGCGTACGTCAGCAGCCGAGGCGATCATGCCTTCATCGCCGTCGTCGAGGTGGCCACCAAGCGCGTGACGTGGCTCGCGCCGAGCGTCGACACCGACGACGCGCCTGTGTGGAGTCCCGATGGACGATTCGTCGCCTTCGTGCGCACGCCGGCGTCGAGCGAGCTGTATCTCTTCAAGGCGCAGCGCACGGGGCGTCCGTGGTCCATCCTCGTGGGTGACGTGGCCACGGGTAGCGCGCGCACCGTGTGGACCGCCGACGCGGGAGACGGGAGCGTGCCGCACGAGGTGGTGGCCCCCGACCAGATCCTGTGGGGCGACGGCGACGTGATCGTCTTCCCGTGGGAGAAGGACGGGTGGAATCACCTGTACAGCGTCCCGGTTGCGGGCGGGCGCGCCACGCTCCTCACGCCCGGCGATGGCGAGGTGGAGTACGTCCGCCTGAGTCGCGACCGGCGCGAGGTGCTGTACAACACGAACATCGGCGACATCGATCGCCGTCACATCTGGCGCGTGGCGGTGAAGGGCGGGGCGCCGGTCCCGGTCACGCGTGGCGACGGGATCGAGTGGGGGCAGGTGGAGCTGAGCGATGGATCGCTGGCCTACCTGCGTTCGGACGCGCGCACGCCGGCGCATGCGGTGCGGCTGGCGGGGGGTGACCGGGCGGTGGCGCTGGCGCCGGCGGTGCTGGCGAGCTTTCCCACCTCGCAACTGGTGGTGCCGCAGGCGGTCATGTTCACCGCCCCCGACGGGATGCAGGTGCCGGCGCAGCTCTTCCTGCCGCCTAACGCCAGGGCGGGGGAGCGACACCCGGCGGCGATCTTCTTCCACGGCGGCTCGCGCCGGCAGATGCTGCTGGGCTACCACTATGGCGAGTACTATCACAACGCCTACGCCTTCAACCAGTACCTGGCCAGCCGGGGCTTCGTCGTCCTGGCCGTGAACTACCGGAGCGGGATTGGCTACGGCCTCTCCTTCCGCGAGGCACCGCGCTACGGGGCCGAAGGGGCGAGCGAGTTCAACGACGTGGTGGGGGCGGGGCTCTTCCTGCGCAATCGTGCCGACGTCGATCCGAAGAAGATCGCGTTGTGGGGCGGGTCGTACGGCGGCTACCTCACCGCGATGGGGCTGGCGCGCGCGCCGGAGCTGTTTGCCACCGGCGTCGACATCCACGGCGTGCACGACTGGAACGTGGGGATCCGGCATTTCGTCCCCGACTGGAACATCCTCCTCGATCCGCCGCGCACGCGCCTGGCGCGCGAGTCGTCGCCACTGGCGTACCTCGATCGATGGAAGGCGCCGGTGCTGGTGATCCACGGCGATGACGATCGCAACGTCTCATTCGCGGAGACCATCACGCTGGTGGAGCAGCTCCGCGAGCGCCGGGTGGAGGTGGAGCAGCTCGTCTTCCCCGACGAGGTGCACTCCTTCCTGCGGCACACGTCATGGCAGGCGGCGTTCACCACGGCGGCGGAATTCCTGCAGCGGCGGCTTCGGTAACCGGGCGATGCTCGGGCGGGCACGTGTGAGGGGCCAGCCGCATCTGCCAACCAATTGGAACCGGTTACATAAGGGCGAGGAAGGGTGCGCACGTACATCCGTCGTTGACGGGGGCTTTTTGCTCCCTTAACCTAGCGCGATCCGCCAAGCCCTTATCCGGAATTCCGGCCCACGTCTTCCCCCTACGAAGCGGCCGGAGATCGGTACGCGCGAGGCTGGTGCGCGGGTGATACGGGGGGGCCGCAGGGTGGTGAGAGAGGACCCCGACATCGACGCTCCGGTCGTGCGCGATGGCGGTGGTTGTACCCCTCATCTCTCCCCACACCCTGGAGTCCGGGAATGAGTACTGTCTCGTTCGGACGAACCCTGCGGACGGTCGGGGCGTTGCTGGCGTTAGGCGCCGGTGCGCTCGGAGCACAGACCTCGCAGGGGAGTATCAATGTCCACGTCACCGAGGCGGCTGGCGGCCGCCCCCTCGATCAGGCGCAGGTCGTGATCGTCGGCACGACGTTGGGCGGCCTGACGAATGCCGATGGGCGCTTCACGTTCCGCTCCGTTGCGCCTGGCGCGGTCACGGTTCGCGTGCTGCGCGTTGGCTATTCGGAACAGAAGAAGGCGGTGACCGTCGTCGCCGGACAGGCGGCGAGCCTGGAGTTTGCCTTGTCGGAAGTCGCGCTCACGCTGGCGCCGGTCGTGACGACGGCCACCGGTGACACGCGTCGCGTGGAGCTCGGCAACGCGGTGGCGTCGATCGACGCGGCCAAGATCGCCGAGTCGGGCGCGGTGCAGAACGTCAACGACATGCTCAACTCGCGCACGGCGGGCGTCACCGTGACGTCGGGGACGCAGACGGGGGCGGGGGCCCGCATCCGTATTCGCGGCCAGAACTCGCTGTCGCTGTCGAACGACCCGATTTTCATCATCGACGGCGTTCGCATGTCGAACAACTCCAACTCGTCGAACCTCTTCACCGGTGGATCGCAGCCGAGCCGTATCGGCGACATCAACCCGGAAGAGATCGAGAGCATGGAGATCGTGAAGGGGCCTTCGGCGGCAACGCTGTACGGCACCGACGCGGCCAACGGCGTCGTCCTCATCTCGACCAAGCGTGGACGCGCGGGCGCGGCCCGCTGGACCGTGTACGCCGAGGGCGGGGTGATCAAGGACCAGAACACCTATCCCACCAACTACACGATCTTCGGGCGCAACAAGTCGACGGGTGCGGCGCTGGCCATCAACGGCTGCAACCTGCCGCGCGTCTCGTCGGGCTTCTGCACCATCGACTCGGTCGCGAAGTACAACCTCTTCACCGATCCCGACGTGACGCCGCTCGGCACCGGCAACCGCAACCAGTACGGGTTGCAGCTGTCGGGTGGAACCGAGGCGGTGCGGTATTTCGTCTCGGGCGAGCGTGAGGACGAGACCGGGCTCCTCGAGATCCCGGATTTCGAGCGCCGCCGCCTCGACACGCTCAACCTCCCGCTGCACGACTGGACGGAGCGCCCCAACGCGCTGGGCAAGACCAGCGTGCGCGCCAACATCAACGCCGCGGTGAGCCCCAAGCTCGACATCTCCGCCTCCACCGGCTTCGTCAACCTCAACCAGCGCTTCTCGCTGGAATCCAACGCCACGGCCGGCCTGGGGTCGCAGGCCTTCGGTGGACCCGGGTGCAAGATCTGTTCGCCGGACCGCCTGGTGGGAACGGGAGGGCTGGCCACGCCGCTCTACGGGTACCGCGCCTGGACGCCGGGCTACACCTGGCAGGAGAAGACCGGACAGCGCGTGAATCGCTTCATTGGTTCGTTCAACGCCAACTGGCGCCCCACCTCGTGGCTGCAGAACCGCCTCACGCTGGGGAACGATTATGCCAACCGCGTGGACGACAACCTCCTGCTGCGCGGCGAGGGACCGCCCATCACCGCGAACTACCGCCTTGGCTTCAAGCAGAACTCGCGGACCGACATCCGCAACTTCACGGTCGACCTCGGGTCGACGGCGTCGTACACGCCCATGCCGTGGCTCAGCCTGAAGACAACAGGCGGCGTGCAGTACGTGAACTACCTCTTCGAACTGGGCTCGGCGACGGGGACGCAGCTTGCCCCGGGGGCGCAGACCGCCGGTGCCGGCGCCGTCCCCAATGCGGCCGAGGCGACGACGTACCAGAAGACGCTCGGCCTCTTCGTGGAGCAGGCGGCGGCGATCAACGATCGCCTCTTCCTCACCGCGGCCGTGCGCACCGACCAGAACTCCGCCTTCGGGACAAACTTCCAGCAGGTGTACTACCCCAAGGGGTCGCTCTCCTGGATCATGTCCGACGAGTCGTTCTTCCCCAAGTTCGACTGGCTCAACCAGTTCCGGTTCCGCGCGTCGTACGGCTCGTCGGGCGTGCAGCCCGGGCCAAACGATGCGTTGCGCTACTACCTCGCCACGACGGCGAACTATCGCGGCCTCGACCAGCCGGCCGCGGTCTACACGCAGATCGGCAACCCCGACCTCAAGCCTGAGCGTTCCACCGAGTTCGAGACGGGCTTCGACGCCAAGTTCCTCAACAACCGGTACTCGCTCGAGGTCACGTACTACACCAAGAAGACGAAGGACGCGATCATCTCCGCCATCCAGCCGCCGTCCATTGGCGGGCCGACGACGCAGCGCGTCAACATCGGCTCGGTGGGGAACAACGGGTGGGAAGCGATCATCTCGGCGCAGGTGATGGACCACAAGAACTTCGCGTGGGACGTCTCGCTCAACGGCTCGACGTACTCCAACGAGCTCATCTCGCTGGGCGGCACGCCGCGGCAGATCGGCACCACGACGCGCGCGCTGGAAGGCTATCCGCTGTTTGGGCTGTGGGCGCGCGCGATCACCGGGTGGCAGGACAAGAACGGCGACAAGATCCTGACCTACAACGCCGACCCGAACCTCAACGAAGTCTTCGTTGCCGACTCGTTCTCGTTCCGTGGCTATGGCCAGCCGCGCAACCTCGTGACGTGGACCAACGGCTTCGACTTCTTCTCGCGTCGCCTCCGCATCCAGTCCATGCTCGACTATCGCGGTGGCCACAAGTGGTACAACAACACCGAGCGAATTCGCTGCGTCTCGCGCCAGAACTGCAACGGGCTCCAGAGCCCGGGAGCCTCGTTCGAGGAGCAGGCCATGGTCGTCGCCACGCGCGACCATCCGTCGGCGTCGCTCGACGGCTTCCTGCAGAAGGGTGACTTCGTTCGCTTCCGCGAACTGACGGTCCAGTACAGCCTGAGCCAGGACTGGTCGCAGCGCTTCTTCAAGAGCCGCGCGGTGAGCGTCCTCCTCACCGGGCGCAACCTGGCCCGCTGGACGGCCTATCGCGGCGTCGATCCCGAGAACGACTACCAGGTCACGGCCGGCGTCGACACGCCGGGCGGCGACTTCCAGGGGCTCGGGCTTCCCAGCTACTACATCCTCCGTGTCAACATCAACCGCTAACGCCCAACAGGGGAACTCGATCATGCATCGTATGTCCTTCGGCGGGCGCTCCCTGAGGGCCGTTGCGGCCCTCGCGCTCGCGACTTCGACCGCTTGCGGCAGCGTGACCGACACGCTGCTCGAGGCGATCGATCCCGACCTCATCAACCCGTCCGACGCCAACTCGCTCGAAGGGGCGCGTGGTCTTGCCATCGGCACGGTGTCGCGCCTCACGGCCGCCACCGGCGGCAACGAGAGCACGTGGCTCTTCGGCGGCCTGTTGGCCGACGAATGGGCGACCAGCTCGACCTTCGTCCAGAACGACGAGACCGACCAGCGCCGCATCCAGGAGAACAACTCCCAGATCTCCAACATGCTGTACCGCCTGTATCGGGTACGCACCTCGGCCAACCAGGCGATTGCCGGGTTGAAGCAGTGGGAGCCCACCGCGACCACGAACATCGGCGAGCAGTACTTCGCGCGCGGCTTCGTGGAGTTGCAGCTGGCGTCTGACTTCTGCAACGGCATCCCGCTCTCCGACGGTTCGGGTGCCACGCCCGTGTACGGCGATCCGCTCACCGTGAACCAGGTCCTCAACGTCGCCATCGCGTCGTTCGACTCGGCGCTGGCCTCCATCGGCAGCGCGACCGACACGACCTCCGTGGCGCTCTCCCGCGCGGCGCGCGTGGCCAAGGCGCGCGCGCAACTGGGGCTCAACCAGGTCGATGCAGCCGCGGCGACGGTTGCCGGGATCCCCACGACCTTCTCCCATCGGTCGCTCTTCTCCCTCACGACGCAGACGAACAACCTCTGGTCGCTGGGACGTTCGGCGCTTCGCTACACCGTGGGCGACTCGCTGCAGGGCAACCAGCGGAACATCGTCGTCCCGAACGCCATTCCGTTCGCGACGCTCAACGATCCGCGTGTCCCGGTCACCAAGCGCACCACCGCCGGGCAGGACGGGCAGACGTTCATGAACACGACGGAGATCTTCGGGCAGTTGACCGCCGTCGACATCGTGAACGGCGTGGACGCCCGCATGATCGAGGCCGAGAAGGCGTTGCGTGACAAGAACTACACGCAGTGGCTTTCCATCCTCAACGCCCTGCGCGCGGCGCCTCCCACGCTCCACGCGGTCGCCGTGAACGCCATGGCGCCGCTGGCCGATCCGGGGACGGATGAACTGCGCATCAACCTGATGTTCCGCGAGAAGGCGCTGTGGACGTTCAGCCGCGGCCAGCGGTTGGGCGACATGCGCCGCCTGATTCGCCAGTACGGGAGGGCGGCCACCGCGGTCTTCCCCACCGGGCAGCACTACAAGGGCGGTGTCTTCGGCAACGACGTCAATCTCCCGATCATCCAGGACGAACAGAACAACCCGAAGTTCAAGGGGTGCCTGGACCGCAACGCCTAACGCGACGCGGATCCACCATCCAACGGGGAAGGCCCGCGGGCGCCGTACTGGCGTCCGCGGGCCTTGCTCCTTTTTGGCGTTTGGGGAGACGGAGTGCCCGGGGGTCGCGCCGGACGGCGGGCGTCACGCCCTGACTTCGTCCTCCAGGAACTGCCCGAGAACGAGGGAGGTGAGCGAGACGACGATTGCGCCCAGCAAGGCGGGGCCGAAGCCGCGCACCGTGAAGCCGAGCCCCAAGGTCATCGAGAGGCGCGAGGTAAGGAGGAGCATCGCGCCGTTGATGATCACGAGAAAGAGCCCCAGCGTGAAGAAGATGACGGGAATCGAGAACAGCTTGATGACCGGCTTCACGAAGGTGTTGACGACGCCAAAGACGAGGGCGACGGCGATGAGCGCCATGGGCGGGCCCGAGAACGAGATGCCGTCGACGAACCGCGCCGCGACGTACAGCGCGGCCGCATTGATGAGGAGGCGCAGGAGGAGGGACATGTGATGGCTCAGGCTTGCGGGGCGAGGCAGGGGAGGTGTGGCCGAAAGGTAGTGCGCGTCGCCGTGGCCGCGTCAGTCGCTGATGGGCGACCGGGGGCGGACAATCACGTTAGGCACGTTGCGCGACTTGAGGAGGTTGTTGAAGGTGGCGAGCTGGTTGGCGATGAGGGCGTCGAGCGCGCCGAGGTGCCGCTTGAGTTCGCCGCCGAGGATCCCCTGGACCTCGAGGTGCTGGTCGGTGGGGCGGTGGTCGCTGGAGGCCATCCCGTTGGCGAGGTAGCTGAGCTTGCCCAGGAGCCTGGAGCCGAAGCGCACGCCGTCCTGCCCCGTGCCCGTCAGCCGCAAGTCGACGAGGTTCTGCTCCAGGTCGACGAACTGCTGCAGGAGCGCGTCGGCCGCGCGGCGGACCTCGGCGTCGTCGACCACCTTGGCGATCGCCTCGAGCTGCACGCGCACTGCCTCGATACGCTGCACGGCGTCGGCCCCGTCATTCATGTCGGTGCGGAGTGCGACCAGGGCGCGCGTTTGCGCCTCGATGTCGCCTTCCGTCCCGCCGGAGTTCGGGTCCTTGCGAACCTCCAGCGGCTGCCGCTGCTCGTCGCCGCCAGCCGCAAGCGTGACCGTGTAGCGCCCCGGAGCGGCGAGGATCGCGAGTTGCCCCGTCCCCGGTGCCACGCGCCCGTTGGGCGGGGCGATGAGGTGCGGCGCGTACAGCGGGGAGGTAAAGAGGCGCGTCTCCTTCGACGCCTCGTGCCGCAGGTCCCAGTACACGCGGTTGATCCCGGCCACGTTCGTTCCCGTGATGGTGCGGATCACTTGTCCGTTGGCGTCGGCCACGCTGAGCTTCACGCCGCCCGCGACCGGAGCCTTGAGGTAGTAGTTGATCGAGGCGCCGTACTCCGGGTCCTCGCCCGTCGTGGGATCGTCGTACGTGGTCGACGGCGCGGTGATGGGACGGAACCGATAGGCAGGGCGCAGCGTGAAGAGGTGCGAGGGACGGGCGAGGACGTCCGCGTTGAGCTGGCGCAGCGCCGTGATGTCGTCCATGATCCAAAAGCCACGCCCATACGTCGAGATCACGAGGTCGTTGAAGTGCTCCTGCACGACGATGCCGGAGACCGGCGCGTGCGGGAGATCGTTCTGCAATGGCTGCCACTGCTCCCCGGCGTCGAACGAGACGTAGATCGCGTTCTCCGTCCCGACGTAGAGCATGCCGCGTCGCACCGGATCCTCGGTGATGACCTTGGCGTAGCTGAGCGGCGACTTGGCGATCCCGTTGGTGATCGACTTCCACGTCGCGCCGTAGTCCGTCGTCTTGTAGATGAACGGGTCGCGGTTGTTCACCTGGTGGAAGTCGACGGTGAGATACGCCGTGCCACCGTCGAAGCGCGAGGGGGCGATGGAGCGCACGCTCCCCCATGGCGGGAGGTTCGGGATGTTCTTCGTGACGTTGGTCCACGACTTCCCGTTGTCCCTCGTCAGCTGCACGAGACCGTCGTTCGTCCCCACCCAGATCACCCCCTTCTCCCGGGGCGACTCGGCGATGCCGTACACCACGCCGGCGTACTCCACGCCGATGTTGTCCGGCGTGAGCCCGCCGGAGCTTCCCATGCGCGTGCGGTCGTTGAGCGTGAGGTCGGGGGAGATGACCTCCCAGCTCTGGCCGCCATTCGTCGTGCGGTGCACGTGCTGGCTGCCGACGTAGATCGTGTTGTGATCGTGCGGCGAGATCTGGAAGGGGGAGTCCCAGACAAAGCGGTACTTCACCCCGTCGGCGGGGCCGTTCGACTGCTGCGGCCAGACCTCGACGTTGCGGAACTGGCGGCGGTCCTCCTCGAAGCGCACCACGATGCCGCCGACCATTCCCGATCCCGACGCGGTGGACCAGACGATCTTCGAGTCGGTGGGGTCGGGCGTTGCCCACCCGCTCTCACCGCCGCCCACCGAATGCCACATCCCGCGTGAGATCCCCTGGCCGCGCCCGCCCATCACGCGCGAGTTGGACGGCCCGCGATACGACGGCTCGTCCTGCTTGTTGCCCAGCACGTTGTACGGAATCTCGTTGTCCACCGTGACGTGGTACATCTGCGCGTTGAGCAGGCGCTGGCGGTACCACGTCTTCCCGCGGTTCTGCGTGATCGACAGCCCCTGGTCGTGCGCCACGAGCTGCCGGTTGCCGTTGGTGGGATCGATCCAGATGTCGTGGTGATCGCCGCCGGGCGCCTCGCGCCCCTGCACCGTGCGGAGCGTTGCCCCGCCGTCCACCGTCTTCGCGTACGACGCCGTGAGAAAGTACGCCTCGTCCTGGTCATCGGGGTTCACGGCCATGCGCGAGTAGTAGTGCGCGCGCCCCATCGCATTGCGGTCGCGCGAGATGAGCTGCCAGTTCTGGCCGCCGTCGTCGGAGCGCCATAGCTGCCCGCTCTCTGTCGGTTGTCCGTTCCAGGGAATTCCGTCGCCCGTCTCGATCAGGGCGAAGACGCGGTCGGTGTTGGACGGGGCGATCGCGACGGCGACCTTGCCCACCGGACCGCGCGGAAGGCCGCGCCCGGTGAGGCGCGTCCAGGTGGCACCGCCATCCCGTGACGTGAAGAGCCCGCTCCCCGGACCGCCGCTCGTGCGCCCCCACGTGTGGATCTCGAGTTGCCACATCCCCGCGTACAGGATGCGCGGGTTGCGCGGGTCCATCGCGAGGTCCGAACAGCCGGTGTTGTCGTCCACGTGCATGGCCAGCGTCCACGTGACGCCACCGTCGGTGGTGCGGTAGATCCCGCGCTCCGGCTGCGGGCCATAGGCGTGCCCCAGCGCGCAGACGATGACGGTGTTGGGGTCCTGCGGATGAATGACGATGCGCGCGATGCGTCCCGTCTTCTCCAGGCCCATCAGCGTCCAGTTGCGCCCCGCGTCGGTGGAGCGATACACGCCCATTCCGAGCGAGATGTGCGACCGGATGTGCGCCTCGCCCGTCCCCGCCCACACCACGTTGGGGTCGGAGCGCGACACGGCGAGCGCCCCGATGGACTGCACCGGCTGCGCATCGAACAGCGGCTGCCAGTTGGTGCCGCCGTCGTTCGTCTTCCACACGCCGCCCGAGGCCGCGCCCACGTAATAGGTGAGCGGGTCGCCGGGAATGCCGGCGGCGGAGGTGAATCGGTTCCCTTCGGGGCCGATCGTGCGCCATTGTAGCTGACGGTACGACTCGGCGGGAATCGCCAGCGCCGGCGCCGCTGCCGCCGCGCCCCTGGCGGACCCCTGGGCGTGCGCCTCGTCAGGAGCAAGGGGGGCGCGGGCAAACGTGGCGGCTGCTCCGGTGACGAGCGTCGTGGTCGTGACCACGAAGGCGCGCAAGGACTGTCGAACGGACATCACGACCTCTGGGGGAAGGCGCGTATGAAAGCCTCGCCGTCTCCGCTCGCGACATGCAGGCGGTAGCGGGGCCATCGGCGGTTGCGGTCGCCACGATCCTATCCCTCGCGCCGCGCCCAGTCAAAGCGCCAGCCCCGCTCAAGGCGCCGCGCGGCGGCGAGCGTCCGTATTGCGTCCCGCGCGCCTCCCCATATCTTCTCCGCACCATCGCACCCTCAACGCCCAACCTGCAAACGAGGAGGTGATCCATTGTCTACTGACCCACGAACGGCGCGGATCGCCAGAGGCTGGTAATCGGGTTCTCGCAGGACTGAGTACGTCTGCAGAAACTCTGCAGTAAGTCCGCAATTCGTCCGCACGACCCGCAGCACATCCGCACTGGCTGTCTGGCGCACCGCGCCGAGCGGTCACGTAACACAGGGGCCTTTCCGCGTTAGGGCGCGGATGGGCCCCTGAACCGTTTCGCCACGCGCCATTCGCACGCCAGGCGACGACGCCTCGGCCGTTTCCTCCAACCGCCACCAACCGACGCCACCCCCGCCGCGCGGTGGCGCGAGCGCTGACGCCGAACCGCCTCCCCCCGCGCCTTCCGCGACGGCACGTGAATGCGTTTCACTTCCGAGGTCCGGCTTTCGGCCCTCCGGCTTAGGCAGATCCCCCGATGCGACGCAACGTTTCGTTGCAACATCGTGTTGCCATGGTGAAGGCCGCCCCACATCGCCCGGCGCTGGCGCCGCCGGAAGCCGATCGCGCACGCGACGTCATTGCCAGGCTCTCCGGTGTCGGCTGGTTCGAGGTCGACGCCGACCGCACCATCATCGCCGTCAGCCCGCAGCTGGAACGCATCACCGGCTTTACCGCGGCGGACGTGATCGGGAAGCCGTGCATCTCGCTCATCCGTTGCCGCGAGTGCCTCAAGGGGTGTGGCGTCTTCCGGCACGGGCATGTCGACGAGACACCGCTCACCGTCTATACCAGGACCGGCGCCGAGCTCGAGGTCGTGCGCGCGGGCGAGGTGGTGCGCGACGCGCAGGGTAACGTGACGGGGGCCATCGAGACGTTGCGCCTGGCGGACACGCGGAGCCCCGAGGCACACACCCTCGGCGTCCACGAGGTCATGGACGGCCGCGAGCAGCTGGAGACGCTCCTTGGCAGCCTGGGGCGCTGGTACGTGATTGCCGACGCCGGGCAGCGCGTCATGTCGGCATCCACGGCGTTGGCCGCGATGCTGGGCGTTGCGCCTGACGCGCTGCGCGGGCGGCCGCTGGCGTTGCTCCTGCGCGATGCGCGCGATGGAGCCCCCGATCTATTGCGCCAGGCGCTCGACGCCGGCGTGCGACGCGAAGGGCTCGCCGCCGAGTTGGTCGCGCGCGACGGCGAGGGGATCCCGGTCTCCATCTCGCTCGGCCCCATCGCTGCCACGACGCACTGCGGCAGCTCGGGGGCGAGAACGGCGATCATGATTCGTCCGGGCTCGGACCTGGCGCGTGCCGATGCGCTCCCCGCCTTCGAGGGAATCGTCGGGCGCGGGCCACAGATGCAACGCATCTTTCGACTCATCGAACTCCTGCACGACAACGACGCGACTATCCTCGTCACGGGGGAGAGCGGGACGGGGAAGGAGATGGTGGCGCGCGCGCTGCATGCACGATCGGGGCGGCGCGGACCGTTCGTGGCGGTGAACTGCGCCGCGCTCCCGGCGGAGCTGTTGGAGAGCGAACTGTTCGGGCACGTGCGCGGCGCCTTCACTGGCGCACTGCGCGATCGCGCCGGGCGCTTCGAGGCCGCCGAGGGCGGGACGCTCTTCCTCGACGAGATCGGTGATATGCCACCGGCGCTGCAGGCCAAGCTCCTGCGTGTGCTGCAGGATCATACGTTCGAGCGCGTGGGAGAGTCGCGCACGCGAACCGCCGACGTGCGCGTGATCGCCGCCACGCATGTGGATCTCGCGGCGGCGGTGGCGGCAGGGCGCTTCCGCGAGGATCTCTTCTACCGTCTCCGCGTCGTCCCCATTCACGTGCCGCCACTGCGCGAGCGTCGTGACGATCTCACGCTCCTCATTCCGCACCTGCTCGAGCGCATTGGCCAGCGTCGGGGGCGCGCGCTGCGCCTGTCCCCGGCGGCACTGGATGCCCTGGTCTCCTGGGATTGGCCGGGGAACGTGCGCGAGCTGGAGAACGCGCTGGAGTACGCCACGGCGCTGTGCGATGGCCAGACGGTGCAGGTGACGCACCTGCCGCCGGGGATTGCCGTGGATACGCGCGCCGCCTCGCCCGTCGCGTTGCGGCTGCCGGCGGCGAATGGCGCGATGCGCGGAGCTGGCGGGGTGGGGGTTGGCGAGGCCGGAACGCCGGCTGGGCAGGAGGAGATGCAGCGCATCCGTGGTGCGCTGGAGCGCGCGCGCTATCGCCGCGACGAGGCGGCACGCGCCCTGGGGATGAGCCGCACGACGCTGTGGCGGAAGATGAAGGAGTACCGGCTGTAGCGTCGCGCGGCGGCGATGAGCGTCGCTGGCTGGTGCCGCGGCGCGTTCGTCTTGAAACATCGAGTTTCACGATGTTTCGCCTGTTGCAACGTCGCGTTTCATTCGGGCGCGCCGCGCCCATGCGGCCGGGTGCCTAACGCGTTGCCCCCCTTGCGCTTCGCCTCGGGACCGTGCGCTGGCCCGCATGATGCCCTTCCAATCGCGCGAACGGGACGCTGGGACTACGAACCCGGAGTGGCGCGATGAAACGGATCCTGATCCTTGGCGGCGGCACCGCCGGCACCATGATGGCGGCCAAGCTGGTCCATGTCCTCCCGCTGGATGACTGGGAGATCGCCGTCGTCGACCAGGACGACGAGCACGTCTACCAGCCGGGACTCCTCTTTCTTCCGTTCGGCGACTACACGCGCTCCGAGCTGGTGAAGCGGCGCTCGGCGGTGCTGCCGCCAGCCGCAAAGCTCATCCTCGCCGTGGTCGACCGCATCGTCCCGGATGAGAACCGCGTCACCCTATTGGGAGGCGCATCGATCGCCTACGACTTCCTCATCATCGCCACGGGGAGTCGCATCGTCCCCGCCGAGACGGAGGGACTGACAGGCAAGGGTTGGCGTGATACGGCGTTCGACTTCTACACGCTCGACGGCGCCTCGGCCCTGGGCGAGAAGTTGCGCACATGGAAGGGCGGGCGGCTCGTCGTGAACGTGGTCGAGATGCCGATCAAGTGCCCGGTGGCCCCGCTCGAGTTTCTCTTCCTGGCCGAGGCGTTCTTCGCGGGGCGCGGCATGCGCGACGACGTCGAGCTGGTGTATGCCACGCCGCTGGACAGCGCCTTCACCAAGAAGCGGTGCTCCGACATGATGGGAGGGCTGCTCGAGGAGCGGGGCATCGCGGTCGAGACGACCTTCAACACGGGCGAAGTGGACGGTTCGGCGCGCATGCTCAGGAGCTGGGACGGGCGCGAGATCCCGTACGATCTCCTCGTCACCGTCCCCACGCACCGCGGGAGTGCAGCGATTGCCACGTCGGGGCTGGGCAACGAACTCGACTTTGTCCCCACCGATCGGCACACGCTGCAGTCCAGGGCTTTCGAGAACGTCTTCGTGATTGGCGACGCGACCGATCTCTCCTCGTCGAAGGCGGGGTCGGTGGCGCACTTCCAGGCCGAGGTGCTCACCGGGAACGTGCGTCGCGCCATCGCCGGCCTCCCGCTCGATCCCGGCTTCGACGGCCATGCCAACTGCTTCATCGAGACGGGCTATGGCAAGGCGACGCTCATCGACTTCAACTACGACGTGGAGCCGCTCGCGGGCCGGTTCCCGCTTCCCATCGTTGGACCATTCACGCTCCTCGAGGAGACGCGCGTGAACCACTGGGGGAAGCTCGCCTTTCGGTCGATCTACTGGAACGTCCTGCTCAAGGGACACGAACTCCCCACCGTCGGCCCGCGCATGAGCATGGCGGGGAAGCGGGGCTGACCCATCCGTGAGGTTACGATGACCATGGCACTGATCGCGGGACATGAGGTGCAGCTCAATGACGACGGCTTCATGACGAACCCGCAGGAATGGACTCCCGAAATCGGCGAGGAGCTCGCGCAGCGCGCCGGGATCACCCTCACCGATCGCCACTGGAAGGTGATCGAGTTCTGCCGGCGCGACGCGGCAGAGCAGGGAACGCCGCCCGGGCTGCGCCGCATCACGGCGATTGCCGGGATCCCCACCAAGGAGTTGTACCAGCTCTTTCCGAAGGGCCCCGGCATCCTGGCGGCCAAGGTCTCTGGTTTGACCAAGCCCAAGAGCTGCGTGTGAGCGCCAGCCGAGCCACGACACCTAACGACGAGGACGAACGATGACTACCGCGCTGGAGACTGCGGCGGTGCCGGCCGGCGCCACGAGCGGCGCCAACAACGATGCCCGCGCCACCAACCGCAAGGTCGCGATCATCTGCTCCAAGGGGAGCCTCGACATGGCCTACCCCGGCCTCATCCTGGCCAATGCGGCGCGCATGATGGGGATCGACGCCGTGCTCTTCTTCACCTTCTGGGGGATGGACATCATCCGCGAGTCGACGGTGGACAAGCTCCACGCCGGCGTGGTGGGCAATCCCGGCGCGCACATGCCGGCAATGCTCGCCGGGCTGCCGGGCGTAGAGGGCCTGGCGACGCACATGATGAAGAGGAAGATCGCCGAGATCGACGTTCCCACGGTGCGCGAACTGCTCGAGACCCTCAGCGACGCGGGCGCCGAGTTGTACGCCTGCCAGATGGCGATGGAGATGATGGGGATCGCGCGCGAGGAGCTGGTGCCGCAGGTGCAAGACGTGATCACGGCGATGGAGTTCTTCGAGAAGTCGGACGGGGCGCAGGTGATCTTCATCTGACGGGCCGGGCGGCGGGGGGCCGCGCGCCGGCATCGTCGCGCTACCCCCGCCGCGTGGCCGGCGCCGGCCTGGCGTTCGTCAGGCGCAAAAGCGAGAACTTGGGGCGCACCGGGGTGTCGCCCTGCACCACGGCGGCAATGTGCTCGCCGATGGCCGGCCCCATCTTGAAGCCGTGCCCCGAGCCGCCGCCGGCAATCCAGAGGTTGTCCACCGCCGGGTGCCGGTCGACGACGAAGTCGCCGTCGGTGCTGTACTCGTACTGGCACACGCGTGTCTCCAGCAGCGGTGCCTTGGCCAGCGCGGGAAAGCGGCGGGCCACGAAGGCACGCACGCGCGACAGCGCCTCTGGGCGCACCAGGCGCTCCAGCGTGTCGGGGTCCACCTCGTCACCCAGCGAATCGTCGGCCGCCTTGAAGCCGCGCCGCTCGTTCCCGGGCATGCCGTAGATCAACCGGTCGCCGAAGTTGGCCCACGCCGGCATGGCCGGGTCGAGGAAGCGCGTGTCGCCGGCCGGAGTCCCGAAGTAGAACATCTCCTGTCGCGTGGCGCGGATCCGCTTCCCCACCGCGTCGGGAAACAGGCGCCCCAGCCATGGGCCGCAGGCAAAGACGTAGGCGTCGGCGGTGAGCGTCGACCCGTCGCCTAACGGGAGCGCCGAGAGGTGGCGCCCCAGCGATGCCGGGAGGCGCGCCAGCGCCGTCCGGTACTCGCCTCCTGCCTTCACGAACTGCTCGCGGACCGTCTCGCACGCCGCGCGCGCCAACAGCTCCCCGGCCTCGGGCTCGAACCAGACGTGGCGTACCCCAGCGAACGACAGCTGCGGCCACCGGCGCGCGGCCGCCGCCAGCTCCACCTCCTCCAGCGGGAGGCGATGCGCGCGCATGAGCTCGAGCGACCGGCGCGCAAAGGCGTCGTCGTCGCCCTCGAACATCCACAGCGCCCCCGTCTTCGTGAGGAAGCGCGCCCCCCACGAGCGCTCGTACTCGCGCCACAGCGCGAAGGCGCGCGCGACAAGGTCGGTGTACTCGCGCTGCCCGTTGTACACGGCGCGAATGAGGCGCGTCTCGCCGCCTGACGACGCGCGCGAGTTGCCGGCTCCGTAGGCGTCGATCAGCGTCACCCGATGACCAGCGCGCCGCAAGTGCCAGGCCGTCCAGCCACCAAAGGCGCCGGCGCCGATCACAGCGAAATGCCGCGCGCTCCCGTCGGTGCGCAGCAGCGGCGTTGCTGCTGGCGGCCTCGGGTACGGCGTCGCGTCGGCGCTCGACTCCGGTGCCGACAGCGCACGTCCAAGTGGGAGGGCCGCGAGCGCGGCGATGGCAGAGCGACGGTCGATGGCCATGAAAGTGCTAGAGCGAGGCGACACACGACGCAATGCGCGCCAGCGCCGCGTCGAGTTCTGCCGTGGACGAGGCAAACGAGAGCCGCAGGTGCCCCTCGCCGCGCGCGCCGAACGCCGCGCCGTCGATGGCCGCGACGCCAAAGTCCTGGAGCAACCGTGCGGCGAACTGCGCCGAGGACATCCCGCGAGCTGCAAGCACCGCGCGAAGGTCGGGAAAGACGTAGAACGCGCCGTCCGGCGTGGCGCAGCGGACCCCCTCGATGGCGTTGAGGCCGCTCACCAACCGGTCGCGACGCACGCGGTAGATCTCGACCTGCGCGCGCACCGCGTCCTGCGGTCCGGTGAGCGCCGCCACGCCGGCGCGCTGGATGAAGGGGGCCACACAGGTGTGGCCGTTGGTGGCCAACTGGAGCAACGGCTCGACGAACGGGCGTGGCGCCGCGATGTAGCCCAGGCGATACCCGGTCATTGCATACGTCTTCGAGAAGCCATCGATGACCATGGTGCGGTCGCGCGCCCCGTCAAACGCGGCCAGCGTCGGGGCGAAGGGGGCATCGTACACCAGTCGCGTGTAGATGTCGTCGGTGATGGCCACGATCCCGTGCCGGGCGCAGAGGGCAGCCAGTCGCGCCAGCGCCGCCGAGCCTAACGCGCCACCCGTCGGGTTGTTGGGCGAGTTGAGGAGGAGGGCGCGCGTGCGCGTCGTGATTTTTGCCTCGATGTCGTCGACATCCGGCGCGTTGCGGCTGTCGACACCGTATCCCACCGGGACGGCCCCGGCAAAGCGCACGGCGCTGGGGTAGATGGGAAAGCCCGGGTCGGGAACCAGGACGTCGCTCCCCGGTTCCGCGGCGGCAAGGATGGCGTAGAACACGGCGGTCTTCGCGCTCGGCGTCACGAGCACCTGGTCGGCGTCCACGTGCACGTCGCGCGAGCGCAGGTCGGCGGCGATCGCCTCGCGCAACTCGGGAATGCCGTTGACGGCCACGTAGCGCGCATCACCGTCGCGCAGCGCCTGGATCGCCGCCTCGGTGGCGTGCGGCGGCGCCGGCACGTCGGGCGCGCCGAGTTCGAGATGGATGATCGACCGCCCCTGCTGCTCGAGCGCGACCGCACGGCGGAAGACGTCGATGGCCCCCTCGCCGGAGAGGACCTGAAGCCGTGACGAGAGCGAGGGCGCGGGACGGAGGTCATCCGGCCGCGCGGCTTTGATGACGTCGGATTCCCGACGCTGGCATGGGTCCTGTGGTTCAACACGCATCGTATGCTGGCACCGCTCGGGTATGTGCAGAAGATAGAGCTTCCAATGACTTGTAGGCAAAGGAGCAACGCACCTGGCATCCAGAGTGTCGCTGCGCACTCCCGAGGACTCTGTCGACTCCTTGCGGGCACCTGTCGAAGCCGCACTCAAGTCATGAGATTGCGGCGGATGACGCCGACAATGCGAGTCCTCAGGAGATTGTGGGCGCCGTACACGAGCCATCGGTTCTCACCCGCCGTCCTCCTACTGCTTCTTGTCTCCTGTGACGCCGCTTCTGTCCCGGAGGGACAGCGGTCCGCCGCGCTGAGACTCGTCCCGGAGCTCCGACTCGGTGACGATGAGGACGGAAGTGCTTTTCAGTTTGTGCGAATTGCAGGCGTTGTCGTCGACGGCCAGCGGGTCTACGTTCGCGACGAGGGCTCCCAATTCGTGCGCCAGTTTGACAGCGGCGGTCGCTTCGTTAGGAATGTTGGTCGCCCGGGAGCCGGGCCGGGCGAGTTTCAGGGCCTGTTCGCAATCGGTACGCTCGCGGATACCCTCTGGGCAATTGATGTAGCTCAGCGCCGAGTATCAATGTTCAATTCGGATGGACGCTTCATCAGGTCCTGGCCATTGGACAAACTTGGCCAAGCCGGAAGCGCGCGCGCGGATTCCTTCTTCTCCATGCCGCTCGCCCTCACGAGCGACGGTGAGATGCTTGGCTTCGGTGGTACGACCGGGCGCGCGATTGCAGATGGGCGTGTGACAGCTAGCCCCGTCTACCGCATGGCTCGCTCGGGAGCAGTCATCGGTACGCTGACGTGGGTGTCCATTCGCCACTCGGATATGGTGCTCCGATCCGCATCTGCGATGATGTATCGCGCTCAGCCGTTTGCGGACAATCCCTTGCTCGCCTGCGATGGTGCCAATCGACGTGTAATTGTGATCCAGCGTTCAAGCTCAGACCGCCGAAGTGCAGCGTCGTTCCGCGCCACAGCGATCAACTTGCTTGGCGACACGTTGTGGTCCACTGTCGTGCCCGTCGCGCCCGTGCCAATTTCCCGGACAGCGCGCGATAGTGTGCGCGAGGCGGTACTGCGTGCGATCCGTCCCCGGTTTGCCGCGGCCGAACTCGATCGCGCACTCTTCTTGCCCGAGTTTGCCACACCGGTGACTGCGGCCATCGTTGCCGCTGACGGCAGCACCTGGCTGCGTGGGGCAGACGCTGGAGGAAGCGTCCGCTACTACGTATTGGATCGGAATGGCAGCCTTACCGGCCTGGCCTCAGGCAATCCCAGTACCCGCCTGCTCTGGGTGTCCGATCGGATGGCTTGGGGAGAGGAGGTCGTGGACGAGGTACCGACACTTGTGCGGTTGCGCATCGAGCGGACCGCGTTGTCCGGGCGCTGAGCTGAGTCGTCGGGAGCAACGGCGGACGAACGCCCTACACGTACGCGTGGAAGGTGAACGGCGTGTCGAAGCAGACTGGATCGAGCAGTAGCTTCACGTGGGGCGCGGCTGCGTCCTATACCTTGCAGGTGGTGATCATGGATTCGGCGGGTGGCAGTACCTCCGCCTCGAAGTTGGTTACAGTGCGATGCAGTACGTCGCCGTGTCAGGCGTGAACCATGGACCGGGTAGGGTCGCCACGTGCGACCCTACTCCGCCCCTATCATATGACCCGCACTGACCTCTTGCGTGTCCTCCGCTGGTTCGTCGCAACCTCGCTCGCAGTCAGTGCGTGCGACGCTGGCCGTCCATCCGTTCCATCGTCGGGTCACGGCAAGTGGGGGTGGGTGGTCAGTCTCCGCGGAAGCAACGTCACGCCGGGGCTGGACTCCGCTGCTGGCGTCCTCTATGTCACGACGGGTCAGCGAGAACTCGCTGCGCTCGACGCGCATACCGGACGGCTGCGATGGAAGAGGCGCTATGGAGATGGTGCGCCGTTTGGCGAGAACGTCGCTCTCGCCGGCGGTGTCGCCGCCGTGGGTGACGTGGACGTCTTCGCTGTGGACGCCAACGACGGAACGCCGCTGTGGCAGCTTTCGACGCCGGGGAACGAAGGCACAAGAACCATCGCGACGGATGGGAGCACCTTCTTCGTTGCAGGTGGCGAAGGCATTGTCCGGCGGTTGGACGCGAGAAGCGGGCGCGAGCTTTGGAGCGCACGATTGCAACGAGGCGATACTACCCTCGCGGCGTTCGGTCCGACGCTCATTGACATGTTGCTCTTCGTCTGCGGCAACACATTCGGCACGAAGGTCGAGACCGGTGAACTCTTCGCGCTGCGCGCAGCAACCGGCCAGATTGTGTGGCGCCATCAGTACTCGCCGGAACTACCTGGACAGAGTTCCAAGTGCTACTCGCGCGTGGCCCGCTCGGGAGACCTGATCGTCGAAGCACAGGACGACGGTCGCGTATTCGCACACGACGCTGGCTCGGGAGCGATACGGTGGACAGCTCCACGGGTGCATTCGCCGCCAGGAGATCCCTCCGGTCCCGGGACCGGTCCCTTCGACGATCGACGTTACTCCGCTGCAGGCTCAGGCATGCTTCTCGCGACGTCCGATCTGGGCATCATTCAAGCGCTCTCGCCGGTCGACGGACATGAGATCTGGCGTGCGTCACAGCGGGGAAGTCCCCTCGATCCGCCCGCGGTGGGAAGCACCTCCGTCGCCGTCAATCATGGCGGCGTTCTTGTGGAGTACGATCTGACGCGGGGCGCTATCATCCGACGCGATCCGCCTTCCGGTTCCAGCGCGAGCGACTCCAATCGATACTACGGCGCTCCCGTCGTCCTGCACGACACGCTGTTCACGAGCGGATCCGAGAGCATACGCGCGCGGAGAATCGGCAGCCGGTAGGTTCGCGCCCCAGCACACTGCCGCGAGAGGCGCGGCGGGCAGCGAAGTACAAACGTGGGCGCTGCGAGAGCGGTCGGATCACTCCTCTACCCGAGTTGCCCCGGGATGTCGCTCGAACGACAAAGCCCGCCGCTTCCGCGACGGGCCTTGTCGTGAGCTTTCGCCAGCTCCCGAGGAGGGACTCGAACCCCCGACATGGTGATTAACAGTCACCCGCTCTACCACCTGAGCTACTCGGGATCAGGGGGCGAAAAGTAGACAGCCTCCCACGCTGGGTCAACCCGCGAGACGCCGACACCGGAGCGCTCGGCAACTCCTTCCCAACGCAGCGCTTATCTCAATTCGTGGCGCGCGACGGCCACCGCGCCGACGAGCCTCGCCGAAGTGGCCGGCGGTCACATCCGGCGTAGCTGATCGATGAACGAGAGGCGGATGTCACGCATGTCCCGAATCACCTTCACTTCCGGGTTGGTGCGCGTGAGGAAGCCCAGGCGCGACTCGTTCCCGCTGAGCAGGAAGTCGGTGAGGACGACCCGGTACCAGCGCTCGTCGGTCACCGGCGCGCCGTTCACCTGCAGCACGCCGCCGCCATCGAAGCTGGCACCAGATGCGTGCAGGTAGCCGCCGCTCCCCGCGCTCTGCCTCCCGATGGTGAGCACCTGCTTGAGCAGCCGCCCGGTGAGGTCGGCGCGCACGGTGACCCCTCCGAACGGGAGGATTCGAATGACGTCGTACTGCGTGAGGGCACCCGGCGGCACCACGTCGTCGATGCGGATCGAGCCCCCGTTGAAGATCGCCACTTCGGCGTCGGCGGCTTCGGCGCGCATCCCGGCGAGGATCGCATCGCTGAGCGGCCCGGGGCGCGTGCGCACTGTTGTCTCGCGCCCGTCCAGCGCGGAGCGGAGCGTGGCGACCACCGCTTCCGGGGCGAAGCCCTGCGTGCGATAGCCGGCGAAGGCCGCGTCGATCCACCGTTGCGCCTCGGCGGCCACGTCGCTGTCGGTGGGCGTGTGGTCGGTGATGGGGATGAGGGTGCTGCTCACGCGCGCGCGCCCGCCGCGCAGGCCGGGCTCGATGCGCACCACGGCCACGGTGCGCACGTTGGCGTCTCCCTTGATGATGGGGGTGAGGTTGGGGCCGCGTTGCAGGAGGTAGTTCTCGTGCTCATGGCCGCCGAGGATGACGTCGATCGAGGGGACCTCCTCGGCCACGCGCTGGTCCTGCTGCACCGAGAGGTGCGTGAGCGCGATGAGAATGTCGACCGAGTCGCGGATCATGGCGGCGTGCGCGGCAATCGAGGCGATCGGGTCTTCGTATCTGACCCACGGCTGCGGATTGGATGGGATGACGACGCCGACCAGCCCGACGCGGAGCGTGCGTCCGCCAGATGCAATACGGACGATGGCGTGCGGCTGCACCTTGGGAAAGGGGCGCCCGGCACTGTCGGTGACGTTGGAGGCGACGTACTGGAAGCGGGATTCCTCGAGGCGCTGCCGCAGGCGGCGGTCGCCGATGTCGAACTCGTGGTTGCCTAACGTGGTCCAGTCGAGCCCCACGGCGTTGAGCACGGCGACCATCTGCTTGCCCGCGAGCGGTTCGTTGTTCACGCGCGAGGTGCCGAGCGCCGACGGCGAGACGAAGTCGCCGCCGAGCGTGGTGAGGACCGGGCCCACCGAGTCGATGAGGCGTCGGCGATACGCGGCTACGCGCGCCAGTCCTCCGGACTTCCCGCCCTCGACCGGGGTGATCTCGTAGACGTCGTTGAAGTGCAGGATCGTGAGATGCGGCGCCGCAGCCGTCACCGGCCCATTCCCCGCCGCGCCGCGCGCCCCCGGCGTGCAGCCGAGTGTCCCGACCACCAGCGCGCCAAGCGCCACTATCGCCATTCGCGACATACCGCATCCCCCGAGATGATGAGACGCGTGCAAGCTAGCATCCGGCTACGAGTGGACCAGTCAGGACGAGAACGCACACCTTCCGCCGCCCGCCGCCCCCCCGCACGTTGGTCTCGTCCCCAGGTTCGCTGGGGAAGGCCTCTCGTCTTCTCGTCTTCT